>JALSIV010000383.1 GCA_026989685.1 Pirellulaceae bacterium | reverse complement strand
CCAAGTTCGGACTCACCGCCGGGGAACTGCTCAAGCTGCTGGACATGCTCAAGCAAGCCGACATGCTCGAGTCGTTCAAGATGCTGCATTTCCACTTGGGCAGCCAGGTCACCAACATTCGCCATATCCAGCGGGCGCTCAACGAAGCGGCGCGGATGTACGTCAACTTGGTGCGGATGGGGGCTCCGCTCGATTCGATCGACGTCGGAGGCGGACTGGGGGTCGACTACGACGGCTCGGGAACCAGCTTCGCCTCCAGCATGAACTACACGTTGCAGGAATACGCCAACGACGTCGTCTACCACATTCAGACGGTGTGCGACTCGGCGGGCGTCGCGCATCCTCACATCTTGTCCGAGAGCGGCCGGGCCACCGTGGCCTATCACTGTGCGCTGGTTTTCGAAGTGCTCGGGCAGACGGCACCGGGAATGGACCCGCCTTCCCTCGATGTCCGGGAGTCCGAACCGTCGCTGCAGATCCTCAAAGAATCATTCGAAGATGTCCGCCTCCGGCATGCCGTCGAAGCCTTTCATGATGCTCAGCAGGCGCTCGATACGGTGATGAGTCTATTCAACACGGGGCACATGAGTCTGGAAGACCGCGTGCGAGGGGAGACCTATTTTTGGGCGATTTGCCGCAAGATCCGTCGCATGATCGCTTCGCTGGAAGACGTGCCCGAAGATCTGGAGAAACTCGACCAGATGCTAGCGCATACCTACTTCTGCAATTTCTCGCTCTTTCAATCGATGCCTGACAGTTGGGCCATCCATCAGTTGTTTCCCGTGATGCCCATCCACCGACTGGACGAACGCCCCGACCAGCCCGCCATCCTCGCGGACATCACATGCGACTCGGACGGCAAGATCGACCGCTTCATCAACCGCCGAGACATCCAGCGGACGCTGACGTTGCATCGGCTGGACGGGCGACCGTATCTGATGGCCGCCTTTCTGGTCGGAGCCTATCAGGAAATCCTCGGCGACCTGCATAACCTGTTTGGCGACACCAACGCTGTGCACGTCGAACTCGGAGAAGATGGTAAGGTGCAGTTGCGTGCGACCATCAAAGGGGACACGGTCGAAGAGGTGCTGGATTATGTCGCCTTTCCCCGCCACAGTTTGCTCGAGCGGATCCAGTCGGCCGTGGAAGAGGCCGTCCATGATGGACGGCTCAGCTACCAAGAAGCGGGAGAATGCGTGAGATTCTACGAGGAGGGCCTGAGCGGCTACACTTATCTGGAAGATACGGGGAACTGACGGATGATCATCATCGGCACCACCGAGTTGACATTGGGGCGCCAGCGCGGCGTGTTCTATTGTCCCGGATGTCGCAGACAGACGACGTATCGCCACCGCATCCGCCGTGCGTTCGTCACCCTCTACTTTATCCCCGTCATTCCCCTGGGGAAAACGGCCGAGTTCGTTCTCTGTGAAAACTGCAAGGAACCGTACGAGCATTGGGTGGCGGATCAGCCGCCCGAACAAGTGGAGGCCCAGTGTCGAAACGCGGCGCTGCTGCACATCTTTCGTGTGATGTTGCTGACGATGCTGGCCGACGACGTGGCCAGCGACGAGGAAGTCCGGGTTCTGCGGGGTTTCTTGGCGTCGATCGGGGCTCCCGAACCGACCAACGAACAGATCGAACGGCAGATCGAGTTTCTCCAGTCGAGTGAGCTCACCGCGGCGCACTACGCCGGACAGGTCGCGGACGAGTTGACTTGGGAAGAGCGTGAGCAGATGGTGGCCGGCGCGTTTCTGGTCGCCAGCGCCAGCGGTCCCCTGTCGGAAACGCAGTTGGCCGACCTCCGCCTACTCCCGCTGGCACTCGACATCGACGAAGATCGATTTCGCCAGATCATCGCCGAAGCCAGCGAACGGCTCGAAGTATAGCACGACGGCGACCGGTCCGCGTGCCTCGGGGCCGTATTGCAGGAGCCGCACCTTCCGTTGGGACACCTGTGGGGCATTAAATGGCGCATCCCGGTATGGCAGTCGCGAGGAAGGAGGCCAGAGCCGATGAGGCGGCACCGCTGACACGCTGGTGGCTGCCTTGGAAGCGGCCACCGACACTTTCGGAACCGCGCGTCTGGAGAAAACTCGGGATTTGCCGGTCGGCATGAACATGCTTCCATCAGCACATTGACAGCTACCATTGCCTCCTTCAAGATTTGAAAAATCGATCTTGCCGGACGATCCGCGACGCAATAGGGGAGTGTTCGCCACGCTGCGAACCAGGGAGCGAATGTACGTCGAAGCAAGAAAGAAACTCGTCGACTGGGTGCGCCGGCAACTCATTGGACCGCCGGAGCCGACGCCGGAGGGTGAGCACGTCCTATTGGGTGTGTTGCCCACTGAGCGTTTTCCTTGCGGGGCGCTCTATCCCGCGACTGAATGGGGTGAAGGCATCGACCCTTCTGAGACAGATGATGCGATCGACGAGGATTTGGGAGCGACGGAGACCGGAAGCGAGAGTGAGTCGGAACCTGCCGTCGTGCGACGATACGTTCCCCCATCGTCGCTGGGATTGTCGTTTTTCATCACAGGGGATGAGATTCGTTTTCAGGTGCTGTGTCGCGCCGTCGAGTATCAGTACGAGGATCGAAGTAGGACCGGGCGATTCAAGCATGAATGGACGAGAAGAAAGCTGGTTTCCGGACAGGGCAACGACGAAGATTTCGAAAACATCATCTGTCCTGGAAAAGAGACGTGTCAGAATTATCACAAGCTCGAGGAAAGGGCGCGCGTCGATGTGCGGTGGCGGCGTTTCGAGCACGGTTGGATCGTCACCGTGTCTCTCTGCAATGTGCAAAGAGTTTCGGTAGTCCAGACGGCCGAGGATTCAAGGGATCAGACCGCCCGAGAATACGTGAACGAGCGAGCTGAGAAGACGTTGTTCGAAGTCGGTCTGCGCTGCGTGATCGACGCCGGTGAAGTCGGTGTCTATCCCCGCGTCGATCGGAGCTTGTTGGACGAGGAAGAGCAGGAGATCGAACTCCAGTACGCCAAGAGGCACATCTACGCCATCGGGCACGGCTGCGCGGCCACGTGGGAAGTGGAGGAAGGCCAAGTCCTTGAACTGCGGGCCGAGACCATGCCGTCGGTGGAAGTGCCGCAGATGACAGCGGATACGGGATCGCATGACTGGTCCGTGCTGTCATTGAGCCGGTTGGCCGATATCGACAATCACCGTAGCACGGTCCTTTCGGAGTTGGCGGAATTCATCGATGAGTATTCGGCCTGGATCGCCAAACAGCGCGAGACCATTGCTCATCTTCCGGTGGATGACCAGGCCGCTGCAACGCGAATAGTCGGGCGGATGGACGCAGCCGTATCGCGCATGCAGACAGGCCTGCGTCTGTTGAGCGATAACGCGCAAGCACGGCTCGCTTTTGCCATCGCCAATCGTGCCATGTTGAACCAGATGCGTCAGCATGCGCATGTCAGAGGCGACGGCTCCGACAAAGAGGCTGCAGGCGACGAGTCCTATCGGTGGCGTCCCTTTCAGTTGGCGTTCTTGTTGACCGCTTTGGAATCCACGGCTAACGAAGACAGCGGATTTCGGGATACGGTTGACCTGATCTGGTTCCCGACAGGCGGCGGGAAGACCGAAGCGTACCTTGGCCTGGTCGCCTTTCTGATCTCGCTCCGGAGGCTCCGTCATTCCGATACGGGGGGCGGCACGGCGATCCTGATGCGCTATACGTTGCGGCTGCTGACGCGTGACCAATTCATCCGCGCGACTCGACTGATTTGCGCGCTGGAGTTGATTCGGCGGGAACGCGATGATCTCGGGACCAGCCCGATCACGATTGGGATGTGGGTTGGGGACGCTACCAGTCCGAACTCGCTTCAAAGAGCCGCGAAATTGGTGGAGGAGGCATGCGAAAAAGGCGAGCAACCGCCGCTGGTATTGGACCATTGTCCTTGGTGCGGACAGCGCTTCGAGCCCGCGACAAACTATGACAGCAGTCGACGGCGTTTTCGCTTTCTCTGTTCGAATACTCGTTGCGACTTCGGT
Source organism: Pirellulaceae bacterium (assembly GCA_026989685.1). Lineage (GTDB taxonomy): Bacteria > Planctomycetota > Planctomycetia > Pirellulales > Pirellulaceae > S141-3. The sequence continues at coordinate 6,128 of JALSIV010000383.1, read as the reverse complement.
CGATCGTCCGGCGGCGCGTTGCCGTGCAATGTTGTCGACGAGGCTTTGTACTCGGAGCCTCCGACGATGCTGGTCGCCACGGTCGACAAGTTCGCGAGACTGGCATGGGAAGAACGTGCCAACGCGTTTTTCGGCGGTGAACGATATCGTCCTCCCGAACTCATCATCCAAGACGAGTTGCACTTGATCGCCGGAGCGTTGGGATCGGTGGCGGGGCTGTACGAGGCCGCGATCGACACCGTGCTCCAATTGCGCGGAGTCTTTCCGAAATACATCGCCTCCACTGCCACCATCCGGATGGCGGAGCAGCAAGTGAAACGTCTGTATGGACGCGAAATCGCGGTGTTTCCGCCGCCCGGACTCGACTGCGACGATTCGTACTTCGCCCGGTCCGAACCGACAGATGCCCGCCCCGGACGACTCTACGTGGGATACCTGGCACCGATGTTGAACCGCCAACAGTGCGTGGCGCCGCTGGCGGCGACACTGTTGGCTGCTCCGCTGGAGCTGTTTGCGAGTAAGTCCGACGAACGGCAAGTGGACGAGTCGGAACTGTTGGACGCCTGGTGGACGCAAGTCGTCTATCACGGAAGCCTGCAGGGGGTCGCCAACAGCCACACGGCTTTTGATAGCGACGTGCGAGACTTTCTGCGGTTGTTGTCGGGTACTTCTCCGGATGCACAGCCCTCGAAGGCCGAAGAATCCGAAGAAAAGCCACTGAGATTCACACCGCGCGTGAAACAACTCACCAGCCGGCAGACGGCAGTGGAAAACGCCGCCGTATTCACTCAGTTGCGCAGGACCAGAAGCGACGAGGAGAACTGTCTCGACGCCGTACTGGCGACCAATATGATTTCGGTTGGGCTCGACGTCGATCGGCTGGCGTTGATGGTCATCAACGGCCAGCCGTTGACTACGGCGGAGTACATTCAGGCTAGTAGCCGAATCGGCCGCGGCGAAGTTCCCGGTATCGTGTTCGCCAACTATTATCGCGCACAAGCGAGGAGCCTTTCACACTATGAGAGTTTCCGCCCTTATCATGAAGCGTTCTACCGTTTTGTGGAGCCCACGAGCGTTACCCCCTATACCTATCAGGCTCGGGTTCGCGCCCTGCATGCGGCGCTCGTGATCGTGATGCGTCACGGCAGACTCGACCTGTTGGCGAACCGTGCAGCCGCGCACTTCGATCCGGAGTCGCCGCTCGTGGCCAGGGCCGTTGAACAATTCAAACGACGCTGTCGACGCTCGGCTCCCGAACATCCGGACCATGTGAGCAACCACATCGACGATCTGGTTGGTCAATGGCGAGCGGAGATCAAGCGGTGCCGGGAAGATCGACGACAGTTGGAATATCACGTCCCCGATGAGGAAGCGGGGCGTGACCGCTTGTTGTACAATCATGACGACCGGATTCGCGGCCTGTGGCCCACGTTGCATTCAATGCGCTCCGTCGAAAACAGCGTCCTGCTGAAGGTGCTATGAATATTCCGCCCAAACTGATTCCCATACGACTTTCCCACCTGATCGGCCATAATAGCGTCGGCTCCATTGTGCACGGGGCGAATGAGCTGGTGGTGGTCCAGGATACCCGGCGATGGACAGACCGTCAGGGGGCTCCCGCCGGCAAGCCGATCGCTTATGTGGAGCGAGTACGTGCAGCACTGGGAATCCAGGAAGAGTTGCGCGAACCGCCCGTAGCCAGAGAACTGGCAGACGGCCGGATCGAAGGCGTCTGTGTGCCGGCGACGCGATTTCCCTTCTGGACTCGCTGTCCGAACTGTGGCTTCCTGTACTATAAGCCGTGGCGGAAGGACACGGAGAGACACGAGTCTCGCTGCCGGAAATGCGAACGGCGTCCTCAGCTCGTGCAAGTGCCCTGGGTGCTTGTGCACCCCGATGGCTACCTTTCCGAAGTGCCGTGGCGTTGGCTAGCGCATTCTGCTGCGCGCGATCCCGAACAGACACAATGCAAACTTGAAGACCAATTGCGGCTGCTGGACAAACAAGGCCACGGGAAACGCATTCAGTGCGACGCTTGCAAAGCAAGAAAAGTGTTCACTGGTGGTGAGCAATTCAAGTGGGTCAAAAAGTGCGGGCATCCATGGCTCGGGAAGAACGATGACGTGTCACTCGCAATCGGAAACGGTGATGGGCAAGAGGACAAGGCGCAAATACTGTCGATCAGTGACACACGTGTTTACAGCCCGAAATGTCAATCCGCGCTGGTTATTCCACCGGAATCGCGCGTGCGCAAGGGCACAGTTGTGGATCGCCTGTACCGCAACACCAAAGATCGTCGCCGCATCGATGGCGCGCGGACCCGACTCGCGAGAAAGAGTGTTCTACGCACGTTGGCAACGGAGTATCGGTGTACGCCGGGGGAAATCGAAGACGCGTTGAAGGATATCGCTGGGGGCTACCCGCTGTATGGCGAAAACCCAACGCGCGGACAGGTACGGGAAGACGAGTTCCGAGCATTCCTGGAAGAGTTGCCGGATCAGCGGGACGATGAGGACTTTGTGAATCGCAATAAGAGTGACGAGTGGCGCGTGCTGGTGGAGAGCGTGAGCGCTCGGCAAGGGAGTATGGCAAGCGGAGTTCAGCACCTGGTGCGCGTCGATCGTCTCAAGGCCATCAAGGTTTTCCAGGGATTCACTCGCCTGGGCGGAAAGGAGGCGGTTCCTCCGGACATTGTCGGCCGCTCCGATTGGCTACCGGCGATCGAGCTGTATGGAGAAGGCATCTTTTTTGCTCTCGACGAGGACCGGCTCCGAACATGGGAGTGCGACGACGTCGTCGAGAAGCGTCTGGAGGAATTGATGCCCCGCTTCGTCCAATGGGGACGCGACACTCCCAATCCACTGACTTCTAGGTTTATGTTGTTGCATACGCTGTCGCATCTCTTGATGCGGCAGATCGAAGCTGAAGGCGGGTATCCGGCGGCATGGCTGCACGAGCGCATCTACTGCAGCCGCCCTCCCGAACCCATGGCGGGAATTCTGATTTACGTTGCCGTACCCGATATCGCCGGTTCTTTGGGCGGATTGGCCGAATTGGCGGAGCCGCGGCGATTTCTGGGTATTCTGGTGCAAGCGCTGGAGCATTCCCGCTGGTGTTCGCTGGATCCTGTATGCAAAGCCCATGATGGACAAGGGCCGGGATTGCTCAACCGCGCCGCCTGCCATGCTTGTACGTTGGTACCCGAACCCGCCTGCGAGTTCGACAATGCTCTTCTGGACCGCATGTTCGTCAGTGACGACGAAGCGAGTCCGCTGCCTGCCTACTTCGGAATGTCGTGATCATGGCCATCGACCGCACTCGCCGATTCAAGCTTCCCGGCATCCAGGACCTGAACAAGGATCAGGACGAGGCAATGGCGCTGCCAATGGAAGGGCAACACCTGATCGTCGGTGGCCCGGGAACCGGCAAGTCGGTAGTGGCGCTGCTGCGGGCGCGCCGTCTGGCACAAGACGGAAAAACCTACCGGACGCTCGTGTACAACCGGACGCTTCATCATTCGAACCAACACCTATTCGGCAACGATCACGCTTTCTCTGCTAAGACCTGGGACAGTTGGTTTCGCGATATTATCAGATACTTGTTCAATGACGTTCCGACACTGGAGCCGGAAAGTCCCGGAGATTACCGTCCGATCGACTGGGATTCCGTGAAACAACTCGTTCAATCACTGCCAGATGTCCGGAATCATGGCGACAAGTTTCTGGTGATCGACGAGGGGCAGGATATGCCGCGGGCCTTCTACGAGACGCTGGTCTGTCTCGGCTTCGAGAATTTCTACGTGGCGGCGGACCAGAATCAGCAAATCCACCCTGAGCGGTGCAGTTCCCGGAAAGATATCGAGGACGTTCTCGCCCTCGAGACGCAAGACACGATCGAGTTGAGAATCAACTACCGGAACACACGCCCAATCGCACTTCTCGCCCAGCATTTTTTTCCGGCCGACCCGGCCAGTCCCCGGCCGGACCTGCCGAGTAGCCGGTCTGCTGCGACGACACCCGAGCTATGGACGTACGGCGCGAGCGGCCGATCATTGGAACAGATCGCCGACCACATCCTTCAAATGAGCGATCGCAATCCTCGGAAGCTGATCGGCATGATCACTCCAGACCATAACGTGCGGCAGAAATTCGTCGCGGCGCTTCGTCGTGCCAGTCCTCGGCTCGACCATGGGACGCCCCCCATCCAGACGTACGCTTCCGGCCAGACCAAATCGTTGAACTTTGAACACGGCGGCCTGATGGTGATCAACGCTCAGTCCTGCAAAGGCCTGGAGTTTGACATCGCCATCCTGGCCGATATCGACCAACACCGCCCCAAACGCGACCGGCACGCACTCAAAGCGAGGTTCTACGTAATGATCGCGCGCGCCCGTGAACAGGTGATCCTCCTCCGAACCGGAGATCCCTGCCCCGTGGTGGATGAACTGTTGCCCGCGGATCCGGCCATCCTTGTCAGGAAATAGATTATGTTCGCGAACCATGGCGTTCCAAAGAGGTCGCAGCGGCGTACGAACACGCACATCTGGAACCTGGTAACCAACCATCAGAACATGCTCTACATGTTGGCCGCCGGCATGGTGATGGGGCCTGCCGGGTTCCGAGGCAAGCATTACTGCGATTCGCTGAGTACCGTTCCAGGATGGATCCCTCTGTTTCGATACAGGAACCGCGAGGTTTCCTATATACCGGCCGACGTCTTGACTCAGGCTACCAGTGAACGCAAGCATTTGTTGCCATGTATCGCATCATTCGATTTGAGCCCTATGTCCGGACGCGTGCGCATGCTGCGACGCGACGGCAGTGAAAGGACGCTTGACTCGCCACTGAATAGAAAAGGGAGGGACGACATTGCGATTCTGGTTCGCGCCCCGCTGCCCTTGACGACACTGTCCCGTATCACCTTTCGCTCGACGGCCGACCGGCAAGCGTTCGAGGCGGCTGCCGGAACCGTATCGAACGTCGATTTGGCTCCGCACCAGCTCGATGTTGATGAAACGCTGTTTTCAACGACAACTGACGTGGCCTGGCCCCCTCGGAAACAACAGGAACGCTCATTGATCGCCGCGGATGATGACGCGCCTCCCGCATTGGGGCAGGCCGTCGGCGGCATGCTGGCCATGTTGTATTATACGGCCAACCGCAGCGACCTGGGAATGGCCGTTTATCGGCTCGTCGCAGGCGTTGCGGACGCGAGCGACAACGATCGAGTCCACCAGGACGTCATCCTGGCTGAGCTTCCTGGTTGGCTGATGGGTCAGGCGATATCTGGTGAAGTGGATATTCGCGCAAGATTGTTCTGGGGTGTCGTCGAGTCGCTGGTTGCTATGCAGATGGAGCAGCAACCGCAACAGGCGGTTGATGTCGCTCTCGCATATCTGGAAGACCAGTTGGGCCAATTGAAGGAAGACCGGTTTCGGGAACGGCTCCGAGGTTTGATTGCGGACATGGGCAATTGTTACGGCCTTGGCTATGGGACGATCACCGAACTGCTCGAACGGCAGAAAGGGACGCTCTCACGATCGTTGCTACTGTTTTGCCTCCGCGAGCATTGTATGGAGATGCTCGAATTCTCCCATCCATTGTTGAGCGACGTAGAGTATGTTGTTGCCGGGATTCTGTTCGGGGTGCGTGACGGGTGGTTGAAGTTGCCGCGGGAGTTGCGTGATCCGCAACTGGCATCTTTTGCCAGTTGGCGGATGGCTGGCGTCGAACACCGCAGGCTGGGCGACCGTGTTTCCTTGGAGACACCGCCGCATCCACGACCATTGCGCGAGGCTCTCGTGTCACAGGACGGTAAATCAAACGGTGTGCAGAGGCAGGTCGCACTAGAACTCGCGAGCAGATGTCATTGGAACGAATGCATTCGCACTCGTATTACGCTGATGAATGGCGATTATCCCGAAAGTTTCGCGAGGGAAGGATGGCAAGTCGTGTTGCCCGGCAGGATCAGGGAGCTGAATGAAGAGGCTGAGGTGGATGCAGTTTTGCGCAGGTTGAGGGGGCGGCCATGGATCGCACCGGAAATCGAAGCGGAAGTGCGAAAGCGATGGGTAGAATCCCAAGAAAGCGGAGGAATGGGAAGGGAATCGGTGGACAATGCGAATGATC
>JALSIV010000382.1 GCA_026989685.1 Pirellulaceae bacterium | reverse complement strand
TGCCAGGAGCCGCGGCGAGCGGAGCGGGGGGCCGTGAGAAACAGCCGGTCCCACAGAGCACTCCACGACGGGAGTGTCCGGCGGGCGGTTCCCAGACCCGGACCGGCCAGAAGCAAGGCTCCATCCTTCACGATGGTCAGGGGAATTGTCAACCTGCCTGCGGTCGCGGCGGTCGTTGCGGATCACTTTCCGCTCGCCTGACTTCGCACATAGGCGATCACGTCGGCAAGATCCTGCCGAGTCATCTCCTTTTCCAGGCCGTCGGGCATCAGCGACTTGCCCGTGCTGCGGATCGCCTCCAGCCGACTTCGCAGGATCACATGCCGCTTGTTGTCCTGCTCGATCAACGTGATGCTGTTTCCCGTCTCGGTTCCCAAAACTCCACTGAAGGTGAGACCGTCGGCGGTGAGTGCCACGTAGGTCACATACTTCCCCTCCACCGACGCACTGGGATCGAGGATGGCGGTGAGCAACGTGGCCGGCCGCCGGTCCGTGAGTGCTTGCAGATTGGGGCCGATTTCGTAGCCTTTGCCGCCAAGCCGGTGACACGACGCGCATTGCTTCTCGAAAACCGCGGCCCCGCGCTCGACCGAACCGGTCAGCTCGAGCACCGTCTGGTACTCCTGAACCACCCGTCTTCGATCGTCATTCCCCGAACCGGCCAACCGCTGGCGAATGCCGGCATCCCGGTACACTTCCAAGAGTTCTCTCGTTCGGGCATCGATGTCGGCCGGAGTCACGTGGCCTTGCTCGATGGAATCGAGCAACGCCCGTAGCCACGATTTTCGAGTCGTCAACACCGCCAGGATCTCTCTGCGCAGGCCGGGCGAATGAGCGGGCCAGTCGCGCAGGAGTGCACCAGCCACGCCGTCGCCCGGCAGCGTCGCCAGTTGCCGCACAGCCGCCTGCTGCAACTCCAAAGGTGACTGCGGTGACAATAATTCCGCCAATCGGTCGATCTCTTCGCCGCGACGATCGCTCGAGCGGCCCAACAACCGAACCGCAGCCAGGCGATCGGGCAGCGCGGCACTCTCGTCTTGCACCACGTCCGCAGCTCGCTCGATCAGCGTGCGGAGCTTTTCCAGCAACTGCCGGTGATCGGCGTCGCGGGCATCGAAGTATTTCCCGAGTGTCTGCTTCTTGCGATCCATCGCGTCGAGCAGACCGGCGATGGTGGCGAACTGCCAGGCCCGGTACCGCGACGCGGGCAATTCCAACATGGCTTCGGCTCCCTTCACGGTGGCCTGCCGATTGCCGAACGCGATGGCCATCGCCAGCAGGCGCCCGATCAACGGATTGGGGACTCCCGCGGGCTGGTCGCTTGCGCCGACCGATCGAACCACTGCTTCCAGCACGTCGCCGACATTCTCCTTGCGAATCGAACTCATCACCGCCGCGCCAAGATAGCGGTCGTTTCCGTCTCGCATGGCGATCTGCGCCAGCGCCCGGAAAGCGGCCGGATCGTTCCATTGCCCCAGCGTGCAGGCGAGTTGCAATCGCACTTGAGCATCCGGATCGTCGGCCAGGCGTGCGGCGGCCGCCACCAGCTCCGGATGCCGCGAGCCCCGGGATTCGGCCAAACGAATGGCCCACCGCCGGATGCCGGGATGGGTGTCACTCATGGCCGCCGTGATCAGCTCGACAGGCAAAGCATCCAGCAAATCGAGTATGCAAAGGGCGTGGAGCCGAGCCAGCGGCCGGGAGTGGCCACTCGCCATTTGCTTCAGCGGCTCGACGGCCGCGTGGTCACCTCTCCACACCAGAACCTGAGAAACCAGATCGCGGAGGGTGCCGCTGGCCGAAGCCAGTCGCTCCACGAGCGATGCAGTGGGCAGTTGCGTGAGGTCGGGCATGGCAGCCGGACGCTTGCCCTCTGGATAGACGCGGTAGATCCGGCCGCGGTCGTCTCCCGAACGATAAAACGGGCGAAGCTCCTCGCGGCCCTCCGGAGTCAGCCATTGAGGATGCTCGATCATGTAGCGGTACATGTCGACGACCCACAATGCGCCGCCCGGTCCGGTGCGCACCATCACGGGACGGCACCAACGATCGCGCGAAGCGAAGAAGTCGATGGCTCCCTCGGCGGGATCCCGCCGCGCCCGAAAACTGACGCCATCGCGTTCCACGATGTTGTGTTGCACGACATTGTGAAACGGCTCACAAGCAAACGTGTGCATACCGTCGGCAAACAGCAGACGATCTCGATAGATGATTCCCGAACAGGCCGAAGTAAAGCGGCCCGATTGCTCAAAGCTGTGAAAGCGTTTCTGAGGCGACTTGGCAGGATAGACGCGCGGATTGGCGGGAACGACCACCTGCTTTCGCGGATCGGGCGAGGCGAAATGAGGATTGCGCCTTACGTAGCGGTCTTCCAGCACGTAGTGCCACAACGGATGGCTGTTCTGTTCACCGAACCAGTTTCCCCAGTCATCGCGATTGCGGCCGAATTGGGACGGCCCGGATAGCGGATCGATCTCGCCCGTATCGGGCCGAAAACGAAAGTCCCGACTTCCCAACGCCACGGTCGCTCCCGTCTTCACGGCCTCGATGCGACGGTCGGCACCGTAACCGGGATGGTGAGCGCCGTTCGCGCAATAGACCCAGCCATCCAGTCCCCACCGCAACCCGTTCACGCGAAGCTGCTGATTGCCTTCGAGAAAACCGCGGAACAGCACTTCGCGCCGGTCCGCCTTGCCGTCACCGTCGGTGTCCTCGGCGAAAAACAACTCGGGAGCGGCGGTCACCAACACGCCGCTGCGCCAAGGCAACACGCCCGTGGGAAAAGGAATGTCCTCGAGGAATACCGTGGAGCGGTCATATCGGCCGTCGCCGTCGGTGTCTTCCAGGAAACGAATCCGTCCACCCGGTTTTCCCCGATCGTCCATGCCGTTGGGGTAGTCGGCCATTTCGGCGACCCACAATTTGCCGTCTGCACCCCAGGCAATCGCTACCGGATCGATCGTGAGCGGTTCCGCCGCCACCAGCTCCACCGCATATCCGTCTGGTACATGAACCGCGGACAACGAATCGGCCGGAGAGCTGGGCGGAGGCTCGGGACGAGGCGCAGGACGGACCGCCGTCACATGACCGGCGATTTCCGTTGCAGGGAGCGGCCGCCGATAGATCGCTACTTCAGTCATCATCCCCGCCAGGGAGGCGAAGCCGTCGCAGCGGCTTCCCACGAAGACGGTCTCGCCGTCTGCCGCGCGCGTAACCTCCAGCTCGCCATCGATTTCGGGAGTTGCCTCTCCGTTCAAATAGACGGTAACCCGCTTTCCCTTGCGGACCAACGCCACATGGTTCCAGCTCTTCAGCGGAATCACGGTCCGCCCCACCAGTAGCCGGTTTTTCTGATTGCCGTTGAACACGATCAGCTTCCCGGCGTTCTTCCCATCCCCGTGGGTACCGCCGATGCCCAAGTGATCGCCGGCGGCTTGCGAGTCTCCTTCGCGGCCGAGCGAGAACAGGTAGGCCGTCACGGCGCGAGCATCCGCCGGCAAACCGTTCCAGAACCAGAACTCGACCGTATACGCATCTCCCAGCTCGACCCCCTCGGCTTTCATCCAGCCGCCGGCAAAGTGGACGGCTCGGGCTGCCGGTGTGGAGTCCTCCGGCTGGTCGACTCCCGCGGCCAACTGAGCCGGCAAGTAGAACGCCACACCGGGAGCCAACGTCCCGTGATGCTGTCCCGTTTCATCCTTGGCCCGCCGCCCCGACATTTCGTGAAAGCGCCAAAACGCAGCCGGCTTGGACGCGGCAACGGCGCGAGCGTACTTGGTAAAGGGCGCACTTACGGGCCGCCGCGGCTTTCCCGACACCTTTTCCAACAGCGCCAACAGCGTAGCGACAATTTTCGGTTCGGCTTGCACCTCCAGGCCCGCCGTGCGAGCGGGCCAGGTGGTGTAACCACCCAAGTCGTGCTGCTCGGGAGGCGGAATGTAGCCTTGAGCCCCATTAGCCAACTCAATGTTGAACGTCGGCTGCAGCGGACTCTGCGCTTTCAACTTCAGGCCGGTGATTCCATAGACTTCGTTGGGAATGGCCGTGATTCCGAGTTGCCCGATACGGACCGCTTGCAGCTTGAGTTCGACTTCGGGCGTTTCATGCAGATAGATCTGCTCCCGCGCATAGATTTCCGGTCGTGAGCGCGGCAGGCGGTCTCCGAGTTCTTTCACGATCTTGCGAGCCCACGCCAGACGCTCGGCATCGGGAACTCGCCGTCGCAGTTTCAAGGTAGTTTCCGCCATGGCCAGACTGATGTCGTCGCGATAGCGAATCGACTGGTAGGCTTTCTTGGCGACTTCGGCCACTTCCAGCGTGTACTGGTCGATATTCCGGCGAGGAGCCGGCCGACTGTAGTCCATCCACATGCTGTCGCCGCTGGTCCCCTGGGACATGATTCCCACGAAGGGCGGATCGGATTCGCCGGCGCCGATCAGCTCAGCCAGCCGATCGCCGAAGCGGCCGCAGAAATCGGCGGAAACAGCGGCTGCGCCGTAGTAGTGCATGGCATAGTTGGCCAGCACGGCGATCGGCTTGCCTTCACGAGTCTGGATCGCCAGAAGTGACAGATCCGTGTCCGCAGGCCCTGAGGGACCGATGTGGTTGGGGCTCTGGTATCCCGGATGCATGTGCGCTCGAACGGTCCTCTCGCCGAACGGGTCGGACGCCATCCGATCGGGTCGAAAGACCCAGCGGCGGCAATGATTGTGGCGTTCATCGCGAATCACCGCCCAACCGACACGCGCCGGCACGAGTCGGGCAGCCGCCTGTTCGATGCTCTTGGCGATCTGCACCGGCAAGAACGACTCATAGGCCGGATCACTCCGGCTTCCCAGACAGGCCATCACCGACGGCGCCGAGTGGGCGTGCGTGGCCGAAATGAGCATGTGGCTGGTGGGGATGCCGGTCGCACGGGAAGCCATCTGTTTGGCCGAATCCAGCAACCGGCGAGGCATCATCAAGTTGTCGACCACGACGATGGCGATCCGAGTCTTCCCATCGTCAAGGACGATGGCGCGGGCCATCAGGCGGTCATGAGCTCGATCGGCTTGCCGCTCGACAAACGAACCGTTGATGATCACGGGGAACGTGGTCGGGGTGACGTCGACCGCCGCGGCACCGGCTCGCAACTCCGCCAGTGCATCGGCGGGTTGGATCAGTAGGATGGTTGCCAGAACGATCCAGAGAGGCACGGCAAGTCGCGCTGGGTGTGTGAGGCTCATGAGACTCGCGGATCCTTCTCATCCAGAGGATCATGGGGGAGGTGGGAGGCGGGAAGATAATCCCATTGTTCCGTACGCCGGGCGGAAACTCAAGTGTACAGGTCACCGGGCTAGCGGCGCCGCGCGATGGAAAACGGGGTGGTAGCGCCGCGGCAGGGTCGGCGACCCTGCCGCTACTTCCGAAGCACTCGCGATTCGGTCTACTCTTCGTCGCCGCGAAGTTTGGCCAGCACGGTGTAATCTTCGAGCGTGCTGGTGTCGCCCACGGTTTCTTTTCCCGAAGCGATATCGCGCAGCAGTCGCCGCATGATCTTTCCGCTGCGGGTCTTGGGGAGCGCGTTGGTGAAACGGATGTCGTCGGGCTGTGCCAACGCGCCGATTTCTTTGCGAACATGCTGACGCAACTCGTTCCGCAGTTCGTCACTTGGCTCGGCGTCCTTCAGCACGACGAACACGGCGATCGCCTGACCCTTGATCTCGTCGGGCCGGCCGACCGCGGCCGCTTCCGCCACCGCCTCATGGCTGACCAGCGCACTCTCGACCTCGATTGTGCTCAAACGGTGTCCCGACACGTTGATCACGTCGTCGATCCGGCCCATGATCCAGTAGTAGCCGTCCTCGTCGATTCGAGCGTTGTCCCCCGTCAGATAGCAACGGGGAACCTGGCTCCAGTATTGTTCGACGTAGCGCTCGTCGTCTCCCCAAATCCCACGCAGCATGCCGGGCCAGGGATGAGCGATCACCAGCCAGCCACCCTGGTTCACCGGAACGTCGTTGCCGTGCGCATCCACGATGCGGGGAAGGATGCCGGGAAGCGGCTTGGTGCAACTTCCAGGCTTGGTCGGCGTTGCGCCGGGCAACGGCGACATCATGATGCCACCCGTCTCGGTCTGCCACCAAGTGTCGACGATGGGACAGCGCCCCCCGCCGATCTTCTCGTGGTACCACATCCAGGCTTCGGGATTGATTCCCTCGCCCACAGTCCCCAGCAATCGCAGACTGGACAGATCGTGTTTCTCGACATGCTCGTCGCCCCATTTGATAAAAGCGCGAATGGCGGTCGGAGCCGTATAGAGCGTATTGACGCCGTACTGTTCGATGATCCGCCAGAATCGATCCTCGGCCGGCCAGTTGGGTGCGCCTTCGTACATCATCACCGAAGCGCCGGCGGAAAGCGGACCGTAGACGATGTAACTGTGCCCCGTGATCCAACCACAGTCGGCCGTACACCAGAAGAGGTCCTCATCACGATAGTCGAATACCCACTCGAAGGTCTTCTTCACATACAGGTTGTAGCCGGCGGTCGTGTGGCGGATTCCCTTCGGTTTGCCGGTCGAGCCGCTCGTATAGAGGATAAACAGAGGGTGCTCGCTGTCGAGCGGCTCGGCGGGGCAGTCGGCACTCGCCTGATCCATCAACTCGTGCCACCAATAGTCGCGCCCCTCCTTCATCGAAACCTCGTTGCCGACCCGCCGCAACACGATGCACTTTTGCACCGTCGGGCTTTTTTCCAGAGCTTCGTCGACCGTCGCCTTCAGCGGTAAGACCTTGCCTCGACGCCAGCCGCCGTCGGCCGTAATCTGCAGCTTGGCTTCGGCGTCATGGTTGCGGTCGGCGATCGCTTCGGCGGAAAATCCGGCGAAGATCACCGAATGGACGGCACCGATCCGAGCGCATGCCAACATGGCGATAGCCAGTTCGGGAACCATCGGCATGTAAATGGAAACGCGATCTCCTGCTCCGACACCCAGCTCCTTCAGCACGTTGGCGAAACGGCAAACTTCGCGGTGGAGTTGAGCGTACGTCAGTGTGCGCTGGTCCCCGGGCTCCCCTTCCCACACCAACGCGGCTTTGTGGCGGCGGGCGGTTTCCAAGTGCCGATCCAAACAGTTGTAGCTGACGTTGGTCTTGCCTCCCACGAACCAGTTGGCGTAAGGCTCGTTCCACTCCAGTACCTTGGTGAACGGTTCGAACCAGTGGAGTTCTTCTCGAGCAAATTCGGCCCAGAACGACTCGGGATCACGCTTGGCTCGGTCGTAGATCGCCCGGTATTCCTCCAACGACTTAATGCGGGCCTGAGCCGAAAACTCGGGCGGGGGAGGAAAGACGCGAGCTTCCTGCATGACCGTATCGATCTGTCCGCCGGCTGTTTCGTTCATCGATTTCTCCCCAACCTCAAAGCGCCAACTATCCAGCGTTCGGCACGGCAGGCCGCCGTTCGCTGCTGAGCCAACTGAGCCGGATTGTATGGGGGGGCGCGCGGAGTGTCAACAAACCACGCCGCCACGGATCAAAGCAGACTCTCGAGTGTGGAGAGGCCCAGCACTTCCCGAGTCGTCCACGGTTCGCCGTAAGGGCGTCCGATCATCTTCCCCCAAAAAGCGGCTTCGTCACGCAGACGCTCCAGAAACGAAGGCGTCTCGTCACGGCCCGTCACGAACTGACTCTGAAAGCAGGCAATCGCCTCGGCCTTCCGGTCCCAGTAGTCGCTGATATCCAGCACGAACGCCGGACGAGCCAGTTGGCGGAGGTGGACGCAGTAGTAATAGTAGATCCGGGACGGGTGCCACGGCTCGCCGGCCATCGAGGTCTTGGTCAGCTTGGCCCAGAACCGAGCTTCCTCGACGAGCCGCGTGGCCGCCGTGTGGTCCGGGTGAGCGTCCTCCCAGTAGGGAGCACACAACCACACCGGCCGTAACTCGCGAAACACCTCCGCGAGCTGCTGCCGGGCTTCCAATGTCGGCTCCAGTGAGCGGTTGGGCAGGTTCAAATTGCCCCGCCAGTCCAATCCGAGCACCCGCGTGGCCGATTCGGTCTCGGCTCGCCGAGTCTCCAGGCTTCCGTGCGGCGTCGGTTCCCCGCTGGTCAGGTCGAGAACACCGACCCGCTTGCCGGCCGCCTTCAGCGCCAAAATGGCACCGGCGGCCCCCAATTCGGCGTCATCGGGGTGAGGGGCCACGACCAGCACGTCCAGCGACATCAGGAAACTCCGGCGAAAAAAGAAATCTGGACAACCAGCGACAATTTTGGCACACTTCGGGCCAAACCGGAAACCCCCTACCCAATCGACGCGAGAATCCACCCAATGACTCGACAATGTCCTCACTCGAACCACCGGCCTCCGCTGCCGTGGGTCCGGCTGGCCGCAATACTCCTCGCCGCCAGTCTGGCCACCGGATGCGCGCCGTGGAATGCGTCGCGCCGAGCCGACTCGACACCCGGTAGGCCGATGCGAAGCCAATTCCGCTCCCAGCCCGCCGATAAACCTCACTTCTTCTTTGACGCGAAAGCTCGGGAAATCGAAGCCAGCCTGGGAGTGGGAGGGAGCTCCAGTAAAACCCCCGCGAAAGCCCCATCGCCGTGAACGACGACACCCGCTACCGCTCGCTCTGCGAACACCTCCGGCAAACCGCCATTCTCGAATCCACTCAAGCGACGCTCGAGTGGGATGAACGGACGATGATGCCTCGCGCTGCCGGAGCCTATCGAGCGGAACAGATCGGCTATCTCGCCGGGTTGATTCACCAACGCCGGACCGCTCCCGAACTGGGCGAGCTGCTGGAACGGCTGCGGGAGAGCTCATTGGCGCAAGACCCGCACTCCGCCGCCGGATGCAACATCCACTGGGCGTGGCACGATTACCAGAAGCAGCGCCGACTACCGCAGCGACTGGTCGAAGCGATCTCCAAGGCGACGATTCTCGGACAACAAGCCTGGTCGCAAGCTCGAAGCAACAACGACTTTCCCAACTTTCTGCCTCACTTGCGCACCATCGTCGAGCTCAAACGAGAGCAAGCCGAAGCGCTCGGCTATGAGCATGAACCGTACGATGCCTTGCTGGACCAATACGAGCCGGGAGCCAAGACCGCCGAGGTTGCCGAGGTGCTGAGCCGCCTGCGAACCGAATTGGTTCCCTTTGTTCACGCCATCACTTCGGCAAAACGACAGGCGCCTTTCGAGATATTGACTCGCCGTTATCCCATTGCCGCTCAGCGCGCATTCGCCATCCAGACAACGAAGCAGATGGGCTTCGACTACGAGCGAGGTCGGCTCGACGAAACCGATCACCCGTTCTGCACGTCGCTGGGTCCGCACGACTGCCGCATCCTGACTCGATACGACGAACACTACTTCTCCAGTGCGTTCTTCGGATCCCTGCACGAGGCGGGCCACGGCATGTACGATCAGGGGCTTCCCGCCGACGACTTCGGACTCCCCAGTGGCAGCTATGTGTCACTGGGAATCCATGAGTCCCAATCTCGGCTCTGGGAAAACTCGGTGGGAAGGTCGCGACCCTTCTGGAAATGGCTCTATCCGCAGGCCCAGACGGCGTTTCCGGCGGCACTGGCGGACGTGTGTCTTGACGACTTCCATTTCGCCGTCAACCATGTGAGTCCGTCCTTGATTCGAGTCGAAGCGGATGAAGTGACCTACAACCTGCATATCGTGATTCGCTTCGAACTCGAGCGGGAGTTGATCCGAGGCAATCTGCAGGCCGCCGATCTGCCTCAAGCCTGGAACGACGCCTATGAAGCCAACCTGGGAATCCGCCCGGAAAACGATGCGGAAGGAGTGCTGCAGGACATCCACTGGAGTGCCGGTCTGATCGGTTACTTCCCCACCTATACGCTGGGCAATCTCTATGCGGCTCAGTTTCTGCAAACGGCTCAACATGAGCTGGGCGACTGGAACGGCGCGCTCGAACGGGGTGAGTTCTCTCCCTTGCTGGAGTGGCTGCGGGCGCAGATCCACCGACACGGAAGGCGCTATCGGGCGGGTGAACTGGTCCAACGGATCAGTGGGCGCCCACTGGAATCTCAACCCCTGATGGAGTCGCTGCACGAGCGGTTCGATCCGCTCTATCGACTCTGAGGCAGAGCCGCGCGAGTCCTGCGCCAGGCACGCCACGCGGCGACCAGCAACAGAC
>JALSIV010000381.1 GCA_026989685.1 Pirellulaceae bacterium | reverse complement strand
GTCGACATTTACCCAACACTGTGCGAACTCGCAGGCCTCCCGCTGCCCAAACACCTTGAAGGAACCAGCTTCGCTCCATTGCTCGATGACCCCACTCGGCCGTGGAAAACCGCGGCCTTCAGTCAGTTCCCCAACAAGGGACATATGGGACGCTCGATACGAACGAATCGTTACCGCTTCACACGCTGGACGCGAAATAACAAGCTTGGCGGCCTGGAGCTTTACGATCACAAATTCGATCCGCAGGAAAATGTGAATATCGCGAACCGTCCCGAAAACGTGGAATTGGTGAAGCGACTGACGGCTCGGCTCGCAGCCGGATGGCAGGCCGCCCTGCCGCCCGACCAGGCACGGCGCAAGTCGGGAACCGGTGGAAGGAGTGGTTCAGGCCCGATGAGCCTCGACGATGCGGCGCACGCGATCGTAGACACCGGGAGCGGCCGCCAGCACGCTTCCACCGGCCACCCGCAGCGGATTCCCTTCGACATCGCTCACTCGCCCCCCCGCCTCCTCGACGATCAACGCGCCGGCGGCGAAATCCCACGGCGCCAGTTCATACTCGAAAAAGGCGCCGAACCGGCCGCTGGCCACGAAGCACAGATCGAGCGACGCTGTGCCGAAACGGCGGATCCCGTGGATCTTCTCTCCGAACAAATCGGCGATCGCCGCCAATGTCGCTCGCATCATCTCGCCGCGGTCATAGTAGAACCCCACCCCGATCAGCACCCGATCCAACGACGAGACATGACTGACGCGGACAGGTCGTCCGTTCCATGTGGCACCGCAGCCTCGACGGGCGACGTACCAATCCCCGGTGATCGGGTTGTGCACCACGCCGACTTCGGTCCGTCCCCGTTGGCGATAGGCGATCGAGACAGCGCAATGAGGAATTCCGTGAGCGAAGTTGTTGGTACCGTCGAGCGGGTCGATGATCCACAGGTGTTCGGCATCCGGAGTTTCCGAGTGTGCTTCCTCCGCGAGGATCGCGTGGCGGGGAAAGGCCGATCGAATGGCCTCGACAATCAGCCGCTCCGATCGCTCGTCGGTTTCCGTAACGAGATTGTACGAGCGTGCCTGTTTGGCCCGATGCACGGTCGTGTCGCCGGTGGTGGAAGACTCGAGTTGACGACGGAAAGCCGTGGCGATCTCACGTCCCCCCGCCTCGGCCGCCCGCTCGGCGGTCTCCAGGACCCTCGACGACTCGATCGATTCCGTCATGCGCGGACAGCCTTTTTCTGGTCGCCCCCAGGCTCTTTCTTTTTCTCTCCCCAAAGCTCTCGGATCGCCTCGATCGCACGATCCAACTGGCGATCCTCCACCTCAAAAGCCTCGGCGGGAATTTCCCCTTCCAGCACGTCGCGCTGCTGCCTGGCCCGATAGAGTTCGCGGTACGTTTCGTCGTCGAGTTTCACTTGGTAGCCGGGATCGGGGCGGACTCCCCACTCGTCCTTCTCGGTGGCTCCTTGACGACGGTGGATGTTCGCACCGCTGGGCCGGTGGTAGGTGGCGGTCGTCAACTTCAATCCGCTGCGGCGGCCTTCCAGACGAAAAATGCGCTGCACGGTTCCCTTTCCCCACGTCCGCTCGCCCACGATCACGGCACGCCGGTGGTCTTGCAGGCACGCGGCAACGATCTCGCTGGCGCTGGCGGACAATTTGTCCACCAGTACGACCATGGGGAGATCGCGGGGAACGACCGTGCCGGGTGTGGCAAAGAACTCGTCTCCACGGCGTCCGTTCCTCCCGCGAGTCGTTACGATCACGCCCCCATCGAGAAACATGTCGGCGACACTCACCGCCGTCTGCAACAACCCTCCCGGATTGCCTCGCAGATCGATGATCAAGCCTCGCACCGGATGATCGGAAAACGCCAGCACTTCCCGCAGTTCCTCGGGCGTCAACTCTCCGAAGCTGACAATCCTCACGTAGCCTATATCTGGATGTTCCCTCAGAAAATAGTTCCACGTTCCGTCGGGGCGGCGGGTGTCCCCGAGTACCGAACGAGTCTTCACCCGGTCCCGCACAATCGTAAACTCGAGGATCTCATCGTTGGGCGGCCGCCGGACTTTGATCCGCACGGGCGTGCCTCGAGGCCCTTTGATCAGACCGATCGCCTGGTCCAGCGTGAGTGACTCGGTCGACTGCCCCTCCACTTCGACGATCACGTCTCCGGCATGGATCCCCGCCTTGTGCGCCGGCGAACCGAGCACCGGACTGATCACGGTAATCTCGGGCCGCTGGGGAGGGCCGGCAACCAAGATCCCGATTCCCACGAAATTCTGCTCGATCCCCCGGTTCAATCGCTCCAGGCTCGGCGGATTGACATAAGCGGAATACGGATCCAGACGGGAGACCATTCCCTGCATCGCGTTTTCGAACAGGGGCCGCTTTTCCACCGGCTCGTAATAGTAGGTCTCGATGATGTCCATGGCCGTGGCCACGGTCCGAGCGTAGTGGTTGTGAGCGGCCCGGTCGTAACAGGCGAAAGAAACGACGAGGGAAACCAGGATGAGTACGAGGTTGCGTCTCGGCATCGTTCGACTCGGAAATCTCGTTCGACTCGGAAATCGTGTCAATCGGGGGAACCGGGGCAAAGTTTGCCATTTCGGCGGATCCCGACTCTAAAGAGGACCGGCTCCGCAGTCCGGGCCAGTCCCATCATATCGCTCCGGCTCGCTGAGCGGTAGCTTGAGAACGCATGGGGCGGCCACGAGCAGTCCAGTCCGATTCCCTTACGCCAGATAGTTGACACGGCCCCCAAAAGAGGTCATAATTGCGGCGTTAAGCTTCGGCTTAACATTATGCTCTCCGCAGGTTCCTGCCCCGCCTGTGGAGAGTTTTTTCGTGTCCGGCGCGGTCTGTCCTCTCCGTCCTGGCCATACGATTTGACGCCATGCACACGTTCCGTTAGAGTCTTGCTGGATTGCATCTACGCACCGAGTGCACGTGCTGCACTGGCTTTCGATTGTCACCACCACCCCTACAGCCTCCGGTCTCCCGCCTCCAGCCTTGCGGGCGCAGCCCGCGTCAGGGGCTCACGCATGAACGTCTCCAGCTTTCGGCTCATCCCGCTGCTACTGCTCACGCTGACACCGCTTCGTCTCGGGGCGGATGACTCGGCCCGTCCCATACTGGAGTGGCAATACGTCTTTCCCTTCGATGAACAGCACAATCATGCACCCGGTATCGTCGAATGCCCCAACGGTGACATCCTCGTGTCGTGGTACCGCGGATCGGGAGAACGGCAAGCCGACGATGTGGCGGTGTGGGGCGCTCGATTGAGAAAGGGAACACGACACTGGAGCCAGCCGTTCGTCATGGCCGACCGCCCCGGATTTCCCGATTGCAACACCTGCATGATGATCGATTCTCGCAAACGACTGTGGCTGTTCTGGCCCACGATCCTGGCCAATACCTGGGAATCCTGCATCACCAACGTGCGCATCTCCAGTCGTTACACCGATGACGGCCCGCCCAAGTGGGACCGCCAAGACGTCATCCTGCTCAAACCGAAAGCAGACTACTTTACCAAACAATATCGCCGCTTGCTGGAAGCGGCGATCCAGCGGTACCACGACCAACTTACCGACGAACTGCGTCGCGAAATCGACGTGGTGCAAACGCGTCTTGACGACACCCTGTATCAGCGACTGGGTTGGCAGCCACGTTGCAAACCGACCGTACTTCCCAGCGGCCGAATTCTGCTGCCTCTCTATTCCGATACGTATTCGGTTTCCATCATGGCGATCAGCGACGACGAGGGAAAAACGTGGCGAGCCAGTCAACCGCTGCTGGGACTGGGCAACATTCAACCCATCGTGTTGCGGCGCAGCGACGGAACGCTCGTGGCCTACATGAGAGAAAACGGAATCACCGGAAAGATCCGCGTCTGCCAGTCGACCGACGACGGCGAGCACTGGGGCGAAGTGACTTCCTCCTCACTCCCCAATCCGGGAGCCGGAATCGATGCCGTGCGGCTGGCCAATGGGCACTGGGTACTGGTCTATAACGACTCGGCGACCAGCCGGCACCGGCTGGCCGTGGCGCTCTCCGACGACGAAGGCCGCACCTGGAAATGGAAACGCTTGCTGGAAAACGACCGGCAAGGCCGGTTCCACTATCCGGCCGTCATCCAAGCCGCCGATGGCGCCATCCATGCCGTCTACAGCTACCACGTCCCCCAAGGAAAAACGATGAAGCACGTCCGGTTCACCGAATCGTGGATCCGGCAGGAAGATACACGCCCCTGACGCGGGCTGCGCCCGCCAGTGGGGAGGCCGGAGGCCGGAGGCGAGAGGCCGGAGGCTGCAGGGGGGGTGACGACCGAAAGCCGGTGCACGATGCGCGCCGGGCGCGCTGGTGGTTACGGAGCTGGACTCGAATCCTCTTCCAACCCCGCCTCGAGCCGCTCGATGACTTCGCCGGTCGGCTCACACCCGATCGACAGCCGAACGGTTCCCTCGGCGATGCCCAGTTCCTCGCATTCTCGCTCACTCAGCCCTCGATGGCTGGTCGAGCGGGGATGACTCAGGGTCGTCTGAACCTCACCCAACGACGGACAAAAGGGAATGACTTGAGCCAGCCGATCGACGGCCGCCGTTCCCCCCGCCAACGCGAAGGTGACGATGGTGCCGAACCGGTCACCGAGCTGGCGCGAGGCGATCCGGTGATCGGGATGGCTCTCCAGGCCGCAATAGCGAACGTGGCCGACTCGAGGATGTTCCTCCAACCACCGCGCCACTTCGAGCGCGGTCTTGCAACATCGTTCGGCGCGCACCTCCAACGTCCGGGCTCCCCGCTCCGCCAGCCAGCAATCCCACGGAGAACCGACCATGCCCCAACAGCGCACCACCGAGTCGCACCGCGCGTGTCGATCGCCGCTCCCGCAAACCATACCCAGCAATACGTCGCTGTGACCGTTGGCGAACTTGGTCAAACTTTCGACTACATAGTCGGCTCCAAGTCGCAAAGGACGACAACGTGTGGGAGTCGCCAAGGTGTGGTCCACGACCAGTAGGACGCCATGCTGACGGCACCAAGCCGATAACTGAACGATGTCGACGACTCGCAACGTCGGATTGGAAATGGTCTCCACGACCAGCATCCGCGTCGTCGGCCGTACCGCCCTGCCGAGTGAACCGATCGAACCGGGATCGACCAGGTCGGCGGAAATCCCCAACCGGCTCGCCTCCGTGGCGAACAACTGCCGAGTCTTGCCGTAGAGTTCTTGCGCCAGCAACACATGGTCGCCGCTCTTCAGTTCGGCCAGCAACACCGCGGCGAGGGCGGCCATACCGGAACTGGTGGCGATCGCCCAATCGGCATCGTGACGGTCGCGCCACCATGCCCCCAACCGTTGTTCATTGGGATGTCCGTCACGCCGGTAGACGAACCCGGGCTCGTCACCCGACAACAGCCGGTCCGCCTGCTCCACCGACTCGCACTGCCACACCGTTGCCGGCTCAATGGGCGGACAGACCGGACGCGTACCAGACGATCGTCGCGGAGCCACGTCTTCCTCGGATCGATCCATCAACGGCCTCCCCTCTCAGCGCCCCGTCTCGTGCTCGCCCCACCAGTCGTCCGGAAGATTGCCGTCTTCACCCAGCGGAAGCGGCCGCGGTTCGGAGAGAATTTCCAAGTCGTCCCGCTCGAGTGCTTCACGATGGTAGGCCTCCGAGCATTCGAGTTCGACCAGATGGAGGGTGTCTTGAATCCACATCAGTCGCGCCTCCCCAGGCGGCGTCAACCCGATCACGGACAGCGCCACCTCGAGCATCTCCCGGTCGGTGCGGTAGTCGAGCGGGAGCTTCGCGCCGGTGAGATGGCCCGCGGTGATCACGTTCATCCTGGTCTTGCCCATGTCCATTTGTTCGAGGACGCGGGTCCGGCAGAGTTCGGCCAACCCGATCCCCGTGGCGTTGCCGGCGGTCGCCGCCGTGAGCGACCGGACGGCGATGTAGCTGTGAGACGCCCGGCGCCCTCCCACTTCGCTCTGCTTGCGATCGACCACATTGGTGTCGAACCCGGTTCCGCTGATGTCTTTGCCCATCCGGTCGATCAGCAGAACGTGCGAGCGTGCGAAGGGAAGTCGTGGCATCCATGAGCGAGCCGTTGCCAACAGTTGAGGTTCTCGACTCTCGAACGCATCGGGGGGCACGGCTTCGATCTGCGCCGTCTCGTCATAGGCGTTCTCGAGAATGGCCAACCCACAGAGGATGTGGCACGACGCCACCACCTCCCGCGCCACGGCGCGCACGATCTCGTCGAAGTCGTGATCGAAGATGGCTCGATGGTAGACCGTGGCTCCCGTGTGCTTGCCCAGACCGATCAGCAGCATCTTCATCAGTCCGCTTTCCACGGCGCCGGAAAAGTCGGTGTGAGGTTTGATGCGCCCGCAGACGATCACGTGATCGGCCTGCCGGGCATGGCGATCGAAGTGGATGGGGAATCCTTGCGGAGCCGTTGCGACAATCTCGGTGTCCATCGATGCCCGAATGGGGCACTCGCAAGCCGCTTCCGTGATCCCCAGCTTTTCCAGTACTTGCATCTGCCCTGCGACAGTGCCACCCCCATGGCTGCCCATGGCGGGCACCAGGAACGGCTGCCCGCCGTGCCGGCGAACGTAGCGAACCACCGAACGCAAGATCTGCGGAATGTTGGCAATCCCGCGACTTCCGGCCGTCACCGCCACACTCTGCCCCGCGGCAATCCGCTCGCCAGAGCCGATCCGATCCAGTTCCGAACAGACGGTCTGTTCAATGTCGGCGACTCGTGGGCGCGGAAAGCGCTGGCGAACGCGGAAAACGGCAGGAAACGACAGGTGGGTGGCGGAGTCGGCCATGATCCCGTCCGATCAATGAAAACGCAGTCCGGCCGCGGCCAGACGTTCGGCGGTCACTTCCATCAGTGCATCCTCGGCCGCCTCGTCCGCCGCTTCGTACGTGACGGAAAACCGCAGATAGGCACCGGCATCATCCCAGGGCACCGTCACAATGGAATACTCGGTAATCAAATACTGGCTGGCTTCCTCGGCATTGGCAAAGTCCCGGCCGTCGTTCGTTCCGACCGGGGCCCTCGTATAAAGAAAGTACGTGCCGCCGGGCATCGAACAGTCGAAGCCGCAGCCTTGCAACGTGCTGACCAGTTTTTCCAAACGCCGCCGGTAGCGGGCATGCACTTCGGCGGGGATCTCCGCGGAATCGAGTGCCGTCACCGCCGCCTTTTGAATGGCGATGAACTGGCCGGAATCGCTGTTATCCTTCACGTCGGCGAAGGCTTGCACCAGCAGCCGGTGGCCGCAAACCCAGCCGATCCGCCAGCCGATCATGTCGAACCCTTTGGACAACGAGTGGACTTCGACACCGACTTCCTTCGCGCCGGGAACCGCCAAGAAACTGAGCGGCGGACCGTCGAAGGTGAGGACCCCGTGGGCCGCGTCCTGGATCACGACGACATTGTTTTCGCGAGCAAAATCGATCACACGACCGTAGAAGTCGCGCGTTGCCACCTGACCGGTCGGGCTGTTGGGGTAATTGATGACCAACAACTTGGCTCGCCGGCGGATGTCCGCAGGGATGTCATCCAGCGCCGGATAAAAATCGTTTTCGGCAGTCAGCGGCAGCCGGTAGACTTCGCCTCCGTAATAACGCGTGTGCGTGCCGGCGACCGGGTAGCCGGGAACCGTCATCAACGTCACATCGCCCGGATTGATCAGGCACGCCGGCAACATGGCCAGTGCCGTCTTCGAACCGATGCAATGGTTGATTTCGGATTGCGGATCGAGGGTCACGCCATAATGGCGCTGCATGAAGCGGGCCGCCGCTTCCTTGAACTCGAGGATGCCGTTGTCGGCATATCCCCGGTTTTCGGGGAGATTGATCTCTTCGGCCATCCGCCGCCGAACGATCTCGGCGGCCATGCGATCGTTCTCGCCGATGCCGAAGTCGAGCAGCGGGCGCTCGGGATGATCGCTGAGTGCTTTCCGTTTGGCCCGCTTGATCTTTTCGAACTTGTAGATGTCGGTGCTCTTGCCGTACTGCGAACCGCCGATGCGCTCGGCGAAGAGTTGCTGGAAATAGGGGTCACTCATGAAAACAGGCTCATGCTTCAACAGCAGACAGGAATTCGGGGGGAACGGCCGTTCCGTTCCCCGTGAGCCATCAGAGTGAACGATTTGCGCCGACTGCTCAACCCGCCCGCCGCGGCGACACCTTGCTTCCGGGAGAAAGCGGCGCGGTAGGATCGCCACCCACTTGCATCGTTCCCAGATATTCCCGCCGCACGGCTTCGCTTTCCTGAATCGACTCGGGCGGGCCTTCGGCCAACACCTGTCCTCGAGCGATCACGTAGCATCGATCGACGATCTGCAGGATCTCTCGAGCGGCATGATCCGTGATCAGGATCGAAATCCCGTCGTCCTGCAGCTCGCGGATCGTTTTCTGGATCCCTTGCACGGTGACCGGATCGATGGCGGCAAACGGTTCATCGAGCATGATGATCTCGGGGTCCGACAGGAGGGAACGGGCGATCTCCAACCGCCGCCGCTCCCCGCCCGACAATCCCTTGGCCTTGGCTTTGCGCAGGTGGTCGATCCCGAACTGTTCGAGTAGCCGCTGGCAGCGGGCTTTGCGGGCCTTCCCGCGGACGCCGAGCAGTTCCAACATGCAGAGGAGATTCTGTTCGACCGTCATCTTGCGGAAGACGCTGGCTTCCTGTGCCAGGTAACCCATCCCGCCATCGCGGGCCCGGCGGTACATGGGCCAGCGCGTCACCTCCCGCTCACCCAAGTAGACGCGTCCCTCGTCCGGCTCGATCATTCCACATACCATCCGAAAGATGGTGGTCTTGCCGGCGCCGTTGGGGCCCAACAACCCGACGATCTCGCCCGGCTCGACGTGGAGGCTGACGTCATCCACCACGCGTCGCCGTCCGAACGACTTCCCCAAACCTTCGGCTCGCAGTATCGACATCTCGGCCTCCTTGCTCACGACACACCAGTCCGACTCAGCGAATCCACTGCATTTGCGGGATGTTGGGAAGAGGGATCCCCCGCAAACGCCGCAGCGGAATGGGGGAGTGGATCCAGATGGGATGGGGCCAGAATACGGCCAGGGCCTTTCCCGTCAGCAGCCGCCGTTCCACGAAGTGCCCTCCATACCAGGCTCGCGCATCGTAACTCTGCGGACTGTTGTCGCCCAGCGGAAAGAACTGGTCCGGCCCCAGTTCGAACCTCACCCACGGCCGGCGGCGGAACAAATCGATGCGGTCCCACGACCGGGGATTGCGCAGCGCTTCCATGATGTCGGTGTAACTCAAGACACCTTCGTATTCGCCCAAGAACTGATTGCGCGTGTCGGCGATGTAATAAATGTCGCGGTGAAGCTGCAAACGGTGGATGGTGGCGGCCGTGCCGCGGACACCGATGCGGGCCGGCGCGAAATCGCCGGGATCGTCGGAACTCCAGGCGGGAAGCTCGTCGAACGGATCGACTTCATACGTCGTGGGACCATCGAACTCGACCACGCTTCCGTTGACCCACAAGTTCAATTGATTGTCGATATTCGAGAACCTCAGGCGGTAGAGTCCGGCACCGCGCACGCCCGTCTTCGCCTTGACCTCCTTGCGCTTGGTATCGCCGTCCACGAATGACACCGATCCGTCATCGAGCGCAAGCACCGCCGTGCCGCCGGCCAAGTCGATCCGGCAAGTGTGATGCCGCCCCGATTCGATCAACTCGAGCGTCAACTCGCCCTCATCCCCCATCAACTCGATCTCGGCCGACAGGGCCAAATCGCCCACCCAATGCAATCCTCGCGATTTTTCGTCTCCGAACTGCGGACTGGTCAATTCTGGACGGTACGCACCGCTGGCGATGCGCTGCATCGGTTCGTTCTTCTGCGAGTTGTACGCGTAGAAATCGGTAATCAGATAAGGACGGCGTTCCACCTTGGGAACCGGGCGGGCATCCGCCACGGCCCTCCAGTCGAGTGAATTGGGAAGGATATGGCGGTAGTAGAGCCAGGCCGTCTGATCGGTCGCCTGCTCGAGCCGATGCGTGCGGCCGTCCGGGCTGACCGACCAATGCTTCGCTCCCTCGGGGACCGGCTCCCACCGCTGAGGAAACCCCGCCCGGTAAAGCGCTTCGGGAGGGTACTTCGTGTCGTAGACGAGCT
>JALSIV010000380.1 GCA_026989685.1 Pirellulaceae bacterium | reverse complement strand
CACATTGGGTTTGAACTCTCCCGACTCGACGAGCCGACTCAGCAGGCCTTCCGTTACCGCGTTCAAGTCCTTTGCCGGTCCGGCGAGTTCCCCTTCGGGCACGGCAATAACGATGGCATCGGCCTCGATCGACTGCACCGCCTGGGAATGCGCTTCCACGTCCATTCGGCTGTGTCCTTATCGCTGGTTTGCAACTCGTGCAGGCCCCTATTACCCGGTTCCCAAAGGTTAGGCGACGGCGAGGCTTTCAGTAAGAGGCGGCGCCTCGAACTGCCGGCCGACCCGGGTTCCCAGTCGTCCACGCCGGGCTACGATGTCGCTAGCCACCAACTCCATTGGGATGCCACTATGGGTTACCGCAATCTGCCGTCCTGCTTGAAAGATCTGGAAACCAGCGGGCAACTGCTGCGCGTGGACGAGCCGCTGGATGCCCGACTCGAAGTAGCCGAGGTTCACCGCCGCGTCTTTCAGTCAAAAGGTCCGGCTTTGCTGTTCACCAATGTGGCGGGATGTACCATGCCACTGGTGTCGAACCTGTTCGGAACTCGAGAGCGAGCCGAATTCTTATTTCGAGACACCTGGTCACGAATCCGGCAGTTGATGGAACTGAAGGCCGATCCCGGTGGTCTTTTCAAGCGCCCGCTTCGGCACGCTCGGCTGCTACCGATCGTGCGCGCGACTCGGCCGCGCCGAGTGAGTCGAGCTCCCGTGCTGGAACAGCCGACCTGCATCTCCGAACTTCCTCATGTCGTCACTTGGCCCCAAGACGGCGGCGCGTTCATCACGTTGCCGCTCGTTTATACCGAAGACCCCGACCGCCCCGGCCCGGCTCACGCCAATCTCGGAATGTACCGCATCCAGATTTCCGGTGGCGAGTACGAAGTCGACCGGGAAGTCGGCATGCACTACCAAATCCACCGAGGGATCGGCGTGCATCACACGGCCGCGCTGCGACGGGGCGAGGCGCTGCGGGTCAACATCTTCGTGGGAGGCTCGCCCGCGATGATGCTGGCAGCCGTGATGCCGCTTCCCGAAGGCATCAGCGAACTCGTTTTCGCGGGAGCTCTGGACGGACATCGTATTCCCCTGTATCACGGTGATGGTGCCGAGCTGCCCGTCTATGCCGAAGCCGACGTGTGTATCCAGGGAACCATCATTCCCGACCGCCTGCTGCCAGAAGGTCCGTTCGGCGATCACTTGGGCTACTACTGTCGCGCTCATCCCTTCCCCGTACTGAACGTCGAACGGGTCACTCGGCGGCGCGATGCCGTCTGGCCGTTCACGGTAGTCGGCCGGCCACCGCAAGAAGACACCATCTTCGGCGAGCTGATCCACTCGCTGACCGCTCCGGTGATTCCCAGTGTCGTGGCGGGAGTACGAGCCGTGCATGCGGTAGACGCCGCCGGCGTGCACCCGTTGCTGCTGGCCATCGGCAGCGAACGCTACACTCCCTATCAACCTTCGCAGCGCCCCCAGGAATTGCTCACGCAAGCCAACGCCATCTTGGGGCAGGGGCAGATGTCACTGGCCAAGTACTTGCTGATTGTCAACGGCGATGACGATCCAGGATTACAGATCCATGACGTAGCGGCCTTCCTGCAGCACTTGTTGGTTCGCATCGACTGGCAGCGCGATCTCCATTTCCAAACCTGCACGACGATCGACACGCTCGACTATTCGGGAGCCGCGTTGCACGAGGGTTCCAAGGTCGTGTGGGCGGCAGCCGGACCGGCCCGACGGACGCTCCCTCATGAACTGCCCCCGACGGATCCGCCGACCGAGGCGTGGCATCGGCCTCGCGTTGTCTTGCCGGGAGTGCTGGTCTTCACCGCCGATTCGGTCACCGACCTCGACTCGGCAACTCGTTCGGTGGAAGCAACCTGTCGCCTCATCTCGCCGGATCATCCCTGGAATCGGTTTCCCCTGTGGGTGCTGGTGGACGACAGCGATTTCGCCGCCCGGTCGCTCGACGATTTCCTGTGGGTGACATTCACTCGCAGCGACCCGGCCAGGGACACTCACGGCATCGGAGCTTTCTCGCACGAAAAGCACTGGGGGTGCCGCGGGGCGATGGTGATCGATGCTCGCCTCAAGCCGCAGCACCCTGACCCGCTCGAGCCGGACCCGGCGACGGTGAAGACGATCGATGCTCTGGCGGCCCGAGGCGGTCCGCTGGCCCGCTATCTGTAGGCTGCGGCTCGTCAGTCCGCGGCCGTTTCTTCGACGAGTCGCAGGAACCGGTTTCTGGTCGCCGATCGAATGTCCTCGCACTGCTGCACGAGTTCCTCGTGGCTGGGGTAGCGCAACAAGTAGGCCAATTTGCGGAGTTCCCGCTCATCGGTCGGCAAGTCGTGGCGAGCCACCGTGTTCATCAAACGCAAACCGGTTTCGATGCCTCGCAGAAAGCGGTACGCCTGCGCGAGAAACCGGGCGTCGCCTTGAGAAAGAGCGCCCGCCTGGTGAAGCGCATCCATGGCGGCCAGCGTTCCCGGTACGAGCACGTCGATTTGCCGATGAGCCCACTTCAGTTGCAGCATTTGGACGGCGAACTCGATATCGACGGTGCCCCCGCGTCCTCGCTTGAGGTTCTGAGCCGAAGCGGTTTCTTCCAGCCGCATCCGCATGGAATGGATCTCCCGGGCGTCCTCGGGGCGAAACGGCGTGGCCAGGATCGCTTCGTGGACCGCCTCCATCAGTCGCCGGCGCGCTGTGGGCGAACCGAACACGGGGCGGGCTTTGCAGAGTGCCTGCCGCTCCCAGAGCTGGCCGCTCCCGCCGGTAAAGTATCGCAGGAACCCATCACGGGAAATGGCGAGTGCTCCGCTCTTGCCGGTCGGCCGCAACCGAGGGTCCATTTCGTAGAGTCGGCCGTAGCGGCCCATCCGCGTCACGAACTTGACGACGCGCTGTCCCCACTGGCTGAAGAAGTGCTGGTGGGACGTGGCGGAGGCCCGACGCTGATGAGGTTGCGTCATGCCCTCCTCGTCGTAGACGAACATCACGTCAAGATCGCTGTGATAATTGGGTTCCCGACCGCCGAATTTTCCCATGCCCAAGATCACAAAGTCGCACTGATCGGCGGTGTGCGGGATTTCCTCTTGAGCGGGGTAGCCGAACCGGTCGACCAATCCGCGATATTCGTGGGCGGCAATGCAGCGCACGCAGACTTCGGCCACATCCGAGAGAGCGCGATGGATGTCGGCCAGATCCTCCTTCCCCAGGATGTCTCGCACGCCGATCCGCAAGTGTTGGTCCGACTTGAAAGCGTGCAGGATCGGATCGAGTTCTTCGGCGCCATGCGAGAGTTCCGTGAGATTCTGCTCCAGCTCGCTCCAAGTCGGCAGGCGATCGAGCAGCAGCGAATCGAGCAGAAAGTCGATCATGCCGGGGTTGCTGGTGAGAATTCCCGAGAGGTAGGGACTGCAACCGCATAACCGCGTATAGAGCTGCAGCGACGGCGGGTGCGTCTGGAACAACTCCCACAGCACCCCCTTGCCGCCCACGGAATCGCTCACCCGCACCAGATCGACCAGGGTCTGATCGGGATCAGGCGTCGAGGCGATCGCGGCGAGCAACCGAGGGGCGATCGCGGCCAGAAAGTGGCGGCAACGCCGCGTCGAGAGAAATGAGATTTTCTCACGGGCCAGATCCTGGAGTCGGCGATAGGCGGCCGCAGGGTCTTGAAATCCGTGGCGAGACAACACGTCCGCCACCCACTCGGGGTCGGGATCGGGATCGAGAATCAAGTCGGTTTCCGGTTCGGCCTGCGGATCGTCGCTGAAGGCGTCGTGCAAGAGGTGATCGAGAATCCGGCGATTGATTTCCGTTTTCTCCCTCAAGTCCCGCTCGAATCGCTCCAGCGCGGTTTCTCCGTCCTGCACTTGATAGCCGGCGCGAATGGCCAGCTTGCGCCGCTCGTAGTCGGACTCGGGAAGCTGGTGCGTTTGCAAATCGAACATGAGCTGCAGGCGGTGTTCGAGTTTACGGAGGAAGGCGTAATGATCGGCCAGCAATGTCCGCTCCTGCATCGTCAGGCAACCCACTTGTTCCAGTGCCACGATGGCTTGGAGAGTATTGGGCGTGCGGACTTCCGGCAGGTCGCCGCCGTTGAGCAGTTGCAGGAATTGGATCGAAAACTCGATGTCGCGGATTCCGCCGTGCCCGGTCTTGACGTCGTGGAACTCCTGACCGGCGCGGCGGGCCCGCTGTTCGATTTTTCGCTTCAGCGCCTTGATGCCGGCGATGTCCGCGCCGGAGAGATAGCGGCGATAAATCCACGACTCGAGCTGTTCGAGGAATCGTCTGCCCAGCTCGCGGTCTCCGGCGACCGGACGCGCCTTCACAAACGCCTGGCGCTCCCAAGTACGCCCCGACATGTCGTAGTATTGCAAGGCCGAGTCGACGGGAATCACGGCCGGAGCGTGGCTGCCTCCAGGCCGTAGTCGGAGGTCGACGCGGTAGGCAGCTCCCAACTCCGTCGCCTCACCTAACAACTTGACCAGCAACCGGGCCAATCGTTCGAAGAACTCGCGGTTGTCCACGCTCTTCGGTCCGCTGGTTTTCCCGTCGCACTCGCTGATCAGAATCAGATCAATATCGCTGGAGTAGTTGAGTTCTTCACCTCCCAGTTTTCCCAATCCGAGAACGACCAGTCCGGCCCTCTCTCCGTCGGGTGTTTGCGGATCCCCGAATCGCTCCCGGAGGACCCGCCAGGCGAACTCGAACGCGGCATCGCAGATGGCGTCGGCCAGATAGGAAATCTGCCGAGTCACCACCGACACGTCCTGTCCCACCACGATGTCGCCGTAGGCGATTCTCAGAGTCTCCCGGTGCTTGTACCGGCGGAGAATGCTCATCGCCATGGCTTCATCACGAGCCGCCTTCATCTCATCCTTTATCTCCTCGACCAGGACTTGCCGGGCGATGGGATGGCCTTCGGTCATCCGCAGCAGGTCGAAGGTGGCGGGATCGCGAACGAGCCAATCGGCCATGTACTGGCTGGTGGAAAAGACCTGCACCAGCGTCGGTAAGGCTCGCGGATCCCTTTCGAACAGCGAACCCAACGAGAGCGGACTGCGCGCCGCGGCGATGAACCGCTGCAGGTTGTTGAGCGCCATGTCGGCGTCGCTGCACCAGGGGAGGGACTGCTCGAGCTGCTCGCAGATGATCGCCAACAGATCGACGGTGATCCCCGATTGAGCGATCTCCAACATGTTGGCGTGAGCTCGATGGGCGTTCTCGATTCCCCATCGCCGAAACAGATCGGCGGCCCGTTGTTCGTCGTTGAGCCAGTCGACCAGGGTGTTGATGTCCATTCCCAGCAGTTTCCGCAAGACCGTCGTCGCCGATTCGCCCGTCCGGTATCGCTATTATGACGACCGTCCGGTCTGCGGAAAGTACGGGCGCCCGCGAGCTACTCCAGAAAGCCCACCAGTTCCTGGCTACGAGAAGGCTGGCGTAGTTTCCGCACCGCCTTGGCTTCGATCTGCCGGATGCGTTCCCGCGTCACTTTGAAAATGTGGCCGACCTCTTCCAACGTGTAGCTGTAGCCGTCGCCCAGCCCGTACCGCAACTTGATGATCTCCCGCTCGCGGTACGTGAGCGACTGGAGTACTTCCTGAATGCGTTGGCGCAGCATCTCCTGGGAGGCCCGCACCACCGGACTCTCGGCGGCCTGATCGGGCAGCAGTTCGCCGAACCGGCTCTCTTCGCTGGTGCCGACGGGAGAATCGAGGCTGACGGGATAGCGGCTGATCGACAGGATCCGCTTGGTCTCCTCGACCGACGTACCGGCATGTTGGGCGACCTCCTCGATCGACGGCTCACGCCCCAACTCCTGAACCAGACGCTTGGCCACCGAACGAATCTGGGAAATCGTCTCGACCATGTGAACGGGAATGCGGATCGTGCGACTCTGATCGGAGACCGCCCGCGTAATCGCCTGCCGGATCCACCAGGTTGCGTACGTGCAGAACTTGAAGCCTCGGCGGTATTCGAATTTCTCGACCGCTCGCATCAACCCCGCGTTTCCCTCCTGGATCAGATCGAGGAAACTGAGACCGCGATTGCGATACCGCTTGGCAATCGACACCACGAGTCTCAAGTTGCCTTCGGAAAGCTCGCGCTTGGCCTGACAGTATTCTTCATGGACCCGCTGCAGATAGGCGACTCGCCGCCGCAGACTGGTCGGTGTTTCCTGGACCGCCATCAGCAACCCGCGGAATTCCTTGAGTACCGGCATTCGCTCGGCCATCGGAGTCCGTTGCCGGACGAACTGGTCGATTTCCTCGCGTAGTGCATCGATGCGCCGGCTGAACTGGCACAGCGTCTCCATATACGGCTCGAGCAATCGAGTGCGCAATCCCAGTTCTTCGATCAACCGCACGGCTCGCAATCGCCGGCGTCCCAACCGCAACCAGATCTTGCGCCGCTCGGAACGAGGATACCGCCGGTTGACGACCAGGTGATAGTCGGCGCGGTTCTGCCGCATCAATACGCGCAGCGTTTGCAGGTTCTGGGGGAACCGTCCCAAGATCTGATCTTTCTCGAGCCGGTTGCTTACGGAAACCTGGATCGTCCGGTCGAACGGCAATTCGCCCTTTTCCACTTTCTCCAGCAACTTGACGGCCGCTCGCATCACGTAATCGGATGCCAACAACTTGCGGCGAAAACGGCGCCGGCCGATCTCGATCCGTTTGGCCAATGCAATCTCTTCGTCTCGAGTCAGCAGCGGGATTTCACCCATCTGAGTCAGGTACATGCGGACCGGATCGTCCGACCACGACTCCAGCAGCTCTTCCTCCTCGAGTTCCTCCATCTCTGCGGCTTGCGGTACCGGCGCCGCCTGAGTCAATTCGCCATCGTCCTCCAAATCGTCCGCCACCACAATATCCAGCTCGACGAGCGGCTCGCCTTCGGTTTCCATCGGGTTGCCTGTCGAGTCATCGAAACCATTCAGCAGCACTTCGAACAAGGTACCGACTCCCATTGTCAATCAGGTTGCGTCGTGGACCACATCGTCACGCAGGCCAATCACCGCCGTCGTGTGCCGTCTTGGCCAAGCAAGTTTACCACTTCCCCGATCCGTGTCCGAAGCTGTTTGTGATTTGCTAAGAAATTGCGACTAGTGAGACTGAACGACCGCCGAAGGCTCTCCCTAGGCCGAGTATTTTAGCAGGTTTGTCAAGGGAATGGGGAATTCGGGCCGCCGGGGTCGGCCAACCGGCACGGCTACCCACGCCACGAGCGGCTCAGTACGATGGGAAATCGCTCCCGGTGGCGGGCCCGCAGCGATGCCCATTCGGAAAGATCGTGACGCGGGCTGCGCCCGCGAGGCCGGAGGCGGTAGGGGTGAAAGCGACAACCGAAAGCCCGTGCAGGATGTGCGCACGGCGCGCAGACGTTGCAAAGTAAGAGGCGATTCTCATGCGACTCGTTTATTTGGATTGCTTCAGTGGAATCAGCGGCGATATGTTGCTCGCGGCGCTCATCGACCTCGGCGCGCCGCGTGATGCTCTCTTGGAGGGACTCGCATCCCTCGACCTTCCCGACGCCCGATTGGAAATCGGCGAAGTGAAGCGACGAGGCTTTCGCGCCTGCAACATTCACGTCCGGCACGGCCAAGCCAAGACCCACCGGCATCTGGCCGACATCGTGCGAATACTACGGCAGAGCCAACTCACCGGCGCGCAGCGAAGTCTGGCCGAACGCCTGTTTCGGCGCCTGGCCGAAGCCGAAGCGCGGGTCCACGGAATATCCATCGATCGAGTTCACTTTCACGAGGTCGGTGCGGTCGATTCGATTTGCGACATCGTCGGCACGGCGATCGCGTGGGATTGGTTGCGACCGGATCGCGTCGTTGCCTCGCCGGTCCCCCTCGGCTGCGGAACCGTCGAGATCGCTCACGGTCGCGTGCGACTTCCCGCGCCGGCGACCGCCGAATTGCTGCGGGGCGTGCCGATCGCGCCAACGACCATCGAGGCCGAATTGACGACTCCTACCGGCGCCGTGTTTCTGGCCGAACTGGTCGATGCTTTTGGAACGCTGCCGGCGATGACTGTGGAGCAAGTCGGGTATGGCGCCGGCGATCGCGACTTGGAAGAGCAGGCCAACGTGCTGCGGGTGTGGGTGGGGCGAGACGAATGGGGCGACGAAACGGAAACCGACTGGGTCGACGTGTTGGAAACCCAAATCGACGATCAGCCGGCCGAGCAGTTGGCCTATCTGATGCAGCGGCTGCTGGAGCGGGGAGCCCTCGACGTGTTCTTCACGCCGATTCTCATGAAAAAGAGCCGCCCGGGAACAGCGATCACCGTATTGGCTCCCCCTGACCGGCGAGCTGAAATCGAATCGACGCTGTTCGCCCAGTCGACGACGACCGGAATCCGCGTGGGGCGGAGCTTTCGTCGCAAGTTGCGGCGGGAATCCGGCGTGGTGGAGACAAACTGGGGAAGCATCGAGGGGAAATGGGTAACGCTTCCCGAAGGTGGGCGGCGGTTCGTACCCGAGTTCGACGCGTGCCGTCGCGTAGCCGACGAGCGGCAGGTACCGCTTCCCGACGTCTATCAGGCCGCCATTGCAGCTTCTCTTTCCTCCGGTCCGTGAAATTGGTACCATCCCGCAGCCGCGCAGAGACGGACGGCTGTGATCTCGGTGCACTTCGCGCGGGTTGCCGTCGCGCATGACCTTTCCGGGGCGCCGAAGCGGAAAGCACGATCCTGACGTTTGGATCGTGCCGTCGTGGGAAAGTAGAAAGTGATGACGCTGGTCGCCGAAACGAGTGGATCGTGGATGTTCGCCGCCGGGATTGCGCTGGCGACCACCATCCTGATCCGCCGACTGTGGCGGCGACGATCCGCCCGGCCCAACAGTGGTCGTGGCCTCGAGCCGGTCGAGCGCGAGCAACCGCTCTGCGATGCGCCGCCGGAAGTCTTGCGATGGCAGGTGGAGATGCACCAACTGGCGAGACAACTCAAAGGGGAAATCGACAGCAAGATCCGCGTGTGGGACGCGCTGGTGCGGGAAGCCAGGCAAGAGCGAGAAAAACTGGAGCGGACTCTGAAGGTGGCCCGAGCCGAGGCAGCAAGGAGGGATTCGGCATGAGTCCAAAAGGAAAACAAGTCGCCCATCAGCTTCCCGCGACCCCGTGGGGATTTCTGCCACCGCGCATGCGGCTGCTATTCATTTGCGGTCCGCAATGTCGCGGCGGTTGGCTGGCCGAAGCCTTCGCCAGCGACAGCGCTTGCGATGTGACGCTCGAATCTTCCACCGGAGTTGCCGAAGGGTTGGGGCGGCTCCGCGAGGAGTTGTTCGACGCGGTGCTGATCGGTCACGAACCGGGGGAAGTCGATGCGCTCGAGGTCATGGACGCCATCCGCGCCGGCAGCAGCGATGAACAACCGGTGATCATCCTGGGCGATGAACCTCGGCGGATGATGGAAGCTCTGTGCTATGAGGCGGGGGCCGACGCCTACCTGCACATCGAGGAAACGACGACTCGGGCGTTGATCTGGACCGTCTCCCGAGCGATGGAGCGGCACGAACTGGTAGCGGAGAACCGGAGACTGCAGCAGGCGCACCGGCACCGTCTCCAACTGGAACATGACGAAGTTTCTCGGTTGCTGGAACAGCAGCGTCGCATGCTGTGTAGCGATCCGGCCGATCCCTGCCAATCGGCGGTGCAGCAGTTGGCGTCTCCCCTTCCGGCCGAATTGCGGGAGCATTACCGCGAGTTGCTCCGTTCGTATGTGATCATGGGAAGCGGCAACCTGCGCGAGGAGATGCGGGCACTGGCCGAACTGTTGGCTCGAGCCCAAATGTCGCCCAGGCAAATGATGGCTCTGCACGTCAGTGTGCTGGATGAAATGGTCGAGGGGATCGGCAGCCGGAGCGCTCGCCATGTACTCAACCGCGGGGACATGCTCATTCTGGAGATGATGATCGATCTGGCCACCCACTATCGGCGTCAGCTACTCGATTCGATCCAGCCGCCTCGGCAGATGATCCTGCCCGGCTTTCACCGGCCATTGGAGACGGATTGCCCGGCGGATACTTGCGCGCATTAGCCGCCATCTTGTCCGCTACCGCGCGACTGACGTCGATCCCCAGCGCGTTGGCCATCGCCAGCGCGTAGCAAATCACATCCGCCAACTCTTCGGCGACGGCTGCCCCGCTCTCCGCCGTGGAATCCCTCCGGCACGCATCGTCGTCGGCCCACTGGAAATGTTCCATGAGTTCGGCCGCTTCGACTGCCAGGGCCATGCTGAGGTTCTTGGGACGATGGAACCGGTGCCAGTCGCGTTCGGCCACAAACCGGTCGACCAGTTC
>JALSIV010000379.1 GCA_026989685.1 Pirellulaceae bacterium | reverse complement strand
GAATGTCCCAAGCGTAGTTGGCAGTTGCACTTACGACTCGGCAATCGGCGGGGCTACTTCATTCGGCTAAACTGTTACGATTTTTGCAAAAAAATACTCCGGCCGTGACCGTACGTGTCACGACCTCACGCTACCCTGCAGGAAATCGGTCACTGGACGGATCCGATCGGGCGACTTGCCGTGCGAGCAAGCTGCCTAGGAGGCTGTCACGAAACTCCATGCCGCAGGCAACACGCTCGAGGCTGGAAAGCGGCGCGGCGGGTTTTGTTACAGGCTCGAAGATCGGGCAAGACGATTTTCCAGGGAGCTTTCACTGCGATGGGAATCACTGCCAACATGGCGGTCAGTCGATGCCGCCGTGGGATTCGAGCCGCCATTCGGCTTCGGGTGACGTGCTTCGGTCCCGGACACAGGCTCTACGGTGAGCTGCGTCGGATCGAACGGCGTTTGCGGGAACTGCAGCTTGTCGCGCTGTACGAAACCGAGTCGAATATCACCGAGGAGCAGGCGACCGATTTGTCGCTGTTGATGAGAAAACTGAGGATCATCCGCCGCGAGGTAGCTTAGATTCTGTAACAAAACCCGCCGCACCGTTTCCCGGATTCGACCGTGTTGCTTGCGGCATGGAGTTTTGTGACAGCCTCTTCGTAGGAGAATGCCATGATTCGTCGAGAGTTTCTGGGGTGGTCGCAGCCTCCTTTGCGACTTACTCTGGCCTGGCTGGTGGAACGAGGCGAGCAGTGGCGGGGCGATCTGTCGGATTTCCTCGTGGTGGTGCCGACTTCTTTGGCCAGACGTCGCCTGGAGGCCGAGTTGGCCGGCCATGCCAGGCGGGAAAAGTGGTCATACTATCCCCCCGAGATCATCACAGTCGGTTCGTTGCCGGAGCATCTCTATGTTCCCAAGCGGCCTTTTGCCGACGCGGCCACCCAGCGACTGGTTTGGGCTCAGGTTCTGCAGGAGGCTCCCCGCCACCGGACGCGGCATGTCATCGGCAGTCCTCCGGCCGAGGACGATCAGGTCGCCTGGTGTCGGCTGGGTGACATGCTGGGAACGTTGCGCCGCGAATTGGCCGGCGATCGCCTCGATTGCCGCGGCGTACTGGAGCAGGCATCGACACTGCCCGACTTTCGAGAGTCTGCGCGGTGGGAGGCGTTGGCCGAACTGGAGCAAGCCTATCTCGACAAGTTGGATCGACTGGAGCTGTGGGACAAGCAGGCGGCTCGACTGGAGGCCATTCGGTTGGGTGAATGCCACACTCGGCGGCAGGTCGTTTTGGCAGGCACCGTCGACCTCAACCGGACGATGCGAGCCATGATCGACGCCGTGGCCGACCAGGTCACGTCGCTCGTTTTCGCCCCGCCGTCCTATGAGAGCCACTTCGACAGCCATGGCTGTCTGGTGGCGGCCGCTTGGGAGCATGAGCCGATCGAGTTGCCCGACGGCGCGATTCGCGTGGCCGAGGGACCTGCCGAGGTGGCCGGAGCGGTCGCCGAGGCCATCCGCGACGCGATCGACGCGCATGGCGAGCCGGTCACGCCCGCCGATATTGTGATCGGCGTTCCCGATGAACGTCTGCTGGCCGGCTTGCGTCGAGCCGTTGCCGCTGCCGGCGGTGTGTTGCGCTACGGTCCCGGTCGCCCGCTGACGGAAACGTCGCCCGTGCGACTGTGGGAAGTGATGGCGGCCTGGCTGAGTTCGCGCCGAGCGGACGACTTCGCGGATCTGATTCGGCATCCCGCCGTTCATCAGTGGTTGGAAGAGCAAGCCGACCTGAAGCCGCCGTGGCTGGCCGATGTCGATCGGTATTGTCAGACATGGCTGCCGGCTGTGCTTGATCTGGAGGACGTGCGGCGACGCGCCGAGGCGGCCGACCCGTCCGCTCGCACCATGCGAAACGTGTTGCAAGCCGTCGATCGCTGGCTGCGGCCGCTGGGCCGGTCCCGGCCGCTTTCGAAATGGGGCGAGATCCTGGTCGGCGCGATGCGAGTGTTGCTCGAACAGCGCGAGTTCGACACCGAGTGCGACGACGATCGGCCGTGGTTGGTAGCCTTGAGTCAACTGCGGCAAGTGGCGACCGATTGGCGGGCTCTGCCCGAGCAAGTGGATTGCCACGTTTCCGCCGGCGAAGCGCTGCGGTGGCTGGTGGAGAGTTGTCGCGGTGTGCCGGTTCCCCAGTCGCCGCGAGATGACGCCATCGAGGCTCACGGTTGGCTGGAACTCCCCTGGGACGACGCGCCGATCGTGATCGTGGCGGGCATGAACGAAGGCGTCATTCCGCAGTTCGTCAACGCCGATCCCTTTCTTCCCAACCGCCTGCGACAGCGACTGGGGCTCGATGACAACCTCCGCCGTTTCGCCCGGGACTGCTTCGCCACGCGTCTGCTGCTGGAATCCCATCCTCATGTTCGACTGATTGCGGCTCGGCGCAATACCGACGGCGATCCGTTGCTCCCCAGCCGGCTCTGGTTTTGCCGCGATGCCGATGCGCAGCTTCGAGCCGTGCGGCGGTTTCTCCAGGGAGACTCCCAGGACCGGCCGACCGTCTCGTGGCTGGCCGGAACGGGCTCATCGCCTCAAGAGCCTCCTCGGCCTCAGCCGCTGACGTCGGACCAGAAACAGCGGCTGCGAACGCTGCGCGTCACGCAGTTCCGCGACTATCTGGCTT
This sequence comes from Pirellulaceae bacterium, assembly GCA_026989685.1. Lineage (GTDB taxonomy): Bacteria > Planctomycetota > Planctomycetia > Pirellulales > Pirellulaceae > S141-3. The sequence goes on along the minus strand of JALSIV010000379.1, from coordinate 43,302 downwards.
GTCCCTACCGGTTTTATCTTCGGCACGTTCTCCGGCTGGAATCGATGGCGGAGGCGACCGACGAACTCGACGCACTCGCTTTCGGCTCGCTGGCGCACGATGTGCTTCGCCAGTTCGGCGAATCGGAGATTCGCGACAGTTCGGACGCGGAAGAGATCGCTCGTTTTCTTGTGCGATGTCTGAAGGACGCAGTCGAGTCGCAATGGGGAGAGCATCCTCTGGTCGCGGTGCAGCTCCAGCAGGAGTTGTTGCGGGAGCGTCTGTGCGAGTTTGCTCACCGCCAGGCCAAAGAGGCGGCGGACGGATGGCGGATCATCGGCTGCGAGTTGGAGGGAGCGCCGTTCGCGATTGCCGGCGAGGATTTTGCGGTCGAGGTAACCGGCCGGATCGATCGCATCGATTGGCACGCCGCCAAGCGGACTCTGAGGATTCTCGACTACAAGACGGGAGACTCGGGAGACAAGCCCGATAAGACGCATCGCCGGCGGCGAGGTGGAACCATGGTGTGGATCGATCTGCAGCTCCCGCTGTACCGTCATTTGCTGCCCGGCGAGCTGCGCGAGGAATACCCGGCCGAGCGGATCGAGCTGGGATACGTGTTGCTTCCCAAGACGACCTCCAAGACGGGTTTTTCCATGGCCAACTGGAGAACCGGCGACCTGAACGAGGCCGACGACGTCGCTCGAGCCGTGGCCGAATCGATCTGGCACGAGGAGTTCTGGCCGCCCAGCGACGAATACCGCTACCACGACGAATTCAGTGAGATCTGCATGGAGGACATGCTGACATGAACGCGACTTCCGTTTCCTCGCCCGCCGTTCGCACACCCCTGTTGTGGATCAGTGCGTCGGCGGGAACAGGGAAGACCTTCTGCCTGTCGACGCGCTACCTGGAGTTGTTGTTCGCCGGCGTGCAGGTCGACACGATCGTGGCTACCACGTTTACTCGGAAGGCGGCCGGGGAAATCCTCGAGCGCGTGCTGTCACGGTTGGCCGACGCCATCGAGCACGATTCCAAGCGGAAGGAGTTGGCCGCGTCGATCGGGCGGCGGGCACTGAAGCGTGAGGAGTGCCAGCGGGTTCTCTCCGGCGTGCTGCGGCAATTGCACCGCTTGAGGATCGGGACGATCGACAGCCTCTTTGCGCAGGTCGGCCGGTGTTATTCGCTCGAGCTGGAGTTGCCGATCGGCTGGACGGTGTACGAAGAGCACGAGCTGGAAAACCAGCGCCGGGCGGCCATCCAGGCCGTGCTCGACGAAAACGACGCCAAGTCCCTGGGAAGCATGATCAACTTGATGGCCAAAGGGGACAGCGTTCGCAGCGTCTACCGGCTGATGGACCAGGCCGTCGTCGTCGGCTACGCCGCTTATCGCGATTCCGTGGAAGGAGCTTGGGACTACCCTCGGATTCCGGCCAGGCCATCGGAGTCTCCGGAGGCTCTCCGGGAGTCGCTCAAACTGCTGGCGAAACAGTTTCCGGAGTTTCAGAAGGCGATCGACAACGACCTGGAACGTTGGGGCGAAGTCCCCTGGGACAGTCTGCTCGGCGCCGGCATCTACAAGAAGGTGTTGGAAGGGGGGACGACCTTCCGCCGCAAGGAATTGCCATCGGAGATCGTCTCCTGCTATCAAAAGTTGATTGCTCACGCGGGAAGGGAATTGGTCCAACTGGTGGCGTGGCAGACCGAGGGGACTCGGGACCTGCTGGAGGCTTACGACCAGCAGGTGTGCAAGCTGAGGGGCGGAGGGTTGTCGTTCGACGACGTTACCTGGTTTGTGGCTCGGCACATCGGGGCCGACCACAATGCGGCGAGCGACTACGCATTTCGCATGGACAGTCGGATGGACCACTGGCTGCTGGACGAGTTTCAAGACACGTCGGCGTTGCAGTGGCGCGTGCTGAAGGCGATGGTACAGGCTGCGCCTTTGACGGATGGTGGATCATTCTTTTGCGTGGGCGATGCCAAACAGGCGATTTACGGTTGGCGAGGCGGATCCGCCAGCATCTTTCGCTCGATTCCTCACGATGAGAGCTTTCCGCCGATCAAGAAGGATACGCTCACCAGCAGTTGGCGTTCGGCGCCGGCCGTCATCGACACGGTCAACCGCATCTTCCAACAAGGCAAGGGGCACAATCGTCTGGAGAACTATCCGGCCGTACCCCAGTGGCTCGAGCAGTTCCCGACTCACACGACCCAACGTTCGAGCTGGCCCGGTTACGCGACCTTGCGCGTCGCCGATGACGAGGATTCGGTCATGGAGGCGGCTGTCGCCGAGATTGCTTACCTGCGCCGGGAGGCTCCCGATCGTTCGATCGGCGTGTTGGTGCGCAGGAACGAGACGGTGGCCGAGTTGCGTCACATGATGATGGAAGCCGGGATCGCCGCAAGTGAAGAAGGAGGCAATCCGCTGACCGATTCGCCGGCGGTTGCTTGGGTGCGAGCCTGGTTAAAACTGCTCGACCACCCGCAAGACAGCGTCGCCCGATTCCAGTGGCTCCATAGTCCACTCGGCAAACATGGTCGATCGAGTCCGCTTGAGGACCTCCACAACGACGAGTTGTTCGCCGCCACTGCCAAGGAGGGCAAATCGCGGCTGATGGAGCGGGGTTTTGGGGCGACGCTGGAGGAAGTCGTCCGAGGGTTGGGTCCGTCGGTGGGAGCTCGCGATGCGCGCCGACTGGAACAGTTGGTCGAATTGGCTTACCAGTTCGAGCCGCAGGCGGGCACGAGGACGGCACCGTTCCTGCGATTGCTGGAGACGCGCCGTGTGGCCGATCCGGGAGATCAGCCGGTCCGCGTGATGACCATTCACCAGGCCAAGGGACTCGAATTCGATTGCGTGGTGCTTCCCGAGTTGGAAGTGGATTGGTATCGCAACACCGACTCGCTGGTTATCCATCGGCCCACCCCGGGTGACCCGATCGACCGCGCGTTTCGCCGCCCGAACAAGACGGTCGTGCCCTTCTTGCAGGCCGAGGAGCGGCAAGATTGCGAGGACGCCGGCGGTGAGGCGATCGGAGAATTGTTATGTCTGCTGTATGTCGCGCTGACACGCCCCCGCTACGGCCTTTACATGTTTGTGGCTCCGCAAGACAAGGCCGAGCATCAACTCGGATGGTCGGGGCTATTGCGCGCCGCGTTGGCCGATGGCGAACCGCTGATGCCGGGAGAGACGGCCTACGAAACGGGAGACGCGCGGTGGTGGCGACAGTTGCCGACCGAAACCGCGTCGACCCGAACGGTTGCGCCCGAACCGCCCCGTCGCTTCTTATTGGCTCCCGCTCCACGACGGAAAAAACTCCCGCCGCGAGTTGCTCCATCGCAAGTCGACGATTCCACTCGGCGCCGGGCCGCGGAGCTGCTCAGTCTCAACACGGCTCCCATGGAATACGGCACGCTGGTGCATGCCTGGTTCGAATCGATCGAATGGTTGGAAGGCGAGCCGGCTGCCGATCCGGCTCGACTTGCGGAGATTGCCGCCCGCACCGTGCGTCCGGCCGATTCCGGGCAGCTCGATTCCTGGATCCGGCAGTTTCTGGAATACTTGCAGTCTCCCCACGTTTCTCGTTTCCTGCGCCGCAGAAGTTACGATGACCCGGTCCAGTTCGGTGTGGCTCCCGCGGTTGCCTCGCAAGTCGTCGAATGGACGGTTTCCAACGAGCGGCCGATTCACTGGCAACGCGAAGACGGAGCGCTGGTGGTTGGATCGATCGACCGTCTGGTCGTCGGACGGGATGCCGATGGCCGTGTCGTGACTGCTCACATCATCGACTACAAGACGGGGAAGGTGGAGAACCCGGCGCAGCTCGAGGAGCGGAGGTGCCACTATCAGCCGCAAATGGACGCGTATGCGGCCGTGGTGGCGGAGATCTATGGCATCGAGCCGTCGTCGGTCGTGACCGATCTCGTTTTCGTCGATGCCGATGCCGGGCTCATTTCGTGACGTCCAGCCGCGCCAGCGCCACGGCCACCTGGCCCAGTGCCAGTCCACCGTCATTGACGGGCAACCGTTGCGGTATCAGCACGTCGAAGCCTTCCTTGCCGAGTCGGGTCGTGGCCTGTTCCAGCAAGTGGACATTCTGAAAAACACCGCCGCTCAAAGCGACTGTTGTCAGACCCGTTTGTCGGCGCACCCGGTCGCAGGCGTCGGCGATGATGGCCGCGATCGTACCGTGAAAGCGACTGCTGATCTCCACCATCTCTTTGCCCGCCAGCACATCCGCCGTTATCGCTTCCAGCAGGGGCGCCGGATCAATGATCACCGGTTTTTCGCTGTGGAAAGCGTAGGGGTAGGGGGAGATCGATGCGTTGTGGGGAGCCTTCGCGGCGCGTGCCTCGAGTTCCATGGCGGCTTGAGCTTCGAAGCTGACGCTGTGGCGGATTCCGAGCAGTGAGGCGACCGTGTCGAATAGTCGCCCCATGCTGCTGGTGGGAACGCAATGGGTGCCGGTCTGGAGCTGTCTTGCGAGGACGTCCCGTTCGCGCCGTGGACAAGCGCGGACCGGCGGGAGACGGACGTCCCACTCGATTCCCGCGCTCCACAAATGCGCCAGCGCAGCTCGGTAGGGATGCCGGATCGCCGCATCGCCTCCCGGCAGCCCGATGTACTTCAGATGGCCCCACCGTTCGAAATCACCTTGCCGTGCGATCAGAATCTCGCCACCCCAAATGGCCCGATCGGAGCCGTAGCCGGTCCCATCGAAGCTGATGCCGATAACCGGCTCTTCGCCGTTCCAGTGATGTTCCAGCAGCACGCCGGCAATGTGGGCATGGTGGTGCTGCACGTCGACTACAGGGATGTTCCGCTCGGCGGCCCAGCGCCGGGCCCATTGTCGCGACAGGTATCCCGGGTGGATATCGCACACGACCAGTTCCGGAGAACAACGAAACAGTCGGGTGAAATGTGCGACCGTTCGCTCCAGGGCCTCGAGTGTCTCCAGGTTCCCCATGTCGCCGATGTGAGGACTGACGTAGGCGAAGCCATCTTTGGTGATGCAGAATGTCGCTTTGAGTTCGCCACCGACAGCCAAGACCGAAGGGCCGGTGGTCGGCAGGCGGATGGGCATGGGGGCATACCCTCGGGAACGCCGTAGCGGGAAGGCGTGGCCGCGGAAGACGCGAACCACCGAGTCGTCGCAAGCGGCGTGGATATCTCGATCGTGTAAGAGAAAACCGTCGACGAGGGTGCGCAGGCGCTCGGCGGCCTCGCTGTTTGTTCTCACGATCGGTTCTTCACTGAGGTTGCCCGACGTCATGACGAGTGGGCCGTCCTGGACGAGCAACGTATGGAGCGGTGAGTAGGGGAGCATGAAACCGAGATAGTCGTTGCCGGGAGCGATCTGCGGTGAAAGGCAGGGCTCGTGTTTCTTGCGAAGCAACACGATCGGTCGGGCCGGGGAAACCAGCAGGTCGCTTTCGTGCGGCCCGAGTTCGGCGAATCTGGCTACGGTCTCCAGATCGGCTGCCATGACGGCGAACGGTTTTTCATTGCGTCCTTTTCGAGTTCGCAAGCGGGCGAGGGCCTCGGTATTGCGGGCTGAACACGCCAGATGAAATCCGCCCAGGCCCTTCACGGCCACGACGGCGCCCTGCTCGATCGCTGTGGAAAAGGCGCCCAGGGCCGCCTCGCCCGTGACCGCGTCGTCGGGCCGGTTGGCGAAGTGCTGGTGTGGAGCGTCGGCAGGCAGCCACCACAGTTGGGGTCCGCATCGGGGGCAAGCGTTGGGTTGTGCATGGAAGCGTCGGTCACTCGGATCGTCGTATTCCCGCCGACACTCGGTGCACATTCTGAAGGAGTTCATCGTTGTGAGCGGACGGTCGTAGGGGATGTCCCGGACGATGGTGTAACGAGGTCCGCAATGTGTGCAGTTGATAAAGGGATAGCGGTAGCGGCGGTTGGCCGGGTCGGAGAACTCGCGAAGGCACTCGTCGCAGGTGGCCAGATCGGCTGAGACGGGTGTGCTTTGTCGGGTGACGCTGCGGCTTTCGACAATCGCGAAGGAGGTATCGCCGCGCGGCGGAACTGGGGACTCGGCGACGAACTCGATGACGGCGGTCGGCGGTGGTTGTTCGACGAGAGCCTGGGAGAAACGGCGAACCGCATCGGGAGCCCCCTCGATTTCAATGGTGACTCCGCGCGAGTGATTTCGGACGAAGCCGGCCAGGCCGTGGCGGCGGGCCAGGCCGTAGACGAACGGTCGGAACCCGACTCCCTGGACGATACCGACGATCTCCAATCGCTGCCGTTGCCTGCGTTTGCTCATGCGGACATTATAGACCACATGGGAAGGTAGGCGGTGGCGGTGAGTCGCAGCGGTGGAGGCGGCGGTTGCGAGGTCGTTTCCGGCACCGGCCGCGATTCGATCTTTCGGATTGCCGACTTCTCACTTTCCGTGCCGAACGACCACGGTCGCCTCGCTGATCTGCTCGATGGTGGTGATCGTGCGGTCGGCCCAATGCACTTCGATCCGGTCGACTTGCTTCGCCTTGCCAAGTCCGAAGATCAGTTCGGGGGCGTGCATGCTGAGAAAGCTCGCATCGCTGCCGAGCCAGCGGACTTGCGTGGTGTCGCCGACGGTGAGTTCGACCCGAGCACCCCAGCAGGCGGCAGCGGGTCCGTCGAGTCGGATCTTGATCGAGCGGTTGGTTGTGACGGTATCGTTGCGCAGCAACAGGGGGCTTCCACGGTTGACTGAGACGGCGATATCGAGATCGCCGTCGTTATCGAAGTCGGCCGCAGCCAGACCGCGAGCCGAGTAACGGGTGGTGAGTGCCGGTCCGGCTTGTGCGGCCACGTTGACGAACAAGTCGCCCCGGTTCCAAAATACGAAGGGAGCCTGTTTCTTCAGTGGGCGTTCGTTGCCTTGCGGCGCGGCTTCCAGCGTACTGCCGTTGGCCACGGCGATGTCGTCGCGGCCGTCGGCGTCGAAATCCGCTACCACGGCTCCCCAGCCGACCGCATTGGTGGAGACTTCCGCCAGTCCGAACTGCCGGGTCTTGTCCTGGTAGAACAACATGCCGCCCTCCTTGAGACTCACATACAGGGCGTTTTCCTGGGCGACCCAGTGCGTGATGAACAGGTCGGGCAGGCCGTCGGGGTTGTCATCCATCCAGCCGAATGCGCCCACCGACAGCCCCATCGAGCCTCGGGTGTCGGCGGTCCCCGTGATCAGGGAACGGTCCTCGAAGGGGGGCAGATCGGCGCCGTCTTGGATATTCGAGTACGAAGGATTGCGATAGAGTTTGTTGGCCGAGACGTCGTTGTTGACGTACAGGTCGAGCCAGCCGTCGCCATCGAGGTCGCAAAAGGTGGCTTCCAGGCTGCGTCCCTGCGGGTTGGCCACTCCCAGCATCTCGGCGACGTCGACGAAGGTACCGTCCCCTTGATTGCGATAGAGCCGGTTGGGGGCCGCGTCGAACGAGTTGGGATTGAGTGTGAAGGGGACGGCGGCGCTTCCCATCTGGGATGCCGGAATGTCGCGGGTTTCGATTTTCAGGTCGACGTACTGCACGTAGTTGCAGACGTAGATGTCGAGGTGGCCGTCGCCATCGAAGTCGCCGAAAGCGGCCCCCGTCGACCAGGCGTCGTCGGCGACCCCCGCCTGTTCGGCCACATCGACGAACGTGCCGTCCCCCTGGTTTTCGAACAGGCGGTTGGGACCGTAGTTCGTGACGAACAGGTCTTGGTCGCCGTCGCCATCGAAGTCGACGAACCAGGCCCCCATGCCGAATCCTTCGGGATCGGCGACTCCCGCCTGTTCGGTCACATCTTCAAACCGGCCCCCGTCGTTGCGAAACAGCCGATTCGCCCCGCCGCCTTCACCGGCGCCGTCACCCGCGAAGTTGACGAAGTAGAGATCCCAGTCCCCGTCGTTATCATAATCGCCCCAAGCAACTCCCGAGCCGGTGTCTTCAGTGAGCACTCGGCGACGGCGCCCCGGGCCGTGCCGCATGACCAGTTGCCACTCACGGGCGACGTCTTGAAAGCGAATCGGAGATTCTCGAGCCAACTCTTCGTCACGAGACCAACTGGTGATGTCGACCCGCCCATCCGCCAGATCGGTGTTCCGCTTCTGGTCGATCCACAACACGAAGAGGCCGAGGAAGCCGGTGAGCAGGAGTGTAGCGCCGGCGGAGAGCCACACACGTCGGACACGCTTGGATATCTTGGCTGGCCGCACGGGTCAGTCCTTCCGGGCGACGGAGCGCTGGGCACTCCCCGTTGAAGCGGATTGGACGACGGGCACGAGGACTTCGTCCGAGGATTGCGTCACGGTGGGCTGATAGACGCCGCTCTTCTTCTCCATGTCGGGCACCACGAGTTCGAGGAACTCCTGGCGATAGCGGCGGTAGTTGAGGTCGGCGGTCACTTTGAGCGGTCCCTTTACGCCGGGAGGAACCTTGAAGACATAGGTCTGGTGGTCGGAGTAACCGGGAAAGATCACTCGATGCCCGCGGCCCCCCGCCTTGTTCCATAGTTCGTGCCGTACGATCGGTCGACCTTGCTGATCGAGCGGCAGCGATTCCAGCACCAGCGTGCCCTCGCTGCGCGAATTGCCGATTTGGTGACGCTTGCCCGGCTCGTCGGTGATCGCGCGAGTCTTCGGGTCGATGGCTCCCCATTCGGCCAACAGTTTTCCCGACGCATCGGTGATGCGAAAATGGATCCACGCCCGAGTAAAATCGAGCGGTCCGGTGGTGAAGTTGTGCCCGGCCTTGCGGTTGGTCACCACCACATGGAATTCCAGCTTGTCCCCGGGCTTGGCCTGCTTGGGAGGCGAACTGATCGTCACCGCGGCGACCGGCCCTTCGGGCCACAGATGAGCGATCTCCGGGATCACCGTCTTGCCCTGGATCCACTCATTGGTGAGTTTCACATGTTTTTCCCAGTTGGGGAGCTTCATCACCTTCGGCATGAACATGTTGGTGGCCACCGTGCCGTGGTGACGGTGCTTGCCGTCGTTCGGTTTTCTCCGAGGCATCCCCGCTTCTCCGGCCGCCGGATCGGTCGACTCCGGCACCAGCCGCATGTGGCAGTCGACGCACGACAGGTTCTTATCCGGAGATTCCTTGTGCCAGTGACTTTCCTTCCATTGGTCGAACTGGTTTTGTCCGGGACTGAGCCCGGTGCGATTGAGCGCTTCGGGGATGAACTGCTTGTGGCACGAGCCGCAGAACTCGGGCGTGCGCAGCACCGGGCGGTCGTAGTCGATCAGATGCTGCCGAGGAAAAGCGCGAATGAGAAAGTCGGATACTTTCTTGCGCCAGCCGGTCGTGTTTTCCCAAATGTACTTTTTGGGAGGCGTCAACACGTAGTCGGCGTTTCCCCGCTCGTCGACGCTCGATATCGAGTGGCAGACCACACAGGAAATGCCTTCGTTCATGCCGGGAGCCGACAGCGATTGGTTGTGGATGTCCTTGGCGCCGGCGAAGAGTGAAATCGGATCGTGGCAGCCGGCGCAGTAGCGAGTCTCTGCCGGTTCCCGCTCATTCGCGAACAGCTTCTGCACCGCCTGAAACGGCGGATTCATGGCGGAGAACCGGTGAGCACTCGGCAGCCACTCGTGATAGATCTCCTCGTGGCATCCCGCAGTGCCGCACGATGCCGAATTGCTCAATAAGTCCGAACGGACCAGGCGATTGTTGACCGTGCGCGCATAGCTGGGAGCAAACGGATTGCCGTGATATTCGTCGATCTTGTCGACGTAGGCGGACAGGCTGTAGTTGGCCGGTACGTCGAACTCGTACTGCGGCGGGCGGAAGGAGCCAACGCCGATCCCCAGTAACACCAGGACGCCCAGTCCCCACGCAACACCCCGGTAGCCGAACCGCTGAAGACTGGCTCGGAAGGCGGGCACACGGCCAATGGCCGACTTGCGCCGAACCAGCGCCAACGCCAGGTGGACCACCAGCAGCCCCGGAGTTGCCAGGCCGCTGACCACGTGTACCCAGTCCCACACGATCGAAACCCGCGGTCCCATCGCCGATTGCCAGGTGACGACCAGGCCACTGACCATGCAGGTCAATACCATCAGCATCAGCAGATAGCCGACCATCATCACCACAGTGAACTTCTGGCGGTACCACACCAAGAAATGGCGGAGTTGGTAGACCAGGTAGGGTACCAATACCAACAACCCGGCACCGGTGTGGATCAACAGTTGCACCTGAGCAGCCGTGGAAAACGGCATGAAGTAGATCCACAGGCCGGTCAGCGACTGCACGAGCAGGAAGACCGATACGAACACGGCCAGCGCCGACGCCCAGCCTCGGCGGGCCAGTTCAACGGCGGTCACCGGTGTAGAAGCTCCGCCATCCGCGAAGTTCCCGGAGTCAGAGGAAGGGGCTGGCCCGACGCTGATTTTCTCCCCCGCAGCACTCATGGCACCACCTGATATGCAAAGAAATCGACTTGGCCCGGTCCCGCTGCTCGACCGACGGACTCTGGCTCGATCCTGCTGTCCGCCCTAAAAAAGATATCCTGATCTTATAGTGACTATTGTCCGGTGGGGCGTCAAGAGCTGGCCCCTTTTCAAGCCGCGGATCGGGTGCCGGACCGGGCCGGTTTGTAGCGACTGGCCGCCTGCCGGGGGCGGCTTTGCGGCGGCCGGCTCACGCCGCCCGCGCGGGCGTGATATCGTGATATCCGTGATGGACGGCCGAGCCGGGTTGGCTCGGCTATCAACCGTTTGCTCTCCTTTTGACGGATTGATGTTTTCCGATGAAACGCAGTACCGATCGCATTTTGACGACGCACGTGGGCAGCCTGGCCCGGCCGCCTCGGCAACTGGAATGGCTGTTCGCCAAGGAGCGGGGAGAGCCGTACGACGTGGACGAGTTTGAGCGTTCGACCCGCGAGGCGGTCGACGCGATCGTGGCGGCTCAGGTCGAGGCGGGAATCGACATCGTCTGCGACGGCGAGCAGAGCAAATCGAGTTTTCTCACCTACATCGCTGAGCGACTCGAGGGCTTCTCGCCACGGGAAGACATCGGCGAAGATTTATGGGTCGATTCGCGTGAGACCTTGGCGTTTCCGGAGTTCTACGAGGCGCAGCGGAGGGAGCGTGCGGAGCTGGTGGCTCGGCCGGTCCGGCTTGCCTGCACGGCGCCGGTTCGGTATGCGGGCCATGACGTGTTGCGGCGAGACATTGCCAACGTCTTGGCGGCCGCCGAGGCTCATGGTGCGACGGAGGTGTTCATGACGGCCGTCTCGCCATCGGATGTGGAAGGCCAGCAGCCGAACCAGTATTACGGGTCGGAAGAGGAGTACTTGTTTGCCATCGCCGATGCCATGCGCGAGGAGTACCGGGCCATCATCGAGGCGGGGCTGATTCTCCAGATCGACGATCCTCGACTGCTCACCTATTACATTTCTCACCCCCGGCTCAGTGTGGACGACTGCCGGAAGTGGGCGCGAGTCCGGGTGGAAGCGTTGAACCACGCTCTGCGGGATCTGCCGGAGGATCGAATCCGCTTCCATACCTGTTATGGGATCAATATCGGTCCTCGCGTCCATGAGATGAATCTGGCGGACATCGTCGACATCATGTTGCAGGTCAACGCGGGGGCCTACTCGTTCGAGGCCGGGAACCCGCGGCATGAGCACGAGTGGGAGGTTTGGAAGGAGGTTCGGCTCCCCGAGGGCAAGACGTTGATACCCGGCGTGATCAGTCATTCCACGCCGCTGGTGGAGCATCCGGAGTTGATCAAGCAGCGTCTGCTGCGGTTCGCCTCGGTGGTGGGACGGGAGAACGTGATCGGGGGTTCCGATTGCGGTTTCGCGTCGTTTGCGGCGGCCGAGCAGGAGATCCACCCGAGCATCGTGTGGGCCAAGTTCCGCAATCTGGCCGAAGGGGCTCGCCGGGCATCGGCGGAACTGTGGTAGTGGGGGGCACGGGGCGGTGAGCGGCCTGGTTGCGCAAAAAAAGCCGGCTGGGCGAAATGGTTATCTCCCAGCCGGCTGGCGAATTGGCTTATCGTCAACCAAGCGGCCCGAAGGGCGCTCAATCGCGGGGCCGAATGGCGCCGGTGAGCCCGCTATAGTCGCGGCGATCCTTGGCGTGCCACAGCGGCAATCCCATTTCCACGCGCCGACGCAGCACTTCGATCTTCTCGTCGGATCCGGCCGGCGCGGATGTGGGCTCGAAGTCTTCCGAGGCCTCCGGTACAAAGTCCTCGTCGTGGCCAAACTTCAAAATGGCCTCGAACACATTCCGAGGGGCTTTCATAAGTCCCATCCTCCCAGTACGTATAAAGACGGCTAGATTGCTGAGGACACTCCGCCCACGCAATCCTCACCCGAAACTGATTTGTGGTTCCCGACACTCCGTGGCTGTTGACGAGAGGGGCCCGGCGGAAAGATCATGGGGCCTTGGCGGGGCTCGCCAACCAACTTTTTCGCAACACCAGACGATTATTCCGCTTTTCGTTTCGAATGTCAACCATTTTTTCGCAGCCGATGGTGAGAAACGACGTGAATCTCCGCTCGCGGTGGTGGACTCCAACGCGTGGGAGAGCGCAAGCGGCTGGAAATAGCTCTTGTGGGTGGATTCGCCGATGATCATACGCCAATCCGAGGTTCGATTGCGCCCGCGTCCGCGAGGTGTCCATTTGGTGACGAGGGAGTTGCTGGACGGATTTCCTCAGCTCGCTGACATCGAGTGTGGGCTGGTCCACGTTTTTCTCTGCCACACCTCAGCGTCGATTACCCTCAACGAGAATGCGGATCCGGATGTGTTGCGAGACATGAACATGGCGCTCGACCGCGTGGTTCCCGAGGCGTGGCCGTACGCGCACACCTGCGAGGGCCCGGACGACATGCCCGCTCACGTCAAGGCCACGCTCGTCGGCAGCTCGCTGACGCTGCCGATTTGCCGAGGGAGCCTGGCACTGGGGACCTGGCAGGGGATCTATCTGTGCGAGCATCGGGACCACGGAGGTGCTCGGCGGGTGGTGCTGACTGCCTTCGGAGAAGGCCGGTAGACGTCACCCATCGTTTCGTTCGGAGCCTGGCCTACCCGCAGCAACGGTCAGCGCACCGATGAGTGGTTGGAAGCGGTTGCCGGTTGTTGCAAGGCGCCAGTCGGAATCGGATAATGAAAGGATGACAGCCGTTTTCTGCCACATTTCTCTCTTCGTACTGATCGGTTGCGGAATCTCTGCCTCGCCCGCCGTTGCCGTCGATCCGCTCCCGGCGTCACTGGCGTACGTTCTACAAGCCGAAAAGCTGGCGGCGACGAAGTCCGCGGCCGTTGCCCTGCTTGCCGATTGCGAGCGAGACTGGATCGTGCTCGACGCGAGTTTCGACACGGGCCGCGAGTCCCGCTGGACGCCTGCCGACTTGAACCGCATCCGGAAGGGCCGCCCTGGGCGAAAGATCCTGGCCTACCTTTCGATCGGCGAGGCGGAATCGTACCGCGGTTACTGGAAGCCGTCTTGGAACGATCGGCCGCCTCCGTTCCTACTGGCGGAGAATGGTGATTGGCCGGGGAACTACCAAGTCAAGTTTTGGCTCGACTCCTGGCAGACGATCATCCTGCGCGAAGTCGATCGGCTGATGGAGCAGGGATTCGACGGCTTGTACCTCGATAAGGTCGACGTTTACGAAGACTTCGAGTACGACGCGGAGTCGAAAGACTGGATCGACAATCGCATGAACTCGGAGACCGGTCGGACGTACCGGGCGGAGATGATCGACTGGGTGGCGAAAATCGCCGCGCGAGCCCGCCGATCGAACGGGAAAGCTCTGATCGTTCCGCAAAACGCGGCTCCACTGCTCCAAGCCCCCGACTATCGCCGGTTGATCAGCGGAATCGGCATTGAAGATCTGTTTACCGACGGCGAGCGGCGACAAGCCGACGATGCGATCCGCTACCGCGAGCGGCCGCTACGACAGTTGGTGGCAGCGGGCAAGCCCGTCCTCTGCATCGACTATGCCGAGAGTCCTCGTTTGCGGCGGGCGGTGGCGGCGCAAGCGGCGCAGCGAAACTACTGCCTGCTGGTCACCGACCGCGCGCTCTCCGGCATCGGATATTCGCTCGAGCATTTCGGGTACCTCGGCCCCGGATACGGCAACGCCACGAAACGGTTCACCGATCCGAAAGAAATGACCCCGGAGGATTGGGCCGACCCGCGCGAAATCGCTCGAACCTGGAATGCGGCTCTGGTGCGGATCCCTCGAGCCAACGGCGGCGAAGTCATTCGCTCGACCATGCGCGTCCTGGCTCTGCCGAAGAACGGTTCGAATCGGCGTTGGCCGACGGTGATCTATCTGCACGGCTGCTCGGGTGTCTGGGCGGGGACGTACCGCCGGATCGACGTGCTTGCCGCCAACGGCTTCGCCGTCATTGCGCCGGTCAGTTTGGCGCGGAAGAAGTATCCCCAGTCATGCGATACGGCTCGGCACCGCGGCGGACTTTACCGTCCGACGCTTCGCATGCGGCAGCTCGACGCCGGCAATGCCATTGTTCGAGCGAGACAGCTCGACTGGGTCGACTCCGACAATCTCTTTCTCATGGGACTCAGCCAAGGTGCCATCACTGCCGCCACGTTTCACTCGGAGGACCCTGCCGCGAAACTCAACGCTCGCGTCTTGGAAGGGTGGACCTGCCACGCCGGTTGGGAGGAATACCGAGGCATCCGAGCGCCGCGGTCCGAGCCGGTTTTGGCCTTGGTTGCCAAGTTCGACCCGTGGTTTCAGAAGAAGTGGAATCGCGGAGACTGCGGCCCGTTCCTCGATTCCACCAACGGCAGCCGATCAATCGTGTTCGATCAAGGGAAGCTCTCGAAGCGGCACGAACTGTTCGAAGATCCTCGAGTGCAGCGATTGGTGATCCAGTTCCTGAAGGAACATGTCACGGTACGGTGAGAACCTGACGCGGGCTTTGCCCGCAAGACCGGAGGCGGGAGAGAAGGTACTGACGACCGAAAGCCATGGCAACATACGCGCATGGCGCGTAGAGGTGATAAGACAAGAGCCTGCTCCGATCCGCTTCGGCAAAGGAAAAAATCGGCCACGTTCGCCGAAGCGTCCGTGGCCGAGTAAGAGGCTGTCACAAAACTCCATGCCGCAAGCAACATGTCCGAGGTCGGAACGCGGCGCGGCGGGTTTTGTTACAGGCTCGAAGAGGCTGTCACAAAACTCCATGCTGCAAGCAACATGTCCGAGGCCGGAACGCGGCGCGGCGGGTTTTGTTACAGGCTCTAAAACTACACGTGGTGTAGCGGATCTATGAGCGATCGGCGGGCGATTCCGCCGGTGGCACAAGGGCCCAGGTACTCGAGTTTCGGAGTGCCGGGCATACATCAAACGAAAGCACGCAGGCTTCGCGCGATGGTGTTCGCTTTCTCCCCCTTGGTTTCCGTTTGTCAGGCCCCCGTCGTTCCCTCATGGGGATCGGCGGCTTCCCATTTGGCGGCTTCCAGTTCGTCCTTTCCGGGCGAGTCGACCGGCCTCAGGAACCTCCCGCCGGTGTCGTACCAACCAGTGGAGTTGAAACGGCACCGTTGGAGCTGGAGCAGCAGCGAGATCCACCGTCCGTCGCCGCACTCGAACGACGCGATCACGTGGCGGTGCGGCAAGGGCTCTTTGTGATAAAAGTCTAGCCCACGTTCGGCCAAGTGGCGGCCTAAAACCACTCGCGTCGGTTCACCGGTGGGAATCCCCACGTGATTGCTCGGTGTGAGCCGAATCGGGTAGGGGAACGGGACTCTCCGATCCTGCCGGCGCTCGATCCCGTCCCAGCAGTGAAACACGGTGCGGACCAGAAAGTCGACCTTCCGCCGAACCCGATCGTCATGGCGCAAATCCGCCTCGGAATGCTGGTTTTCATCGGATTGCCGTTTGGCTTCGGGCACGACGGAAGAGGCAACGCCCATGCGGCATTTCCTTTCTGGACGCTCGCGAGCCACAACCGAGGCCCTGGCGAGCGTCGAAGACGCAAGGGAGTGGGCACCCGGCTGTTCGTCCTGGCGAGCGTGCGAAGAGGCGGTCGATGAGATCGTGGAAGCTGCGGCCGAATACCGCCGATCGGCCGCCCGGGGCGTGCCTGGATCACGGCGTTCGTGCTGTCCCTTCCATTGTCTACGTTACGGAGCGGCCGTTGTCAAATCGTCGGCGGTATCCCAGTAGGGGACGGACGGCCGTTGCCGAGCCTCTTCCCAGCGTGCCACCGAGTGTTGTTGTCTGGCGATCCACCTCCGTTCTCGCAACGTGGCCTGGGCCGCTTCTTGCAGCAGTCGCCGAGCCGCATCGGGCCGCGCCTGAGCCAGCAGTTCCTTGACTCCCGCTTCGGCGATGTGCCGGTAGTTGGCCTCCAGCGGCTGGAATTGCGGATCGAATTGCAAGCCTTCCCGCAGCAGGCCCAGGGCTTCGAAATAGCGGTGGCGTTCGGCCGCCGCCAACGCTCCGTTGTTCAGCGCGGCCAGCAGGTTCTGCGAAGCCGATAGGTCCTGCGGGTCCCATGCCAGGGCTGTGCGGAATAATTGGGCCGACGCGCGGTAGCGGTGCTGAGCCAACCGTGCCACGCCACGGTTGTAGTACAGCTTGCCGATCAACTGCACTTCGGTCAGCCACCGCTCCGGTCCCTCGGGTACGGCGGGGCGCGGCGCCTGCGGATCGAGCCAGGTGGAAGAGGTGGTTTGCACGTCGATCGACTGCCGGGGGAACACCAGGCGATTAAACACGTGGCCGGGAACCGAGACGATCCGGTCGGGAAGCCCCAGCCGAAGCGCGGCTTCGTGAAACAGCACGGTTGCCGTTACGCAGTTGAAGTGCCCTTGAGTCAGCGTTTGATCGACATGAGCGCAGGCGGCGTAGTATTGGCCCCGGAAGATGTCCGAGTGCAGAGCGTGCAACAGGACTCTCGCTTGCTCTCGAGGTTCCCGTATGCGTTGCAACTCGATCGACCGCTCACGCCACCAGCCGTCGAATCGGTCCCGCAGCATCTGTCGCCGCGACGGCGACTCGACGCCGCTGGCGATCAGAGCGGCGGTGAGAAAATCGAAATCGTCGAGATGGCCGTCGGCCGCGTCGTCGGACAATCGTCGCGCAGCGACCTCTGGGAGCTGCCAGGCTGATCGGCCGCCGACACGGGGAGCTCCCCACGCGGGTCCACCCAGTCCGAGCAGAGCGACGGTCCAGGCCGCCCACAGCGCCGCGATCGGCTGGGCGATTCGTGTGGGCAAGACGATGACAGCGGGCTGATCCGAGGCCATGATCTGCTTTCCGGTTCGGCGAAAGGCATGATCGTCTTGGCCTCCGTGCCAAGTGCGCGACTCTCAGGAGAGCCCGCAGAAAACCGCTCGATCCCCCACCGTCCGTAAGTCGGGGTGAGCTCCTGGCAACCTGCAGCGGTTGCTCACGAAAACTCTACGTTGCAAAAAGGCAACGTGAAGGGAAAAAGCGACGGTTGGGGCACAAATACGCCACTGCCATGGCATGACCGCGCCGGTTGCGCGGATTGGGACGGCCGAGCGAGCGGGCGCCGAGGATCACCCCAGCGTGAAATCGGGCAGCCGCACGATTTCCCCGCCCTGCAGGGCCGACTGGTGGGCGCAGATGCCGACGCACGTCCAGTTGGCGCTGGTCACCGCATTCGGCCACGGATCGCGGTCCTCCCGCAGTGCGCTGACGAATTCGTTGACCAGGTGCGGATGCGAGCCGCCGTGCCCACCCCCTTGGATGAACGAGAGATGTTCGGCGTCGTGGATCTCCTGAGGGAGCGTGAATCGCCGAATCGACTCGGGTAGCAAGTGGGCATAGTCGGGAACTTCGATCTTCTCCGGGATTTCCGGTTCCGGTTTCTTCGCCGTGTGCAACACATGCGGCTCGTTTTCGATCAAGGTCCACTCGAAGCTCTTCTTGGTACCGTACACGTCGAAGCTCTCGCGGTACTGTCTGGCCACATCGTACAGAAACCGCCAGATATGGGCCGTCAGATCGCTGTCCTTGATCTTGATGTGACAGGTTTCGACCGCAAAACGGTTGCCCGACTTCTCGGCGATGGAATCGCGCACGGTTCCCGATCCGAAACAACTGACATATTCGGCCAACCCTTTGACCAGTCCCAAACAGGGGCTGACCACGTGAGTCGCATAGTGCATGGGGATCATCCGCTCCCAGTACTCGGGCCAGCCATCCATGTCTTGCGGGTGCGAGGCGGCCAGGTATTGGATCTTGCCCAGCTCGCCCTTCTCGTACATTTCCTTGAGAAACAGGAACTCGCGACTGTAGACGACCGTCTCGGCCATCATGTACTTGAGTCCCGTTTCCCGCACCTTGTCCACGATCTGCCGGCACTCGTCGATCGTGGTGGCCATCGGCACCGTCGACATCACATGCTTGCCTGCTTCGAGCGCCTTCAGCGACATCCAGGCGTGGTCGTCGATGGGGCTGTTGATATGGACGAAGTCGA
Source organism: Pirellulaceae bacterium (assembly GCA_026989685.1). Classification (GTDB taxonomy): domain Bacteria; phylum Planctomycetota; class Planctomycetia; order Pirellulales; family Pirellulaceae; genus S141-3. The sequence continues at coordinate 24,889 of JALSIV010000379.1, read as the reverse complement.
TTTCGGGATCCGCCAGGACTTGTTCGTAGTCGGTGTAACGCTTTTCCACCGAAAACTCGTCGGCGACTTGATCGAGTTTCTGCTGGTCGCGCCGGCACACGGCTCCGATCTGCACACCTTCGAGCGCCTGGTAGATCGGCAGGAATTCGGCGCCAAACCCCAGTCCGATGACGGCGACATTCAGAGGCTTGTTCATGGATTGCCCTCGCTCTCGCACTATGAAACCATCGCCCCGAAACGACCAGTCCACAATGTAATGGCCGGTAATGCAAAAGGGAAGTGGCAAGCGAGATGCGACACGAAAGGCCCCGCGGACCGGCGCGCTAGTTGTCGGAGTCGAGGGTCAGGCGGTGGCCCAGCTTGTCGCGTTTGGTTTCCAGATAGCGGCAGTTGTGAGGATTCACGTCGGGCATGATGGAAACCTGTTCCACGACTTCGATGTCGAATCCGCGCAGGTTGAACGCCTCGACCTTCTTGGGATTGTTCGTCAACAGCCGCAGTTTGCTCAGACCGAGGTCTTTGAGAATCTGCAGTCCAATGCCGTAGTCTCTCAGATCGGCGCGAAAACCGAGCGCTTGATTGGCCTCGACCGTGTCGAGCCCTTCCTGGTCTTGCAAGGCGTACGCGCGGATTTTTTGGGCGAACCCGATGCCGCGACCTTCTTGCGGCAGATAGACCAGCACACCCGCGCCGGCGTCGGCGATCCGCTGAAGTGCCATGTGGAGCTGGTCGCCACAGTCGCATCGGAGTGAACGGAGAACGTCTCCCGTAAAACAACTCGAGTGCATCCGTACCAGCGGTGGTTGTTCGGCAGAGCCGACGTCTCCCAAGACCAGGGCGATCGGGATCTGATCCTCGTATTGGACTTCGTAGGTAATCAGTTGGAAGTCGCCGAAGCGGGTCGGCAGTTTGGCCGTATCGAGACGCCGCACCAGCTTCTCGTTCACCCGTCGATGGGCGATCAACTGTTCGATCGAGATCATCTTCAACCCGTGCCGCCGGGCCAATACCCGCAACTCCTCGCGACTGGCTCGTTCACCCCGTTCATTGAGGATCTCACAGAGCACGCCGGCCGGTTGCAGGCCCGCCATCCGAGCCAAATCGACGGCGGCTTCCGTATGTCCGGCCCGCCGCAACACCCCGCCCTCCTTGGCCAGCAGCAAATGGACGTGGCCGGGACGCACGAAGTCCGCCGCTCGAGCCTGAGGATCGACAATGGCCCGCACCGTCGTCGCCCGTTCTTCCGCCGTGATTCCCGTGCGAACGCTGCAATGGTCCAGTGGTGTCATGAAGGCGGTCCGCAAGGGCGCCGTGTTGTTGCGCACCAACGGTTCGACCTCCAGACGCCTGCACACATCCGGCAACACCGAAAGGCAGAATTCCCCCTTGCCGCTGACCATGAAGTTGACCGTCTCGCTCGTCACGCGCTCGGCCGCGCAGACAAAGTCTCCTTCGTTTTCACGGTCTTCGGCGTCCACCACAATGACGACCTCGCCTCGAGCGATCGCGTCCACGGCATCTTGAATGGGGGAAAATCGGTGGGGCATGGGAGGTGTGAAGGGTGAGGTGTGAGGTGTGAAGGGTGAGGTGTGAGGTGTGAGGTGTGAAGGGTGAGGTGTGAGGTGTGAAGGGTGAGATTTGAAATTTGAAATCTGAAATTTGAAATTTGAAATTTGAAATTTGAGATTTGAAATTTGAGATTTGAAATTTGAGATTTGAGATTTGAGATTTGAGATTTGAGATTTGAAATTTGAAATTTGAAATTTGAAGGAGCAGTTGTTTGTGTTTCGGTTCGCTTGGGCGGTTATTTGCGGCCGAGGCGTTGTTCGATTTGAGGAGCCAGTTTCGAGACTTGATGCGCCATGGCGATGATCTTGCCTTGTTCGTCGACTAGCATCATCGTGGGGATGCTGCGTACGCCGTAGCGCTGGGCGGCTTCGCGAGCCCCTTCGCCGACCAATTGCGACCAGGGAACCGGGTTCTCCTTCAGGTACTTGGCAAGGGCATCGCTGTCCTTGTCGAGATTCACTCCGACCACTTCCAATCCCTTGTCGTGCCACTGCTGGTAGAGCTGCTTCAGGTGCGGCATTTCCCGCCGGCAGGGGCCGCACCAGGTCGCCCAGAAATCGACCACCACCAGTTTGCCTCGGTACGACTTCCACTGAAACGGAGTACCCAGATCGTCGTTGCCGTCGAGGATCAGTTCCTTGCCGACCCACTCGCCGGCGGCTTGTTCGGCGTGAGCCAACTTGCGGCCGTAGCGTTTCAACTCGAGGTCGGAACTCTGTGCGAACAGCTTGCCGAAGCGTTGAAACTGAGCCTCCCGGACCTTATCATCCTCAAGTTGATTGATGGCTCGCACGGTTGCCGAAGCCCCTCGCAAGTGGCGGCCGTCGAGGGACTCCAATTGGGTCATCACATCGAACAGGTCGTCGAGCAACTGTTCGACCTCTTGCTGTTTCAGGTCTGCCGACGAGAGGGCGCGATGTTTGAGTAGATGAAACTTGGCCTGGCGGGCGATGGCGGCGTGCGAGTCCTTGCTCAAGGCCGTGGCGAGTTCGAACAGGCGTTGGTCGGCCGCCCGGTCGCCATCGAAGGCCAGATCGTCCAGCGTTTCGAACAACGTCGTGGCGGCCAATCGCTTGTCGCGGTCATGGCGCGGCTGCTCGAGCAACCGTGCGGCGGCGTCGACCATGGCCTCTTTGAACAGTCGGCGAGCCCGGATCGACTTCGGTTTGTCGGCCATTTCCAGCAAGTAGGCTGTCAGCTCTTTGGCCGAGGCGTTGTCGGGAGCCGCATAGGGATTGCCATCGGCTTCGGGCAGTGGCGATGTGGACGAGTCGTCTTTGGTCGATTGCTGAGCCGTCGATTCGGGTTCGTCTTCATCGCCGGTGGCCGTCGGTGCCGTCGTGACGTACCAGGTACTCTGCCACAGGCGGGACGGGTGTTCGGGCCGACGTCGTTGCGACGTCTTCCCGTCCGATTTCTCGCCCCCCGCCGGGGAGGAGGATTTTCCGTTGGAGTCGGTGTTGGGGGTACCCTTTTTCGGCGTGTTGCTCGGCGGAGGCTCTTGAGCCGAGGAGGGTTTCTTGAGGTGTTGTTCCAAGTAGCGTCGCAGGTCTTCGGGACTCAGGTGAAGAGCGACGGCGATCCCGTCCCGGTCGACCAGGATGGAGAACGGGATCGACTGCACTCGCCATTGTTCGGCCACCAGGCACCGGTTCGGGTCGACCGAGTAGGCGATTGTCCAGGGCAGTGACAGACGCTTGAAAGCGGCTTGGGCGGCCGAGCGGTCCCGGTCCAGATTGATGCCGATGATCTCCAGACCCAAGGGGTGGTACTCCTCATAGATCTTGCGGAATTCGGGTACCTGCCGTTCCCAGCCCGGGATTCCAGCCACCCAGAACTCGACCAGCACGATCTTGCCGCGATAGGCATTGAAGTCCAACGGTTGCCCGCTGACGACGGCCAATCCTTCGACGCTTAGCGGTTTTCCGATGAGGTTGATGCGAGTCAGCACATCTTGAGTTTCCTGTTTGGCTGCCGTTTGAACCTGCGGGTTCGGATGACCACCGAACACTCGCAGAATCATGTCGCACGTTGTTCGCACCAGATCGAAACGGCCTTCTTCTTCCAGCGGTCGCAGAGCCTGCACCAGGTTGAACAGAATGGCCTCTCCCGGTTGAGGCATTTGTTCGATTGCCTTGAGCGCATCCATGAATGCCCTTTCGGTCTCCGGTGTTTGATTGCGGGCTACGGCCGCTACCTTCTCGGGGAAGGACAGTTTCTGGATGGCCACCTGTTGCCCGAAGGCCTGTCCGATGTTGGCAATCTCGGGGTTGTCACTCTTGGCGAGCGATAACGACGCCATCTCCAGTAACTTGAGCGCTGTTTCAATGTTGCCGGTCTGGTTGAGCACGGCCACCGTGTTTTGGACGGCATCGACCATCGCCGGATCGGGAGTCCCCTCGCGGAACAGCGTTTCGAAAGACTTGAGCAATTGCGAAAGATCAATCTGGCCACCCATCGAGAGTTTGCCGACCTCGATCGAAATCAACAACTGGCGGCCGTTCTGCACCAATCGGGGATCGCCGGCGTTCTCGAGGACCTTGGCGAAGGCGACCACGCGCTGGGTCACGCTCCGGTCGCCCATCCCGACCAGTCCCAGTTGGGCTTCCAGCTTGGCTTGAGCCGCCTGGTACTTGATCTGGCGGTCGTCCGATTCTGCGTAGGCCTTTCCGCCCGCCTTTTCCTTAGCCAGCAATGCCTGGCGGATTCGCTCGCGAGCCAGCGCCCGCTGAGATGGCTCGATCATCGTGCTGGCAATTTGCTGGATGCTGCCGTCGATCGAGCGGATGAAGTCGAGGAGCTGTTCGGGAGTTCCGTCGGGAACCTCGTACGAGTTCAGCTCGCTCGGCGATTTAGACGGCGGTGGTTTCGAGGGCGCGGACGCGGAGTCGGTGGAGGCGACCGAAGATCGGGAAGTACGGCCGCTTGACGGTTGAGACGGCGTCGACGAGCGGCCGGTCGCCCCCGGGGCGGCAGAGGCGCCCGCCGACATGGCTGGGCGGTCCGGTTTCGCAGTGGGGGAATCCGAACGCGAGCTCGCAGGTGAATTCGCAGCTAGCTCGGGTGACGATTGCTGCCGCGATTTCGGCGCGGCGGATTCCGAGGAAGGTTTCGAGGCTGAAGTGTCGGCCGAGGAGGCATCCTCTTCCTCGACCACCTCATACCGGCTCGCCTGACCTTGTTGGTCGGCGTCGTCGGAAGACTGACAGCCGGCGGTGATCAAGACTGCGGATGTCCATATGGCGATCATCGCCAGAGGTCGGTATCGGCCACCGAGCCACTGACATGCGAATTGCCACCGAGATGCGAATTGTAGCTGTGGGCCGTGGGAGGCGCCCATGATGTCTTCCTTCCGCCAAAACAGTGCCGTGATCGAGAGCGTGTTGGAAAGATCCACCCGTGGAATCTTTCCCGGTTCTTCCTCATTGTACGGCATTGCCCCACTCTGGGCATCCCCGATTCTCGGAGTCCGGAAGCGGCAAAGGCCGCTACTGTGCCGGACCGCCCCCCTGCATTACCATGAGCGGGTGGCGGTTCCCACGTTCCACGGCGCGACATAGGGAGGCCGCCCCACGTTTTCGCATGCCTGCAACCCCTATCACAGGCTCGATGGCCATCGCACCCGCTGTTTTTCCATCTTGGTACGTTTCGTTCGATCCACTGACCATCTTCCTGGTCGCTTGGTGGACGGTGGTCGGTGCGATGATCGGGAGTTTCGTCAACGTCGTTGTTTGGAGATTGCCTCGAGGCGAAAGCCTGTCGCAAAAAGGGTCTCACTGCCCGGCTTGTCACCATCCGATCCGGTTCTACGACAATATTCCGATTGTGAGCTATTGGTTGCTCGGAGGACGCTGTCGCGACTGCGACCATCCGATCTCAGCTCGCTATCCCACCGTAGAAGCAATCTTTGCAGCGCTATTCCTGGTGGTGGCCGTTGTCGAAGGAGGATGGGGATTGGCCAACGTGCCGCACGACACACTCGGCGCGCGCCCACCCGCTGCACTGGTGTGGGGCACCGTGAGTCTTCATCTGGTATTGCTCAGTTGTTTGCTGACCGCGCTGCTAATGGAACGGGACGGCTGGAGCGTCCCGGCGCGTTTGTTCGTGCCCAGTCTGGCGACGGCGTGTCTGCTGCCGGTGGTGATCCCGGGGCTGGCACAGCCGGCCGCTGCCGTAAGTTGGCTGGGCGGGTGGGCGGATTGGCAGCAAAGGGCGGCCCATCTCGGTATTCACGCTTTGTTGGGGTACTTGTCGGCACTGGTTTGTTGTAGCCGGGCTCCCCGCGTGTTCCCACCGGCGTGGATGGCGGCCAGTGTGGCCCTTCACCTGACACTCGGTTGGCAACTCGCCTCCTGGCTCGTGGCGCTCACGGCCTTTGCCGCTGCCGTTTTCCACTGGCAGCGACTGATCCGGCCGCGGCGTCTGTTCGGTCTGTTTTTTTGGTACGTCTTGATCGGCGTGCTCGGATGGCAGACCTGGACACAATTGTTTCCCTGGACCGCAACCGGCACGGCGGTATCGATGTGGACTGTGCCGCTGGCCATCACGGCCGTGGCCGCGTGGTCGCTGCGGCACGTCGTGTTTCCGGCAACCGATTCATCTTCGACACACACTTCGGCGACGTCTTCTCTGACGCGAAAGGACCATGACTCCATGAACCGCACTCCACCCGACCGCCAGGCCATCCTCGACTCGCCGAGTTATCGGTTGCCGGAACTCGACACCGACTTCTTGCAACGTCCCGAATTGCGGCCCGTGCGGGTTCAGCTCGAGTTGCTCAAGCCGGAGATCGTACTGGAAGAGCAGCGGATCCGCTCGACCGTCGTCGTATTCGGTGGTACGCAGATTGTCGAGCGCCCCGAGGCCGAGCAGCGGGTCGCTGCCGCGCGGGCCGCACTCGCCGAAGCCCCCGACGATGCGCAGCGGCGGCGCGCGTTGGCTCGAGCCGAACGCGTCTTGGCCAAGTCGCACTATTACGACGAGGCTCGCCAGTTCGCTCGGATCGTTTCGCTGGTATGCCAGTGCAACGGGCAGTGCGATTTCGTGATCATCACCGGGGGCGGTCCCGGCATCATGGAAGCGGCCAACCGCGGGGCCTATGACGCGGGTTCGAAATCGATCGGACTCAATATCACGCTGCCGGAGGAACAGCTCCCCAATCGCTACATTTCGCCCGAGCTCTGTTTTCAGTTCCACTATTTCGCGATGCGAAAAATGCACTTTCTGCTGCGGGCTCGAGCGCTCGTCGTCTTTCCCGGCGGGTTCGGTACGTTGGACGAGCTGTTCGATGCACTGACCCTGCGGCAAACCGAGCGCATGCAGGACATTCCCATCATTTTGTACGGTACGGAGTATTGGAAATCGGTGATCGACTTTCAGCGACTGGCCGACGAAGGCGTGATTCGCGACGAGCACCTTGATCTGATCCATTTTGCCGACGCTCCCGGCCGTGCGTGGGAGATCATCGCCCGCTATCATGGGGTCGACCCGGAGACGGGGACCCTTTGCCAGGACGATTCCCTGTGCGCCGATGCCCGCACGGCCGGTAACGATGACGCAGCCGGTTAGATGCGGGAGTCGATGCGGCGTGTGGCGGAGGACGGGATCGGGATACCTTTCGCTGGGGCTATGGGTTTTTCGACAGGCTTCAGGCTTCAGGCTTCAGACAGGAGACAACCATGGCTGCCGATCCGGAAATGAAACTGGGAGACCTGGTGGCTCGGTTTCCCGAAGCGGCGCGCGTGTTGGAATCTCATCGAATCGACTATTGCTGCGGCGGCGATCGCACGTTGGCGGAAGCATGCCAAGCGGCGGGCATCGATTGTGGGGCGGTTGTCGGCGAAATCGATGGCGCAGTGACACAAACGCGGCAGCGGGATGCTGGGAGCGAGGTCCATTGGCAGGACTGCACACTCACGGAACTGTGCGACCACATCGAACAGACGCATCACAATTACCTGAAGACGGAGTTGCCGCGGTTGACCGATCTGATCGACAAGGTCGTGGCGGCTCACGGAACCGAGCATCCGGAGCTCAGCGAAGTGAAGAGACAGTTCGCCCTGTTGCGAGCGGAGTTGGAACCTCACCTGATGAAAGAGGAGCGGATTCTCTTTCCGGCGATCCGAGTGTTGGAAACGGCCGGCGAGCCGCCCCGTTTTCCGTTCGGATCGGTCGCCAATCCGATCGCCATGATGGAGCACGAACATGATCAGGCCGGTTCCCTGCTGAAGCAACTGAGAGCGACGACGGGCGACTATCGGGTTCCCGACGACGGTTGCAGCGCGTACCAGGCTCTTTACGAGGCCCTGGAGGCGCTGGAGTTCGATCTTCATCAACACATTCACAAAGAGAACAACATTCTGTTTCCGGGAGCCAAGAAGAAGGAGGGGGCCGCATCGCCAAAAGGGAGGTGACGGGGGACGCGATACGCGCTACAGGGCTCTCGTGATGCAGGCTGTGGGCTGGCTGTCTTGGGAAGAGAAACTCGAATTCGACTCGACGCGTCGCGGCCGTTTCGTCTCGCTGCGGTGAACTTACCTTCCCATCGCGCTTCAGTCGGCAAACGGGTCGGTGGTCGGTTTGGCGGGTTGCCGACTCAGAGTCGCCACTTCCACGGCGTGGGGAACCGGCGTGGTCGGTGCGAAGATCTGTGCGGCGGCCGCCGGCAACGTCAGCAACACCACCAGCGCGGCCAACGATCCGACCAATACCGGGACGAAGGCTGGGCCAGAGCCGGGAACTCCACCCATCGGCAAAGATGCGGTTTGCGTCGTCAACAGTATCTCCAACGCACGCGGCCAGGACAGAAATCCGCCCATGGTGAACGAGGCTTGCGTGAACGGATACAGACTGTAAAAGTCGCATGCCCAGCCGACGAAGTGCCCGCCCACCAACAGTACTGCCAAGATGCAAAAAGACGTGCCGAACCCTGCCCGGGGCGTGCGGCGGCGGAGCAGTACCAAGATGAATCGGGTTAGCCCAAGGAACAAAGTGTAATAACTTGCGCTGACGAAGAGAATGAGAGGAATCACGTAGATTTGCGATAGCACGGGGCGCCGAAACAAATAAGCCACGACCAGGCTGTACGCCCAGACTACCGAGATGGCGAACAGGTAGCCGGTAGCATTGCCCGGGATCAGCCAGGCGATGGGGATCCTGGCCAAGCGGGATGCGGGAAACGCGCGGCGGGCGCGACTCGACATTTGGCTGCGCTCGGCGACCAGTAACGAGCCGATTCCCAGCCAGACGATGAAAAAGAGGACCGACAACACCACGACCGGCTCGTCGTCGAAGACGAAGGCTTCAAACATCGCGACCAGGAATACCATGGCAGTCGTGGCCAGCACCAGCAATCGCCATCGCAGGGGTGAACTCCGATTGGCGGCCGGAAACGTCAGACTGGCGGCCCCTGCCGCGTTGAACAGGGAGATGGCCGCCAGGGCCATCGCGACGACGGAGATCGCCACTCCCGGGTGCTCGACATGAAGCCAGCGCCAAGTCGCGGTGCTGGATTCCAATTGTGCGAGGAACCACACCGGCAGTCCAAAGGCGATCCCGCCGGCGATCTGTACCAGTCCGAGCCCGAAGAACACGACCAGCGGCGAGACTCGCCGGAGGGCTGCCAGGAAGATGGCGCCCGACGAGAGAAACCAGGAAGCCAACAGTACCGTCGCCAAGAAGGACAACACTTGCAGGAGACTCACGTTTCCAGCCAGATAGCCGAACGCGAAGCAGGGTGCCATCGCGGAAAAAAAGGTTCCCGCGATGGCCATGACGCTATGCAGTTTTCCGCGAATCACCTGGCCCGGGGAAATCGAGCTCATCATCAGCAGCTCGAGCGTATTTCCCTGAAGTTCGCTGGCCATCGACTGGTGGGCCATCCAGGGAACGATCACGAGCATCACGAACGACAGGATGCAGGCATAGCCCAGCAGCAGTGACCGTCCCCAGCCACCGGTCGGCGAGGCCATGGCGACTGTGAAAATGGTCCATCCCGCCAGTGCGGCGATGAGTGTCAGCAGCACGCCGGCGAAAGCCGGACTGCTGGCTGCCTGCCGCGCTTCCTTGACCAGGATCGGATTGAACCAGTGGCTCAGCGTGCTCTGTCGCGGCTCGCGTGCTTCATCGCCTACCTGAGGAGCCATCGCCTCAGCCTTGGTCATTGCACGACTCCGTCGGTAACGTGCATAAACACATCCTCCAACGATTTTTGCTGGACGGTGAATTCCACGACCTGAAAGCCCTGCTCGATCATTTCGCGCAGCAGCGAGGCATTCTCGGCATCGTCGCCTTGCGGCACGCGCAATCTTACATGGTCCGATTCTTGCTGCGCTTCGAGGATCGCTGGTCTGTTTTCGAGCCAGGTGACCAGGCGGGCCGGATCGTCCAACAGCCGGACCCGGATCGTTTGGTCGGGGGCCACATGCCGCTGGATTTCGTCGACGCGCCCGTGGGCTCGCAGCCGCCCCTGTTCGATGATGCAGATTTCGGTCACCATTTCCGCGAGTTCCGCCAGGATGTGGGAACTGATCAGCAGCGTCTTGCCTTGACTGGCCAACTCTCCCACCATATCTTTCAGTTCGCGGCGCGCTCGCGGATCGAGTCCTGCCGCCGGTTCGTCCAGGATCAGCACTTTCGGGTCGTGGATCAACGCGCGGCCCAGGCAGAGTCGCTGGCGCATTCCCTTCGAGAGCGCCGTCATCTGCTTCTCGCGGATCTGGGCGACCCCCGTGAACTCCATGATCTGCCGGACGCGGCGCTCCCGTTCCCGCCCGACCAGGCCGTAAGCGCGAGCGAAGAAGTCGAGGTACTCATGGCAGCGCACATTCTTGTAAACGCCGTAGCTATCCGGCATGAATCCGACGAGGGGCCGGACACGATCGGCGTCGAGGACGACCGACATACCATCGATCAGGGCATCTCCGTGTGTCGGCAGATCCAAGGTGGAAAGAATGCGCATGGCGGTCGTCTTGCCTGCGCCATTGGGGCCGACGAATCCGCAGACCGAGCCGGCTTCAATGGCCAGCGACACATTGTCGACGGCTCGAGTCGCCCCGAAATGGCGACTCAAACCGCGGAATTCAATGGCCGTCGCTGTCGATGTCGGATCTACCATGAACCGGTCACCAGTTCGAGATTGCGAGTCGGTACGTCGCTGGAGACTCCTGATGAGACGAACGGCGAGTCCTCGACAACGGCCAGGAACTGGCCTGGCTGCAAATCGACGTGTTCCAGCAGTCGGTGCGTTTCCCACTCCAGACGCTCGGGTGCTCCGGGCGTGGAGGAGCGGCCGAAGGGCGACTTGCGCGCCGCTGCCGGATCGTAGGCTTCGTCGAAGTCCAACACCGCGCGGGTCGCTTTGCGTACGGTAGCCCGATTTGTCGCCTGAATTCGGACTTCATCGCCCTGGTTGATGTCGCGGGCCAGATACCAGTCTCCGTGTCGGCCCCGCAGCACCAGCAGTTCGATACCGGTTCCCAAACGGTTGCGTACGCGCACCCGCCGTCCCTGCAGTTCTCTCGCCGACAGTTTGTGTGCCGTGCGTTGGAAGTCGCCGACGCTCAGGTGTACCAACGAACGGGACTGCAGGAAGCTGCCGTCGATCGTCGTCCAATCGCGCCCAACGCGGAGTTCATAGTGATACCCGGTCTGCCGCGAGGGGAGAAACGGTGTGAGCTGAGTGCCGGCCGGATACGTCAGTCTGGCTGGAGCCATTAACGCATAGTGGGACTGGTGCGACCAGCTATACGCTTCCCCCCGTTCACTGTCCAGCCAAGTGACGGCACGCACCCGCCGTCGCGTGCGGATTCCTTCGGTGGCGACGACGGTCATCACGAACACGGCCAGAGTGACCGAAGCAATCACCGGTGAAGTGAGAATGACGCGAACAGGAGCTCGGCGTTGCCGGGCCCACATCAGATTGACCGGTCCGATCACGAACAGAAACGAGAGCACCAGCAGCAGGAAAAACGGGAAGGAAGCCGCCTGCGTGTTGGCAATCCACTCGCGACCATGGTGAGCCGACTCTTTCCACATGCTGGCGTTCGATTGATTGTCCAGCGAGGCTCCATTGAGCGGAAGAGTTTGCATCATCCATATCCAGGGTAGCGCGGAGCGAGCCAGCGACTGCCGGTCGGCAATCACGACCGCCCCCCAGCGATAGGCGGCCCATCGGACCGCCTCGCTGCCGCGACCCACGGCATCCCGCGGCGGCTCGATTCCCTCGAGCGACGTGCGCGAGTTCGTGAACGAGTCCCTGCCATAGCCCTGGGGGTTGAACAACTCCGGGATCTGCCAGTTCTCCGCATAATCCGGCGAAACGAAACTCGAATCGGGGCGCCGCCACTCGGGCGAGGTGAGCTGGAAACGCCGCGCCGATTCGCGCTCTAATGCGTCAACGTCGTTTCCTGTGATCAGCAGAACTCCGCCCATCGACACCCACCGCCTCAAGGCTTCGAACAAAACCGGCTGAGAGGAGGCAAGATGAGCCAGTTCGTCCTGGGACAGGGCGACCATCGACCATTCGGTATACCATCGCCAATCGGTCATGGCATACTGGGGATGGACGGCCGCTGCTCTCAATGTGGCCAGTTGTCTTCCCGGACCATACCATGCGCGAGCCGACTTGAGGTTCCAAGGCTGCTCGCTGCGGACCGCCGTGTGCCCCTGCCGCACGGCTCCCGGGGCATCGATGGCCCAAATCAGGCCGTCGACGCAAAGCAACTCGCCGTCCCCCCCGTCCCCCGTCGGCGCGATCGTGGTGGTGACGGCCGGCGCCCGCCCAGCGGCACCGGTTGGCTGGACCAACGTGACTTTCACATCGCGGTCGATGACCAGCAGCGAAAAACCGCGGTTTTCCATCGGGGCTCCGCCGATTCCGCGAATCGGCAGGAATTCGTCGCTCAATTCTCCAATGAGCGAACCGTCTTCTGCCACAGCCAACCGATCGCTTCTGCCCCACGTCGCCAGCGGTATCCGAAAGGGAACGTCGAAAACCACCTCGGATTCACCTTCTGCCAACGCCACGGGGACCGTGATGGCGGCATTATCATTCCAGCCGACTCGCAGTTCCAGCCGAACCGCGATTTCTCGGCGTTTACGACTCGGTCGGCGATCGGCCGTCTCCAGCTTGATGCGGATACCGTCGATCAGGTTGTCACTGGTCGGGTACAGCGGCCGCTCAATGGTCAATCGCAGGCCGCTCTTGCTGGTGGCCGTCTTCGGATAGCCTAGCTGCTGCACGGTTTGCTGACCGTCCGCGTACCGGACCGCCGGCGATGAGCCGAGCGTCAACAGAACGAACGTCCCCAGCAGCACGATGCGGCCGTGCGTCGCCGCGACCCGACCGGCCGCACCGCGAACGAACATCTCGATGAACACCACTCGTAGGGTCATGGTCGTCGCGGCGCAAACAGCAAGGCGATCCAGGCGAGTGCCATCGGAATGATGATCACCAGCAAGGCGAACGCCGCTCCGGCTCCGACGGCAACACCGAACTCGCTGCCTCGCAGAGCACTGGCCGTCATGGCCATCACGACCGCCATCACGACCGTCGCCCAGATCAGTTGCTTCAGGGAAAAGCGAGGAGTCTCTCTCATGACACCGCTTATTTTGGCAGAGTCCGCGGCGTGGTGCAATCATCGGCCAGTGGGAGAAGTCACCGGAAGCCAATGGCGGACTACCCGCATCGAGCGGACGTCTCGCGTTCAGTCCCGCTGCCGGACCGGGGCAACCGGCGCTGCGCCGGCGAACAGGCCAGTCACCAGCGAACGGAGATTCAGAAACAGCACCAAGGCTACCAGGGCGCCGATCACGCCGTACAACCGGGCGATGTCTCCGGCAGTCGTCCCCAACGCCGGACGGTAGTTCAGTACCGTCAGATGTGCAGCGCGCAAGGTGACCGGCCAGATGGTCACCAGCAGCGGCGAATAGCTTTCCAGTAGACCCGGCCAGAGTATTTCGGCCAGCAATGCCGGAACGAGGTTGCCGAGGATGAGTACTCCGGCAGCGACCGCCAGTGCGGGGAAAAAGCCGGCGTGAGGGAACCGCCGGCGAATCCTCAGCCAAGACAGCCTGACCGTTCCCAAGTATCCCACAAACAGCAGCCAGTTCGTGGCCGCCACTGCCGCAAACTCTTCCGGGGGAAAACGCCGAATCGGTCCGATGGTGTGGACGTGCCACCGAACCAGCATCAGCACGATCGTCAGGGAGCCCATGCCGGCGACGGCGAACAGGAAACCGCCGGCACTGCCGGGAACCCGCCAACTCTGCAGAACGCGCGGATACGCCTTGGGCGCCAGTTCACGGCGCACCCGCGCCGTCAAGTCGGGACGCTCGGCCACGAGCAGCGTACCCATCATGAACCAGAAGGCCGTCGCCATCCACAAAGGTGGCAGCAGATAAATCCGATCATGCGGAAACTCGTAGACGGTCATGCCCATTGCCAAAGTTACGGTTCCGTGGACCAGCAGCAGTCTCTTGCGCACCAGACTCGAGCGATTCACTTCCGGCGGAGTCAGGTTGGCCGCTGCGGCGGCGATCGCTAGTTCGCAGAGTGTCACTCCCAGAAGGAAGGCGGCGACTGCGATCGAGGGACGGGAAGGCAGCATGCGCAGATACCAGGCCGACGATCCGCCCAGCAACTGGCTCACGATGGCCAGAGAGACGATGGCCAGGGCCAACAATCCCGTCAGCAGCAACATCGAGTGCAATGTCGATGCCGTCGCACTGCGCGGCAGGCTGCCCAGCAATACGGCGACCGACGAGGCAGTCAGGCAGACTGCCATCAGAAAAGCCGGCACACTCAAAGTCTGCGCCAGATCGACACCACCCAGCATGTAGCCGAATGCCAGGCACGGAGTGAACACTGACAGCAGTACAAGAGCCATCACCAACATCGCTACCAGCTTGCCTCGGACGATCTGAGTCGCTTCGATGGTGGTAATCGACAGCAGGTCGAACGTGGCGTTGTGTCGCTCGATCTCCATCGAACGATACGTGGCGAATGGAACGACGACCACAAAGGGAATCGTCATCAACCAGCCGTACCACGTCATCACGCTTGGACCGTAAGCCTGGTAGCGAATGGCGGGGTCGTTGAGCAGCACCGTCGTCACAGCGCTGATCCAACAGAGGAGTACCAGCACGAAGAAGGTCCATACGAAGGCGCGGCTTGTGGCCACCTGCCGAGTCTCTTTGATGAGAATCGGATTGAGCCAGTCGGACCAGTCGGATATTTTTTCGCGTAGCGACATTCTCTTGCGGAGCGGCAATGGATGGTCGGCGGTCGAATCGTGCCGAAGAGGCGCTGCGGGAGTCATGCCACCTCCCCCTCGGTCAAGTCCATGAACAGATCCTCCAGAGAGGATTCGCGAATTCCGAATCGTTTGACTCGGAATCCGGCGGCAACCAGACGGCTCAGCAGATCCGATTCGATCTCGCTGCTGTCGTCCGGACAGATGAAGCAGAAATGGTCGCCATGACAGGTGATCTCTTCAGTGTCCAGGTGATTCTGCAGCCACACCGCCACGTCGGCGGAATCTCCTTCCACGGCGAGTTCGACCACCCGTTTACCGCCGAATCGTCTGCGAACGTCCGCCAGTGGCCCGGCGGCGCGGAGTCGCCCTCGTTCCAGGATGCCGATGTCATCGACGAAGTCGGCCAGTTCGGTGAGGATATGCGAGCTGACGAGGATCGATTTTCCCTGATCGGCTAGATCGCGGATCATCCCGCGGAGTTCGATGCGGGCTCGCGGATCGAGCCCGGCGGCCGGCTCATCCAGGATCAACACGTCCGGATCGTGGATCAACGCGCGTCCCAGACAAAGGCGCTGCCGCATTCCCATGGAAAGCGTGTCGACCGGCTTGTCGGCAATTCCTTCGGTACCGGTGAATGCCAGCGTGCGCGAAACGGCATCGCGGCGAGCCGATCGGCGCAGCCCGTAAGCTCGAGCGAAAAAGTCGAGATACTCGCGGCAGGACATATAGGAGAACGAACCGAACGAATCGGGCATGTAACCGACCCGCCGACGAATCTGCTCCGGGTCGGAGACGACGGAGAAACCGGCGACCTCCGCTTCTCCCGAGGTAGGATGGTCCAGCGTTGCCAGGATTCGCATGGTGGTCGTTTTTCCGGCGCCGTTGGGACCGATGAAGCCGAACACGGTTCCCTGTCGAACGGCGAACGAAATGTCGTCGACCGCTCGAGTCGCGCCGAAGTATCGCGACAGATGCCGTACTTCGATCGCTGCCGCAGTTGCCGTTACGGTGTTTTCCATTGGCCGATTACCAATTCCAAGTCGGGGGTCCGCTGGTCGCTCGGCACGCCGATGGGTACAAACGGTGGAGACTCGACCAGCGCCGCGTACTCGCCGGGGCGCAGCTCACCGCGGTTCAAAACCCGCTCCACCGGCTGCTCGATGAGGAACGGCACGATGCGCTCGGACAGGAGAGTGTCGGCCGTCATAGAAGGCGTGTTTCTGCCGAGCAGTCGCGAAATGAGGCGACGAGAATAGTACTTTGTGATAATGGACGACGGCTCGGTTGGCCAGCGAGCATACCAGCGACGCAGTTCGCTCGTGGCCCGGTCCGCCGACACGCAGACCAACTCGAGACGGGCGCCGGGGCGCACCGTTTGTCCCAAATGCCATTTGCCATCGGTGTCCCGCAAGACCACACCGCTTACGGAACAGCCCAGCCGGTTGCGCACGACGATGTTGTCACTTGTCCCCCGGCCCACTGCCAGTCTCGCATCGGTCTGCGCCACATGGCCCACCACCGCCTGGACCAGCTTGCGCGAAGCGATCATCCGGCCGCGGTAGATTTCTGTATCGCCGTTCTGTTCGAGCACGAACGGGATCTCGACGTCGTACCGAGCACTTGGCGAGAGGACGGGAGCCACATAGGTGCCCTGTGGAACGCGAAAGCCGTTTGGAGCGAACGCGGCGTACGTCGACTGGCGTGACCAAGAAAAGGCTTCGGAACGCGCCTGGTCCAATAGCGTAACGCTGCGGATGCGGCCTCGAGTCTGCAGCCCGTCGCGGAGAACGTAGGCAGTCAGGAAAAATGCCGCGGTCGTCATTCCAACCATGGGAATTGTCATCATGATGGCCCGCGGGTAGCCGGCTCGGCGAACCACCCAAAAGTTGACCGGTCCGATCACGAGCGAGAACACCGTGATCACAACGACAAACGCGGTGACCGGTCGCTCGCTCACTCCGGGAATCAACCCATACCAATACTGGTCGCTGGGAGAGTGGTAGTTGCCGCCTGCGGCGTAAGCGATCGACGTGGGCGGTGTTGGCCCCGAAAGCCAGATCGCCCGCCAGTTCCAGGGCGATTGGTTGATCCGCTCCAAGTCGACGGCGTACACGCGTCCCCACCCTGCCGAGGTGACCAGTGCCGATTGAGGATCCACGCGGGGATCGGTCGGCGGGAATGGTGGCAACGGGGAGCCGAAGAGCGAAAGCTGGATCTCCTTCCAATGTTTGGTGATCGCCGGATCGCGAGGATCGGAGTGAACGGGTCGCCAATCGTCGGGGGCTGCCGGCAAGCTCAACAGGCTGGCCACTTCGCGTCGAGCGGGCCCACTGCCGGCCTCCAACACCAACAGATTCCCTCCCATGCATGTCCATCGCCGGATCGCTTGGAACTGCTCAGGCCGTTCGTTCGCCAACCAGCGAAAATCGTTCAGCGGAACCAACAGCAGCGTGACCGGCGCATACCAACGCCACTGAGTCGGCAGTGCGTGAGGATGGATCACATTGATCGGAATGCGTCGGACCTGAGCTACCTGGTCGTACCAATTGCGCGCCGATTTGAGGTTCCAGCGATCGGATTGCACGACTTGCACTTGGGTCATGTGAGGAGCGCGACCGTCCGGCGGGTGGTAGATCGCCTCAGCCAGCACTTGCAGGTCGGGAAGTCGCCCGTCTCCGGTGGTCGGCGCGAAGGGCGCGAGCGGCAGTGAAGGTGGAGCCGCAAGAAATCGTGATTGCCGGGGTGTTCGAGCGTCTCGGGCGATCACCAACACCGCGGGATAGGCTGAGGCGTAGTGCGAATTCCCGTCGCCCAAAGAAAGCTGGCCCATGCGGAGTGTCCACGTGCCGGGGAGTGTTTCCCCGAATTCCGTGATCCGGGCGATGTAGGGGTTCCACGGTCCTTCCGGAAGCAACAGGGTGCGCTGCTGAACCGTCTCGATCTTACCTCGAGGCAGCACCATCGTGAATTCGATCTCGTCGATGGAAAAGTGGTTCCGAGTCCGTGCGTCGGGGCGTTCTTTGCTCAAGTGGAACCGCAGCTTCCGGTCGACTTTACTCGGTTTGCCATTCGCCGTTCGCACCCTCACCCGAAACTCGGCGAAGTTGCCGTGGTAGTGGGGGCCCAGCAAGAACTCGATCGCCAAGCCGTGAGGAGCCGGGGCCGAACCCGAGGGAGCCGTTGCAACGAAGAAGTCATGGGGATCTCTGGCGGGGGCGGGCAACTGGCATCGGGCCGGCGTCGAACACCACGTCCCTATCAGAACGATGGCGATACCAATCGAGATCTCCACGAACTGGGACTTCACGGTGATTCCCTCTCAACGACGCTGCTCGAACGACTGGCCGCACTCGTGACATCCGGCGCGTCATCCGACGCGGCCAACGAGACGCGAAGACACAGACCGGCGACCCACACCAAAGCTGCCAACACCCACAGCATGCAGAAAAACAGCCCGATCGAGAAAACGCCAGCAATCAGGCCCAGCGGGAGGACTTCTCCCTGGACGGCCTGGGCCAACACGGCGCAACCCGCGGCAAACACGATCAGGCTGAGCAGGAGCTGTCGGAGCGAAAACTGGGGCATGGAATGAAAAGATTGAAAACGAGCTGACGCGCGGGACAACTTCGGCGGCCTCGTGGGAAACCGGTTCCCACTATACAACATCGACGCGCCGGGCGCGTCGACCTTTCATTTTTCCTGTCTTTCCCATGTTGTGCAGACCGGATATCTGCTACATTCTCCGGCGTCAGGCGGGATCCTGGAGGGGGCCAGTGATCGAGGTTTCGATGTTGGGAGAATGCAGCGATGAGTAGAATCGGTCGAGTTCTCGTGGCAGTGGCCGGGTTGGCCGCTGCGAGTCTGTCCGCCAGCCCTGCAGAGGGGGGGCTGCTGTGGTGTCACCGCGCGGTGTTTTGTGATGTGTGGGAATCGTGCGAGCCGGCTCCTTGCCTGGTTCCCAAATGGGTGACTGAGAAGCGGATCGTCAAGGAAGTAGTTTGCAAACCGGTCGAACGGGAGAAGACGATTCAGGTCTGCCGTCGCATCGTAGAGACCAAGACGGTCACTCGGCAATGCACCACGTGGGAGCCGGTGCGCCAGATGAAGACGATTCAATACACCGTGCGGATTCCCGAATGGAAGGTGGTCGAGCAAACCGTGCCGGTGCGGGTGCCCAAGGTGGTCACGTGCCAGGGCGTGCGTCGCATATGTCGCAGGGTTCCGGTCACGACCACTCGCACGATCTGCTACGACGCCGGACACTGGGTCTGTACGGTCGACAAGTGCGGCCGGCCTCGCAAAGTGTGGTGTCCCAACTTTGTCACCAAGGAGGTTCCTTGTACCACGTATCGCCTGGAGTGGGACGAAGTTCCCTACACGTACAAGCGGACGATTTACGAGACGAAGTTCGTCACTCGCAAGGTGCGAGTCTGCAGCTATCGCTGCGAAGTGCGAACGAAGGAAGTGCCTTGCGTGCGGTACGAACCGCGAGTCGTAGAGAAACAGGTTCAGGTACCGGTCTACAAGACGGTCGTCGAAGAGAAGAAGGTCAAGTGTATCGAATGGGTTCCCGAAGTCGTGGAGCGGGAGGTCGAGGTTACGGTTTGCAAGTGGGTTCCCGCCGAACCGGCATGCGAAAAGCCGCAGCACGATCATCCCGTGCAGAAATCGCCCGCAAAAAAGGATGCCGCACCGAAAGGATCGGCTCCGAAGAGTCCCGCGCCGAAGTAACACCGAGCGCGAGCTGCGGCCTGACGGACCCGCCACGCCCTAGGTACGCCGCCGCTCGATGAGCGGCGGCTCGAGGGCGTCAACCCTCGTAGGCCACCGTGGGCGATGGAGGCCGACTCGGCATCGCCCCGGCCGGTACCAGGGTTGCGAATTGTTGATCGTTGCCCCGCGGGACGATGGCTGGGCGCTATCCCTGTCGTCGTCCCATCGGTCCTTGATCCCATCCGTCCTATCGGCACGCCCCCTGCCCGTAAATCACACGATCCCGACACGTCTCCTTCCAGGCCCTCTCGTCGACCTGACTGAGTCTCTGGGCAATTTCGCCAATGTCGCCGATCGGACCGGACAGAGTGATCCGCAGTTGATCGCTACCACTGATAATATCAATGGGCCATTTTTTCGTTTCGTATTCGTACGGAGGCGGAAGCCAGCGGAAGTGATCCGGCCAACAGGTGGCAATCGTCGCCAACAGGGCTATCGATGTGCGGTAAGGTCGAAAGCGAACCGGATCGCGAACATCGAGCCGACAGCCGCTGCAGCATTCACCTTGCCATTTGTCGAACGTAGGGCGGAACCGAACGGGGCGAAAGGCGACGCCCGGAAGTTCCAGCGATTGCATGTCATCGGCCAACCGGTGCCCGTCGATGAACGGGGCTCCCACGACTTCGAACGGGCGGGTCGTCCCGCGTCCTTCGGACAGGTTGGTCCCTTCCAGCAGGACCATCCCCGCATAGAACAGCGACGTGAACGGCGTCGGCATGTTGGGGCTGGGGGGAATCCACTGTTGCAGCGGCCACATTTGGGCAAGCAGAGCCGAGTCGTCCCAGTGGCGGACGGGGATCACATCAAGCTCGAGAGGCAACGATTCGTAGCGCACGATCCACCGCGCCAGTTCGGCCAGCGTGAGGCCATGTCGCATGGGGATCGGCGCCTCGCCGACGAAACTCTGGAATCGCGAATCGAGGATCGGCCCTTCGATGATGACTCGTCCCAGCGGATTGGGGCGATCGAGTATGGTCACCGCCACGTTGTGCTCGGCACACGCCATCAGGCAATGCCGCAGCGTCCAGACGAACGTGTAGACTCGAGTCCCCACATCCTGCAAATCGACAATGAACCGCTCAAGACCCTCCAACATCGGTCCGCTCGGCGTGCGTGTTTCCCCATAGAGGCTGTACACGGGAATGGGAGGATCGGTGAGTCGGCCGTGATCGGATTCGACCATGTTGGCCTGTTCTTCGGCCCAGAGCCCATGTTGCGGGGAAAAGACGCACTTCAGTTTGGCACCACGTTCAGCCAGGGCCGTCCAGGCATAATCGCCTTCTCGAGTTACCGAGGCCTGATTCGCCAGCAGACCCAGGCGTTGACTCCACCAACTCGGCCGCGCCGAGAGCACCTGATCCAGTCCGGTAATGAACCGATCGTCGTTTTTTCTCCTCATCGAAGTGAACGTCTTTCCCCGAGCGGAACGATGAATTGGGACGCGCTAGCGTTGATCACTGTTTCTCCCCCTGTGACGACTTCAGAAGTTCGATCGTGAGGTTGCCCTGAGTCACCTTCACGAGCCGTCCACCGGTGCTGATCCAGAACGTATTGCCGATAGGATCGACTTCGCAGCGGAAACACTCGATCTGTTCACCGGCCACGTCGATGGTCTCTTTGGCCTTGGGTGTGATTGTCAGTGGAATCACCTGTAGACTCGAGGGATGGTAGGTATCGATGCGCAGCGGTGTGCTCACCGTCGCCCAACATGGCCGCCTGCAACATCTGCCGCATTTGCTCGAGCCTGGTTGGATGTGCGTCTGCCAGATTATGTTCTTCGCGAGGGTCGCTCGCCAGATTGAACAACTCGACCTTCCGCTCGCGATCGTCCGAGGTGTAGGAGACGATCAGTTTCCACGGACCGTTCCAGACGGCGCGCGAACGAAAGCGGGGACCGGCCGAATAGAGCACACGGGGAGGCAGAGGCTCTCCGTGGAGCAGCAGACGCGACAGATCAGCGCCGTCGAAGTGGAGGGCGGAGCGGTCGAACGGAGTTCTCGCCAGTGTGGCGAACGTCGGTAGCCAGTCGACGATGTGAACGGGAGTCGAGTCGGCCTTGCCGGCGGGGACGTGGCCGGGCCAGTAGACGAGCGTGGGTACGCGCGTGCCTCCCTCATAGAGGCTTCCCTTCTGCCCTCGCAGCGGCGTGTTGTTGCCCGTGAGTCGGCCGTTGGGGCAGTCGTCGCCGAGGTTCGGGTACTTCGTATCGTTGTTTTCCGCGGTCGATCCGCCGTTATCGCTGGTGAAGACGACCAGGGTGTTGTCTCCCTTTCCGGTCCGCTCGAGCGCATCGACGATTCTCCCCACGGCGTCGTCCAAGTGCATCACGCAGGCCGCATAGTGCCGAGCCACCTCGCCTTCGATCTCGGGAGGGACTTTTCGCAGCCACTTCTCGGGTTCGCGGATGGGCAGGTGAACGGCCGTAAACGGGACGTAGAGGAAGAACGGGCGTTCGCCCCGCGCTTCGATCCAACGAACGGCGTCGTCGGCCAGCAAGTCGGTCACATAGCCCTCGTCCTTGCGGCGAATTCCGTTGCGGTGCCAGGTCTGGGAGTAGGGACCCTTCTTGTAACGATGGGACCACGGAGTCACACCGCCGGCCAGGGATCCGTAGCTGTAGTCGAATCCAAAGTGCTTGGGAGAGCACTCGGGGAGTGACCCCAGGTGCCATTTTCCGATCAGAGCCGTGTCGTATCCGGCGGCCCCCAGGATTCGAGCGGCCGTGATGGTGTCGAACGGCAGGGCGCGGCGATTGGTCGGCGTGGTGATATGGAATCGACTCCAGTATCGCCCCGTCATCAGTCCGGTACGAGTCGGACTGCACACCGGTGCTACATAGTGGCGCTGCAGTTCCAGCCCTTCCCGGGCCAGACGGTTGAGGTTGGGAGTGGGCACATTGCCGCCGTGGAACTCCACGTCTGCCCAGCCCAGATCGTCGGCCATGATGAACACGATGTTGGGGCGCGGCAGCGGCTCTGCCAGAGCGGTCAGCGGACTGAGGCCGGCCACGACGGCGAAAACGGCGAATCGTAGCATCAGTATGGTCTCCCGGTGGGAATGGGGAATCGGCTCCGGAGCCGCCGTGCAGTATAGCCGAACCGGCTCGGCGATCGCAGCTAGGACAAGAGTCGGTTCCTGCTCCAGTTTGAACGACGGCGGTTCGCCCGAAGGCACGCATCTGGCCGGCGGCACCGTTCCCGGTTATGGTGGAGCCATGACCGTATCCAAACTTCGGCGGCAGTTGGCCTGGCATGCAGCCCGGCTGATTTGGACTCGCCAGGAGACCGATTGGTTTCAGGCTCGCAGTCGGGCGATTCGAGAACTGGTGCGCGGGTGGGTGCCACCGAAGGACCTTCCTCAGCGGAGCGACATTCGGGAGCAGTTGCTGCGGATGGAAACTCAGTTCGCCCAGCCCAGCGGTGCAGTCTCCGATGTGTCTTCGCCCGCGGAGGCTCGTTCGAACGCTACCGACGCGACCTTGCTTGGGCGGAGCGAAGATCGCTGGTCCTATTTCGCGTCGCTGCTCTATCCACTTGAGAATGTCCGCCTTCCCCGACGCATCCACCCCGAAGGGGATGCGCTGTACCATTCGCTGCAGGTCTTCGAATTGGCGCGAGCCGAGATGCCTTACGACGAGGATTTTCTGCTGGCGGCTCTGCTCCATGCCGTGGGCGAGGCGCTGGACCGCAAGGAGCCGGTGGAGGCGGGGTTGGCAGCGCTCGAATCGAGGATTTCCAAGCGGACCGCCTGGCTGATTGCTCATCTGGACGAAGCGCAAGGATGTCTGGACACCACCATCGGCAGTCGGGCTCGGCGCCGTCTCGAGCAGCACGAGTCGTTCCAGGAACTCCTCACGTTGGCGCGCTGCGACCGCCGGGGCCGACAACGGGGTGTCGTGGTGCCGACGGTTCAGGAAGCGCTCGACTACCTTCGTGAGTTGGCCGGTGCGTGCGAGGGCGACGAGGACTCCGAGAGTCGATCCTGGTGGTAGATCGCGTCGGATGCTCGTTGCTTGACATCGACATCGCGTTGCGATTAGATTGAACACCGCGTTGGTGATGTTTCGTCTCTTCTTGGTGACGTGCCTCCTTTGGGCGAGGTGCTGGGAGGGCTCCGTGGCTAGTCCGAGAGATCCGGGAAAGGTGCCGCGCATCGTCGTCGCCGCGCTGATGGCGGTGCTGTGGACATTCAGCAGTCGTCCGGCTGCTTTGGCGCAGTTGAGCCCGCAACATCCTCGAGTCAAACAGGCCGTCGAACGGGCACTCAAGTACCTGGAAAAGCAGGATGAATCGAGGCTGGGTGCCCGGTCGCTGGTGGCACTGACGTTTGTCAAAGCGGGAAAGGACGAATCGCACCCGAAGGTGAAGCAGGCACTTGCCGGCGTGCAGGCTCAGGCCCGGCGAGGGGCCGGGAAAATTACGCTCGATATCTACTCCACCGGCATCTCGTTGATGTTCCTGGTGGCGCTCAACCCGTCACGCTACCGTTCGGAAATCGAGACCTTCGCCCAGTCCTTGCACTACCGGCAAAAACCCGCCGGCGCCTGGGGGTATCCTCGGAGCCATCCAACGAACGGGGAGACGTGTGACACGTCCATGACACAGTATGCCGTACTGGGACTTTGGGAGGCGGAGGATCAGGCGGGAGTGGAAACGCCGGCGACCGTCTGGGACGACGCAGCTCGCTGGCTGTTGCGCACTCAGGATCCCAGCGGCGGCTTCGGCTATCAGGGCAAGCCCGCCTACACGGTCGGGGAACGCGTCAAGCAGTCCGGTGTACGGCACAGTCTTACCGTTGCCGCGATGGGATCGATCTACATCGTCAAGGATCGGGTCGGCTATCGGCGACTGAAGAAGCAGTACAACGACGGGTTGCCGCCGGCGTTCGAGTTGGTGGAAGAAAAGCGGGTTCAGCAGGTCAAGACCGATATTCCGCTGCGAACATTCGGCCGGGTGATTTCCGCCGGGAATCGCTGGATCGAAGAAAACTACAAGGTCAATGATCTGAAGACGTGGATTCACTATTCGCTGTATGCGCTGGAGCGTTACGAGAGTCTTCGTCAGGCGGACGCGGAGGCCGCCAACTTTCAGTTGCCGCCGGCCGAGCGAAACAAGTGGTACCGGCGGGGCGCTCGCTATTTGCTCAAGACACAGGCTCCCGACGGGCATTGGGAGAGCAATGGCGGCCCGGTGCCCGATACTTGCTTCGCCGCTCTGTTCCTGATGGGGTCGACGCGCAAGACGCTGCAAACCACCAGCGTCGTCGCCTATCGAGGGGGCAAGTGGGTGGGG
>JALSIV010000378.1 GCA_026989685.1 Pirellulaceae bacterium | reverse complement strand
ATCCAAGTACGCGTTTCGACGCCCGACGCAATGCAGGAGCCGTATGAGGTAATTCTTCGTGTACGGATCTGTGCGGGGGGCCGCCGGAAACGGCGGTCCCTACCGCGAAAAAGTGAAAAGTGGGAGTTGCCGTGGCGATGAGACTGGCGTGGTCACGCGAGGGCGACGAATCCCTGTCTTTCCGACGTGACTCCCGTTTGTCCGGCCACCCCAATGCCGGCGACAGAGCGTGTGCGCGCGCACCCCCCGTCTTCCGCCATGTCTCGTATTCGTCCCGTCCCCCTACCCCCACTCGTAATCGTACTCGTAATCGTAGCCGCACTCGCACTCGCACTCACCCCTCGCCCCTCACACCCCCGGACCCACAAGCACACCGTGAAACGACGCGAGTTTCTGAAAACCGCCGGAATCACGACCGCAGCGATGACGGCGGGCGCCGCGAACGTTCGCGGTTCCACCTGTGATACGCTTTGCAGTGACCCAACGCCGTCCAATGCGTATGCCCGTGCCGACCTGAGTCACCCTGGAACGCCGCGCAACGTAAAGGCGATCGCATAGATCGTGGAAATCAATGTTGCGATCGCCCAGGCGCCCAGCACCGGAATCGCTTTGGTAGCCTGTCGCAAGGCGACCTCGCCGGCTCGAGGCTCGCCGGTTTCCATCCAGGCTTTCCACGCGGGTGCCACGTCGCCGAGCTTGTGGGCAATCATCAACACCGAGAAACCGTGCAACAGCAGGGCGGGAATCGCGGCCAACAGAGAGAAGGAAACGACGAGACTGACCAGAGCCAGAACGGCAACCGAGGCGAATTCGATGATGGCCACGATGCGGATCAGTCGGATGGCACGTTCCAGCGCCGAATAGAGATTCCGCAACGGCTCGGACCAGCGTTTCCAAAGAGGATTCTCCGACGGCGGCATCGGCTGGTGTTCGACTCGCGCCGGACGCTCCACTTCGGTACGCGTCCTTCCCAAGCTGGAAAACAGTTCTTCGGCGAACTTCCACCGAGGCCAGCTTTCTCGCCAAAGTTGCGTATCGCCGGTCAAAGCCGCCGAATCTCTGGCCTCCATCAGTTCGCGGAGATTGATCGGGCCGACACGCTGGCCGTCACGAGCCAGATAGTACCAACCGTCGCACAGTTCCGGATCGAGTCCTTTGGTGATCCGTTCGACGGAAAGTGGAAACCGCTGCTCGCACCAGGGACAGCGCACGCGCCGGCCGAGTCGTCCCACCGGCGCGGGAAACGACTTCATGCATTGAGGACAAACGGCTTCCGCCGAGCTTTCCGTCATGGGATCTTCGAGTCTTTCACAGCAGACCTGCCAACGCCATGCAATTCGGCGTTCTCCGGTTCACTTGCGCTGTTCGATTGGCGACCTGGAAACAGTCGGTCGAACATTCCACCGAACCACAAGTCCGTTTCGGTCCAGGGAGAATCCGTATCGACGAACACTCGCAGCGCCAAGTCGTCTCGACCTTGAACGAGCTTCGCGATCTCGTCCGGTGACAAGAGACACCCGGCAGACGCCCATGCGTCCGCTTCCATGCCGGATCCGGCGATCGCACTCGACTCGCGATGCCCCTCGACAGCCTGGCCGGTACGAGGATCGATCAGATGGGAGTATCGCTTTCCGTCGACGACGAGAAACTGATAAGCGTCTCCTGACGTGGCGACCGCGTGTCGGGGCGGCAACCGAAGCCGTGGAGCAACGGAGGAGATTCCCGCCGCATGCAGGATGACAATCCACGCT
Source organism: Pirellulaceae bacterium (assembly GCA_026989685.1). Lineage (GTDB taxonomy): Bacteria > Planctomycetota > Planctomycetia > Pirellulales > Pirellulaceae > S141-3. The sequence goes on along the minus strand of JALSIV010000378.1, from coordinate 8,693 downwards.
TTGCGCGTCGGCGGAACGTCGCCCACGAGGACATCCCCTCCCCCGTTGATCGAACAACGCGTGATCCCGTGTTGGACCAACACCGTGAACGCCTCATCCAGAGCATACCCCTTGGCGATGCCGCCGAAATCGAACCGCATACCGGGTTTCAGCAGCCGAATCCGAGGCCGTTTGGGATCGACTTCGTAGTTTTGGTAGCCGACCGCCTGCTGAGCTTCCTCGAGTTTCTCGGGCTTGGGGAGTCTCCTGGCTCGGCGGGCTTGCCGCCACAGCCGAGTCACCGGTCCGACCGTTACGTCGAAAGCTCCGCCCGTCTTCTGGGAGAACTCCCGGCTGTATTTCAGCACCTTCCACAAATCGGGACTGACGTCGACCCACTGGCCAACCTCGGCTGCGGCACACACCTTCCTGGCTTCGGATTGCGGGTCGTAGGTGCTGAAGACCTTCTCCAGCCGAGCGATGCGGCGGAAGGCGGCCGCGGCGGCCCGGTTTGCGACTTCTTCATCCTCTGCATACAATAGAAGAGTAAAGCGAGTCCCCATGTGGCCTTCGGTGTACTGGTACTCACGGCCCTCGGCGGCTCGCGCTTCCCACCCCCCTATCCCGCCTCCTACAATAACGATGCCGGCAACCGCCCAGCCAAGAATCGATCGGCGGGGGAAAATGCGTTGCCGCACACCTGGGTCCTGACTCAGAACGCAGAAACTGAAAGGATAAGATCGCATGAAGTCCAGTGTACTCGCTCGGATCTCCGGAAAACAAGCCGCTCGTTTGGGTTGCGTCGCGTTGGCGGCAACGGCTTTGTGGTTCGGTTCGCCCCTTCGAGCCGACGACAAGGATTCGCTGGTGCTGCCGCTCCCCGAGGCCGAAGCCAGCAAACCGGAAGAGATGAAGCCGTACGCGGAGAAGATCGAGCACACGCGAGTCACCATCGAAATGGTTCCCATTCCCGGCGGCGAATTCGTGATGGGAAGCCCGGAATCGGAAGAAGGTCGCAACGACGACGAAGGACCACAACACAAAGTCAAGATCGACCCGTTCTGGATGGGCAAGTACGAGATTACGTGGGACGCTTTCGAAATCTGGATGTTCGATCTGGACGAGCAACGTCGGCAACTCCGAAAACTGGAACCGACGGCTCGCGACAAAGCCGCACTCGAGTATCAGATCTACTCCCAGCCGACGCCCCCATACACCGACATGACCTTCGGCATGGGGAAGAAGGGCTATCCCGCCATTTGCATGACCCAGTTCGCAGCCAAGATCTTCTGCAAGTGGCTCAGCGCCAAGACGGGACGCTACTACCGGCTCCCCACGGAAGCGGAATGGGAATACGCCTGCCGAGCCGGTACCACCACCGCCTACTCCTTCGGCGACGACATGGATGACTTGGACGACTACGGTTGGTATTTCGACAACAGTGACGAAGCCTACCACAAAGTCGGCCAGAAGAAGCCGAATCCCTTCGGGCTGTACGACATGCATGGCAACGTCGCCGAGTGGGTCTTGGACCAGTACGATCCCAAAGCCTACGAGAAGTTCAGCGGAAAGGTCGCCGACAATCCGCTGGTGAATCCCACGAAGCTCTATCCGCGAGTCGTCCGCGGCGGCAGTTGGAACGACGATCCCGAAATGCTGCGCAGTGCCGCTCGCCTGGGGTCGACCGAGGAGTGGAAAAAACAGGATCCTCAGATTCCCAAGAGCATCTGGTACCACACCGACGCCGACTTCGTGGGCTTCCGCATCGTTCGCCCACTCAAAGTTCCCACCGAACAAGAGCTGAAAGAGAAGTGGGAAAAGAGCCTGCCGGTGATCGATCGCAAAGGCGGGAGATAGCGGCAGTTGGAACGACGATCCCGACCGTCTCCGCAGCGCGGCTCGCTTCGGCTCGCCCAAGGACTGGCAACGGCACGATCCCCGGAGTATGGTGTTTATGGTGGTCGACCCTGCCGGATTCCGCATCGTGCGACCGCTGGAGACTCCCAACATGCAGGAGAAAATGACTCAGTGGGAGGCCGACCCGCTCGACGGTAAGTTCCGTGCTCGGCATGGCGTCACGGATTCCGATCCCCCCTGAACCTCATGTCCCGCCTGAACCTTCCAACCAACCAAGGAGCCTATCGATGACGCACCAACCCAAGTCGCAACAGTCCAAGACTCAGCACTCGCATGCTTCCCGTCGCGATTTCATCCGAGATTCGTCACTGTTGGTCGCCGGCGGTGCTGTGGTCGGTGGGTCTCTCTCGCTGGCTCGCAGCGCTCATGCTGCCGGCAGCGACGTGGTCAAGATCGGTCTGATCGGGTGTGGAGGTCGCGGCACCGGGGCGGCGGCGCAGGCCATGAACACTCACAGTAGCCGCGTCGAGTTGGTGGCCTTGGGAGACGTTTTCGGATTCAAGGTGCAGCAGACCTATCGCGGACTCAAGGGGCGCTACAAGGATCAAGTCAAGGTGTCCAAGGATCGGATGTTTGAAGGACTCGACGCCTACAAGAAGGTCCTCGAGTCGGACATCGACCTGGTCATCCTGGCGACTCCCCCCGGCTTCCGCCCTCAGCATTTCGAAGCGGCTGTCGAGGCCAACAAGCATGTCTTCATGGAAAAGCCGGTCGCCACCGACGCCCCCGGCGTCCGCCGTGTGCTGGCGGCCAACGAAATCGCCAAGAAGAAGAACCTGGCTGTGGCCGTCGGACTGCAACGCCACCATGAGGTCGCCTACCAGGAAACCATCGCCAAGCTGCAGGACGGTGCCATCGGCCGCATCGATTTGATCCGAGTTTACTGGAACGGCCAGGGAGTGTGGACACGACAACGACGCCCCGAATTCACCGAACTACAGTATCAGCTCTACAACTGGTACTACTTCACTTGGATCTGCGGTGACCATATCGTGGAACAGCACATCCACAATCTGGACGTGGCCAATTGGCTCAAGAACGCCTATCCCGTCGAAGGCAACGGCATGGGCGGCCGGCAGGTCCGCAAAGGTCCCGACCACGGCCAGATCTACGATCACCACTTCGTCGAGTTTACTTATGAGGACGGCACCAAGCTGTTCAGCCAGTGCCGCCACATCCGCAACTGCTGGAACAGCGTTTCCGAGCACGCTCACGGAACTCAAGGGTATGCCGACATCAGCGGCGGCAAGATCTACAACACCAGCGGCAAACTGGTTTGGCAAACCAAGGGATCGCGAGGCGGCCACCAGCAGGAACATCACGATCTCTTCCGATCGCTGGCGGCAGGCGAGATTCCCAACGAGGGCGAATACGGCGCCAAGAGCACCATGACGTCGATCATGGGACGATTGTGCACGTACTCGGGACAGAAAATCAAGTGGGATGAAGCCATCAATTCCGACTTGAAGCTGGCCGACACCGATGCCATGACCTCCTTCGATGTCGAACCTCCGGTCAAACCGGGTAAGGACGGCAAGTATCCGGTGGCCATCCCGGGCGTCACCGAAGTGATCTGACTTTCGCAGCCGGCTGCCATAGCCGTCGGCCCCGTCACAATGCAAAACTTGAGAAACCTGGGCAAGCCGGTGGGACCCTACGGCTTGTTCCAGGTTTTCTTGATCATCCTGTCCTGCCGATTCGAATAATCGTAGGAACTCGAGCTCGTACTGCGCGAGCCGAGTAGGCAGGCACCACGGAGGGAAGCAGGATGACTCGTTCGATGGCAGGCTGGATCGCGGCGTGGACGCTGACGCTGGCGTTGGGCACGGCCCAAGCCCAAACCGGAGCGCATGGAGCCCTTTCCGACTATTCCGCGCCCGCTCCCACGCAACCATTCCGGCTCACCGATTTTGGACAAGTCAGTGCCGCAACGGCTCAACCGGCGGCAACCGGCGGCGGCTGCGACGAGTGCGGCGGCAAGGGAACGCACTGCGACAAGTGCGGTAGCTGCGGCGGCTCCTCGGACGATTGCTGTGATCAGCCGTGGTCGCTGTTTCCCACGTTACCTCGAGGCATCCGCGTGGGTGGCTGGCTCTCCGGAGGCGTCACCTATAACGCTCAAGGCGTCCGCAGTGGCACCGGAAATTTCCCGGTCGAGTTCGGCAACGTCTCGGACGGTTTCATTGGGAACCAGGCCTGGGGGTTCATCGAGCGCGTCGCCGACACGGGGGGATCGGGCGTCGACTGGGGCTTTCGAGCCGACTATGTGTTCGGTGCCGACGCCCCCAACACTCAGGCCTTCGGAGACCAAACGTGGGATTTCGGCTGGAACAGCTCGCGAGATTACGGCTCGGCCATTCCCCAACTCTATTTCGATCTGGCGATCAACAACCTGACGATCCGCGCCGGTCATTTCTACACGATCATCGGCTACGAGTCGGTTCCCGCGCCGAACAACTTCTTCTACTCGCATTCGCTGACGATGAACTACGGCGAGCCATTTACGCATACGGGAATCCTGGGCATCTACGAGGTCAATCCCTGCTGGACGTTGTACGCCGGTTGGACGATGGGATGGGACAGTGGTTTCGATAATCGCGATGACGGCCAAATGGCGATCGGGGGACTGGCCTGGACTCCCAACGATTGGCTGGAAGTCCGCTACATGTTCACCGCCGGAAACTGGGGCGACGGCAATCCCACCAACGTAGGCGATCTGTACATGCACAGCTTCGTTGCTCAAATGGGGCTCACCCAGCGGTTGACGTACGTCTTTCAGAGCGACTACGCCATCAACTTCAACCAGCCCGCCAACCCCGACAGCAGTTGGTACGGCCTCAACAACTACCTGCTGTTCGAAATCAACAAGTGCTGGCAATTGGGCGCCCGCATCGAGTGGTTCCGCGATCGCGACGGAGTACGGATCGGACCGGCCGGCAACTACTACGAAGCCACGCTCGGACTCAACTGGGCCCCGACCACCAACTTCCGCCTTCGTCCGGAAGTTCGCTGGGACTGGTACGAAGGCGGCGGTCAACCGTTCCACGGCGGCACCGACAAGGACATCACCACGTTGGGGCTGGACTTCGTCTGGATGTTTTAAACCCGCATCCCCTTCACCCTTCACCCTTCACCCTTCCCGATTTCTTCAAACGAAAACCGCTTGACGAGCCGACGGTGGACGCACCCTCCGATCTCCACGTGCGGGTAGATCAGGTAGTTCACCGGCCCGGTGGCATTGGGAGGCTCAAGCTCCAGATCGCGGCCGATGGTGAAACGAATGCGGTTCGGATCGAGACGACCGAAAAAGTAGTCGCGGCGCTCGGGGTGTTTGTCGGCTTCGGAAATGTCGACGGGGATCCATTGGCCCCGATACTCGAAGGAGGCCCAGCAGTGATATCCGGCCACTTCGCCGGACGTCCGGTCTGCCGGCAGAGGGAATCCGATCTCGAACCGGGCCGGAATGCCGTGGAAACGGCAGGCTGCCAGGAATAGGCTGTGAAAGTCGGTACAATTGCCGTAGCCGCTGTCGCAAGCCCACTTCACATCTCCTCGTCCCCACGGCTTGCCGGGTGGCTTGGAATACTTCATGTGCAAGTCGACCGCATCGTACAGGTCGCGAGCAGTGATCGTTCGGCGGCGAGGATGGCGCCGAGGCGCCCACCCGGCCAGCAGACTGCCGTCCAACGGGATCAACCGAGTGGGACGCAAAAACAGTGCTCGTTCGCACGGAGATGCCGACTCGGTCCGTGCCTCACTGCGTTCGAACCGCACACACTCGTATTCGATGTCGAAGGGGATCCGGCCATCCTGATTGCCGGTCGCTTCGAAATAGATCAACGGATTGCCATACTTGCGCTCTCGAGTGAAGCGATGGGGCCCCGGCAACTCCAACTTTGCCAGGCGAATCCGCTGCTGAGGCGAGCCGGTGGGTAACGGCAGCCACACTCGAGCCAACTCACCCGGTGAAACACCGTCGATCGCCCCGGCGTAGCGGAAACGAAAGGACCTTCGCACTCGCTCGGCACTTGAGGGAATCTCGCCCCGGCACCACACCGGAAACACCAACACGGCCAGGTAACCAAGAACGACGACACGACATCGGAGCTGCATGGGCTGTCTTTCCAACCGCAAAAGGCCTGGACCCTCGAACAACGTTTGCTACAGTATTCGAACCTGCCGGCCCGAAATGTGGGGCCGGGTCGGCTCGGTGCTCGGATGGTACCATCATACCATCGGCCGGCAGTGGAGCAACCATCCGGCCGCCGGCGAGCGCCGATCCCCCCACCCCACACCGGATCGCCCTTACACGATTGGACGTCTGATGGACGCACTGACCTCCGACCTGATCGCCCTGATCGCACTCACGGCGATGGAAATCGTGCTCGGAATCGACAACATCGTGTTCATCGTCGTGCTGGCCTCGCGGTTGCCCGAGGCCAAGCAGCCGCGGGCACGGCGACTCGGCCTGGCAGCCGCGCTGGTAACTCGGATTCTGCTGCTGCTCACCATCAACTGGGTTCTCAAGGCCACGTTTCCCCTCTTCACCTTCTCCGATGTAACGGGACTTCCGGCGAAGTTTTTCATCACTCTGCAGGCGGTCAACGAAATCTCGATCCGCGATCTGATTCTACTGGGCGGCGGGCTGTTCCTGATCGCCAAGAGTGTTCATGAAATCCACCAGAAAATCGAAGGCCAAGAAGATGAACACCAAGGCAGCCGAGCCGCCAGCCTATTCAGCGTGGTCGCGCAGATCGCTGTCATCGACGTCATTTTCTCACTCGATTCGGTGATCACGGCAGTCGGCATGGCAGATCGGATCTGGGTAATGATCGTGGCCGTGATGATCGCGATCGGCGTGATGATGATCTTCGCCGACACGATCAGCCGCTTCGTATCCAAACATCCCACCGTCAAGATGCTCGCCCTCAGCTTCCTCATTCTGATCGGCGTCATGCTGGTCGCGGAATCGTTGGGCACGCACTTCGACAAGGGCTACGTCTATTTCGCCATGGCGTTCGCGCTGTTGGTCGAGTTTCTCAATCTGCGATTGAAGCAAAAGCAGTCGGCAATCGCTGTGCAGCCCAAGGCGTGATCGGCTGGCTCCCCGTACTCGGCGCCCTTATACTTGACAACGTCAGTTTGGTTTATATCCTTCAGAGAGTCGGCTGACCGCTGGAAGTGGCACCCGTCCGCACAACGATGGCAACGATGAGAAGGACGCGATCGTGACCATGAAACCATCGATTCCGGCCGACGACGCGATCTCGGTCCGGTTCCTGGAATTCGCCGCGCAGCAGCAACAGTACCAAGTCGGTAACGTGACGGTGGGAGGTAATCCGGGAAGCCGCGCTACCGTGCTCATTGGGAGCCTGTTCTACCACGGCCACCGCGTGCTGACCAATGAAGAAGAGGGAGAATTCGACCCGGCCGCCGCGGAAGCTGCGATCCGTATCCAAGAAGAATACACAGAGAAGACCGGCAATCCCGGTATGCTCGATGTCGTCGGTGCAACGCCTCGAGCCATGACACGCCTGCTCGAATTCGTAGCGAAGACGACCGAGATGCCGCTCCTGGTCGACGGCACCACGGCCGATGTCCGACTTGCCGGCATCCGCTTGCTGGCCGAAGCCGGACTGGCTCATCGCGCCGTCTACAACTCGGTCCAACCGGGGATCCGCGATGATGAGCTGTCGGTGCTCCAGGAGACGGGGACCACCGCCGCCATTCTGCTCGCATACAACCTGCAGGATTTTTCCACAGAGGGTCGCGTCTCGGCCGTGCGCAAATTGCTGCCTCGGCTGCGTGACGCGGGAATCGAGACCTTGATGGTCGACACCTGCGTCCTCGATCTGGCCAGTCTCGGCCAGGCCTTCGCGGCCATGTTCGAAATCAAACAGGATCTCGGTTTACCGGTTGGAGGCGGCGTGCACAATGCCGTCGCGACTTGGCGGGGACTGAAGCCGAAGATGGGCCGGCAAGCCTACCATCCATGCGTGGCTTCCTCCTGTGCGGCGGCGGCCACACTGGGGGCCGATTTCGTGCTGTACGGGCCGGTCGAAGATGCTCCCGTCGTGTTCCCCGCCGTCGCCATGGTCGATACGGCACTCAGCCAAGTGGCGATCGAGCGAGGGGACCGCCCCGGCAAAGACCATCCGCGTTTCCGTATCGGGTAGGCCCCGACGCGGACTCCGCCCGCAAGACTGGAGGCGAGAGGCTGTAGGAGATCGTGACCACGGAAACCCGCAGCCACAACCACGTACGGCACGAGGATGCCAAACAGGAAGCCATAAGACCACAAACGACCGACTTCAGGCTTCAGGCTTCAGATTTCAGATTTCAGATTTCAGGCTTCAGACTTCAGACGCCAGACTTTCGGAGGTGCTCCCCATGAATGGCATCGGCGTGGGAGTGGTCGGCTGCGGCTTTGTTGGCCGAGGCGCCCACGTTCCCGCATTTCGTGAGATTGAATCGGCCGAGCTGGTGGCGATTGCCGATCCCAGTGACAAGATTCGCGACAAAGTCAAACGCAAGCATGGAGTTGAGAGACTTTACGCCGACTACCGGCAACTCACGGAAGACCCCGACATTCAACTTGTGGTCGTCGCCGTTCCCACGCCCCTGCATGCCGAAGTCGCTCGCGCAGCGATCGAGGCGGGCAAGCACGTGCTGTGCGAAATGCCGCTGGCGGGGACACGATCGGAGGCGCTGGCCTTGGCGGATGCCGCCGAGCGGGCCGGTGTCGTGCTCATGCCCAGCCTCACGTTTCGGTTCACTCCGACATTCGTGAAGCTCAA
>JALSIV010000377.1 GCA_026989685.1 Pirellulaceae bacterium | reverse complement strand
GTTATCGTAGGGCTATCGGGATCATGCTGCCTACGAGCCGGCTCCTCGCCGAACAGAATCGCCGTCACTTCCTGGAACAGGCGATCGTCCGCGCCACATTCCTGGCGGATATATTCGGCTCGCGCCGTCGGCTCTTTCATCTGTCGAGCGGTGATCGCGATTTGGTCGGCTTTGCGGTGGTTCATCCTGTCGTCGTCGTCGAAGGGTGTTGAATGGCAAAAACCAGGCGTGGGCTTCGCCTGCGAGGCCCAAGGTCCAAGGCCGGAGGCTCCAGGAGTAGTGGCGACAACCCAAAGCCGCCAGAACATGCGCGCACCGCGCGGAGATGTGACCTATGCAAGCAGCCCAATCCTCCTCTTCATGTTTACGCCCGAGAGGTATCGGTTGGGACACGAAATCCTGCCCCGACTACTTGCGCCGAATCCCGTCCGCTGGCCGGCGACGGCGTCACCATTATACATGGACACGAATTCGGCTCCCAGTCAGGCAGTGCTGGGATACTCGCGGTGGCCATTCACGTCCCTCACCTATTCTCCCGGGGCAGCCCACCGATATACTGAAAACGTGCGCAACAGATCCGGGTTCTCTTCATGATTCGATTCGGCAATGACATCACCACGCTCGGCAGGCTGGAGAGGGTTGACGATGGCCGTCTTGTTGATGGCCTGCCTCTTGCTGGGCGGCTGTCAGGGATGTCGCCGCTGGAATCCCTTTGCCAAGAAGCCGAAGAAGGCGAAGAAGAAGCAACCGGTCGTACGTCCCTATACCTTTCGGCCGCTGGATGTCTATCCCAGCGATAAGCTGACCGCCGGTTTGAAGCCGGTGAAGCCGGGGCACATCACCGAGTTCACGTGGGGGGCCCGTGCCAATCTGTCGGATGTGCGAGGCGAGCTGCAACTTTCCGTGGTCGATCGCAACAGCGGTACGCCGCTGCTGGTGCCGGGGACGCGCTTTGAACTGATCTACCGTCGCTCGGTCGTGCTGCCGAAGGGGCAGGAGAAGCGATTCCGGCTGTTGTATCCGCTACCGGTATCCGAGCCCCGCAAGGTCGCCAAGTTCGCCATGCGCCACCGCCTGATTCCTCGGCGCAGCCAGCGCTCGCTGAATCTGACACGCGACCCGGTGACTCCCATTCCCGGATATCAGTATTTCCTGGTCGTGCTGGCGGCCGAACCCGATCGGTATGCCTTCGTCAAGCAGCTCTATGCCATCCGCCAGCCTCCGTTCGATCTGGCGGCCAAGGAACCCGAGGTCTACTATCAGGTCGTCATGTCCGATGTCGACCGTCCCGCGCCGCTGCCGGAGCATCCGTTCGCCTGGAGCCCCATCGCTTATATCTTGTGGGATGAATTGGCTCCCCAACGGTTGACTGAGAACCAGGCGCGATCGTTGGTCGACTGGCTGCACTGGGGAGGGCAACTGGTCATCAGCGGCCCGGGCAGTCTCGATTTGCTCAAGGGGTCCTTCTTGGACCCCTACCTTCCTGCGCAGACGGCCGGCAATCGGCAGCTCAACCAAGCGCATTTCGACGCCATCAACGAGACCTGGCGGTTCCACACCGACGGCAAACACGGTCGCCCTCGCGTGGAGATTTTGGAAGATCGACCGCTGGGTGGGGTGGGGTTGCAATTGCGCGAGGGTGGATCGTTTGTGCCGGGGACGGGCGAGATGGTCGCGGAACGGCTGGTGGGGCGCGGCCGGATCGCCGTCACCGCCTTTCCGTTGGAGGCTCGCCCGTTGATCAACTGGGTGGGCTACGACAGCTTCTTCCATAGTTGCGTGCTCCGCAAACCGGCTCGCGTGTTCGAGATTGTCGACGAGATCCAACCGGTCTGGAGATACCGTCTCGTTGCCGGGCGCGAGCCTTCGGCCTTGACCGACATCGCGCTGGGGACATCGCTGCGTTATTTCGCTCGCGACACCGGCAAGTCGGCCGTACTCGACGCCGAAGACCCGCTGGAGGCCGAGTTCACTTCCGTTGCCGCCACTCGGCCCATGACCGGAATGGCCGCGTGGAACGATCACAGCGCCGTAGCGGAGGCAGCCGAAAAAGCCCTGCAGCAGGCCTCGGGCATTACGATTCCCAGCCGGGATTTCGTGTGGAAGAATCTGGCCATCTATCTGGTCATCCTGGTCCCGGTCAATTGGGGACTGTTCCGTTTGTTGGGGCGCGTCGAGTGGGCCTGGGCAGCCACGCCGGTGATCGCCATCATCGGAGCGGTGTGGATCGTCCGCGAGGCACAACTGAACATCGGATTCGCTCGCAGCCGCAGCGAAGTGGCCGTGTTGGAACTTCAGCCCGGGTATGGGCGGGGACATCTGAGCCGTTATCTGGCTCTCTACTCGTCCTTGTCCACTTCGTTCGACCTCGAGTTCGACTCACCCACCGCGATGGTGTTGCCGTTCGGCGGCGGCGGCAAGCCGGGAGTCCAAGCGACTCGCGTCACTTCCCTGCAAATCGATCGCAAGACGCGCCTGGCAGGTTTTTTTGTCGACTCCAATTCGACCGCCATGCTCCACAGTGAGGAGATGATGGACGTGGGCGGGCCGATCGAGCTGAACAGCGACCAATCGATTCTCACGCTGGTCAACCGAAGCCGGCTGGCACTGGCCGGGGTGGGCGTGATCCGCCGCACCTCGGAGGGCGACATCGAGGCGGCCTGGGTCGGCGACCTGGAACCTCGAGCCAGCATCCCTCTTGGGTTCCGTCCCGCTTCTCCGGCACGTCCCTGGTTTGCTCAGTGGGATCGCAGTGCGGTTTCCTCGTCGGATCGGGGGGATTCCAGCGGTACGCCTTCGGTTCGCCAACTGCTGGAGATCGCCGTCCGCAACTTGGCCTTGCGCCCGGGGGAAGCTCGCCTGGTGGGCTGGACCGAAAACGGGCTTGCCGGTGTCCGCATCTCGCCCGCCATCTCCCAAGCTCACGGCATCACGTTCGTGCTCCAGCATCTGCGGTTCGCCCGGCCCGAGGCTCCTCGACCCGATAGAAACTTGATCGAAGATGTGACGAAACAGGCCAATGATAGTGACGCGGATGTGTCTGTTCCCGGCGAGGAGCGTTCCTGACAGCGACGCACCGACCTTGTTCGACTGCGAGGCACAACACTCTGTTGCGACCGACTTGATGAGAACTCCATGATAGAACTGATCGATTTCGGAAAAGACTACGGCGACTTTACCGCGGTGCGGCAGTTGAATCTAAAAGTCGAAGCGGGCGAGATGTTCGGTTTCATCGGACCCAACGGCGCAGGCAAGAGCACCACCATCCGCTTCCTGGCCACACTGTTGAGACCTTCGCGCGGGGAAGGCATGATCAACGGGCATAGTGTCACTCGGGATCCGATGGCTGTCCGGCAGAGCGTCGGGTACATGCCGGACGCGTTCGGTGTCTACGACGGCATGAAGGTCTGGGAGTTCCTCGATTTTTTCGCCGTGGCCTATCGCATCCCCCGAACCCGTCGCAAGCAGGTGATCCAGGATGTGCTGGAACTGCTCGATCTGGCTCACAAGCGCGACGATTACGTCAACGGATTGTCTCGAGGCATGAAGCAACGGCTCTGTCTCGCCAAAACACTGGTGCACGATCCGCCCGTGCTGATCCTGGACGAACCGGCGAGCGGACTCGACCCGAGAGCTCGCGTCGAAGTCAAAGCGCTGCTGAAAGAATTGCGGCGAATGGGCAAGACGATTCTCATCTCCAGTCACATCCTCACGGAACTCGCCGACTGCTGCACGTCGATCGGAATCATCGAGCGGGGAGAGTTGCTGATGCACGGGCCGATCCAGGAAGTCTACCGCCGCATCCGCCGCAATCGTCATGTGGAGTTGCGCGTTCTGGAGAACATCGGCGAGTGCCTGACCGTGCTGCGCAGCTCGCCGCACCTGCGCGACCTCCAGGTCGAGGACTCCCGCATCACCGCCGAACTGGAAACCGACGACGCGGGATTGGCGGATATCCTGGAGGAACTGATGGCCCGCAAAGTTCGACTGGCCAGTTTCGCCGACCAGGACCCTACACTCGAAGACGTGTTCATGCTGGTCACCAAGGGGCTGGTAAGCTGAAGGCCCAGCGTACCTTACCGTTGGCCGGTCTTCGGTCTCTCCTTACAATTCAGGGGAGCCGTTTCGCGGCCCGGACATCCCGTCTTGCTTGACTTCGCGCCCCTGCGGACTAGAGTTGAGAGGGAGGTGCATCATGACGCCCAAGGAACAGCCATCGACCACACTGCAGCGGTTTTTCGCGGGTATCGCCGAGCACACGTTTCAAGTGCAACTGGGGGTCGTCGACCCGCCGATCGTCGACTACCTGACCGATCTGTTGATGCGATTCCTGCGGACCGAAACGCTGCACCGCATGCGTTCGCCTCGAGGCCGCCCGCTGACCGAACTGGCGGACTTGTTTCTGGAAGCCTCCAAGCGGATCGGGACGGCCCGGCGGGAAATCCACCGCCATATCGGCGACCTCACGCTGTTCTGGACGGGACTCTTTCCCGAGTCCCTGCGGGCTCGAGGCATGAAGCAACCGCTCGACCGGTTCGTCGACTACTGCGAACATGGCAAACGCGCCTACCTGATCGCCAGCACGATCGAGGTGCACGACGACGAAGAAGTGCCATCGGAAGTTCTGGAGCGATTGGGCCGTCACTTCGAGATGTGCGCGTATGGTTTGCGCGAGGTGCGGCGCGAATGGGAACGGCAGTGGTCCGACGAAGGTCCCGGCGAGGCGCCGTTTCTGATCAATTAGTCGGCTTGGGGATGGCCGAGTGCCGCGGCGAAGGCCAAGGCCTTTTGCCGGATTCGCTCCACCGCCGAGGTCTCGCTTCCACCCCAGTCGCCGCTTAGTTCTCGCACGAGCGACGAACCGATCACGACTCCGTCGGCGACCTCCGCCACTTGCCGCGCTTGCTCGGGCCGGCTGATGCCGAAGCCGACGCATACCGGTACGTCCGACCATTCTCGGACACGAGCTACATTGTCGCACAGTTCGGCCGGCAACGCGTTCCGCTCGCCCGTGATTCCGGCCACCGAAACGTAATACAGGAAGCCGCGACTGGCGGCGGCAATCCGCTGCGCCCGTTCGGAAGTCGTCGTCGGAGTGATCAATTGGACCAGCGCCAGGTGTTCCCGTTCGCACACCGCCTGCAAGGTGTCGCTCTCCTCGAACAGCAGGTCGGGGACGATCAGACCGGAGACGCCCGACTGGCGAGCCCGTGCGACGAAGGAATCCAACCCCTGGCGGTAGATGATGGCGTAGCTCACCATCCAGATCAGCGGCAACGCGGAGGGCGTCGGTCGGCAAGCCAGCATGCGTGCGATCTGCTCGAGCGTCGTTCCCGCCTCGAGCGCTCGGGTATACGACGCTTGAATGACCGGGCCGTCGGCGATCGGGTCGCTGTAGGGGATCCCCAGTTCGCAAGCGGAGGCGACGTCGGATAGGGCATCGAGAATGGCCGATGTCGTATCGAGATCCGGATCTCCGGCCGTGATGAATGGAATCAACGCCTTCTTCCCGGCCGCTCGCTGCCGGCCGAGTCGCAATTCGAGTTCGTTCATGGTTCCTGAGATTCTTCGAGCCTGTAACAGAACCTGCTGCGCCGACTTCCGGCCTCGGGCCTGTTGCTTGCGGCATGGTGTTTCGTGACAGCGCCTTACTTCGTAGCTTCGATGCGGCGTGCCCGCATGCGGCACTGGCTTTCGGTTGTCATCCCCATCCCTACCGCCTCCGGTCTCCCGCCTCCGGCCTTGCGGGCTCAGCCCGCGTCAGGCTTTCACGTGCGATCGTCCTCTCCCAGCAGTCGCCGGACTTCTGCCGCATCCTTGTCACCGCGTCCCGAAAGGCACACCACGACGATGTCGTCGGCCGAGCGGCGCGATGCCTGCTCGAGGGCGACGGCGACGGCGTGAGCCGATTCGAGTGCGGGCAAGATGCCTTCCAGCCTCGCGAGTTGCCCGAAGGCCTCGAGTGCCCGATCGTCGGTGCAGGACGTATAGCGGACTCGCCCGGTCGCCTTCCAATGGCTGTGCTCGGGGCCGACTCCGGGATAGTCGAGTCCGGCGGAGATCGAGTGGACCGGCAATGTCTGTCCATCGTCGTCCTGGAGCACATAGCTGAAGCTGCCGTGCAGGATGCCGGGCTGGCCGTGCGACAGCGGCGCCGCATGGTCTCCTCGCTGGGAACTTCGTCCACCGGCTTCCACTCCCAGCAGCTCCACACCGTCGTCACCGATCAGAGGCGAGAACATGCCGGCGGCATTCGAGCCGCCACCGACGCTGGCGATCACCAGATCGGGCAGTCGACCGAACTGATCGATGGCCTGCCGGCGGGTCTCCCGTCCGATCACCGACTGGAAATCCCGCACCATACGGGGAAACGGGTGAGGGCCGACGACCGAACCGATGACGTAGTGCGTCGTCTCCACGCTGGCCATCCAGTCTCGCATGGCTTCGTTGATGGCGTCTCGCAATGTGCGCGAGCCGCTTTGAACGGGATGCACGGTGGCTCCCAGCAGCCGCATGCTGAAGACATTGGGGGCCTGGCGGCGCACGTCTTCTTCGCCCATGTAGACGACGCACGGCAGACCGAATCGCGCACATGCGGTGGCCGTCGCCACGCCGTGCTGACCGGCCCCCGTCTCGGCGATAATGCGGGACTTGTTCATCCGCTGAGCCAGCAACACCTGCCCCAGCGTGTTGTTGATCTTATGCGCGCCGGTGTGGTTGAGGTCTTCCCGCTTGAGCCAGATTTGGGCGCCTCCGGCCGATTCGGTCAGGCGGCGAGCGAAATAGAGCGGGGAAGGGCGACCCACATAGTGTTTCAGCAGATCCGCCAGTTGGCGCTGAAAGAGCGGGTCCCGGCAGGCTTCGTCGTACGCCGCCTCCAGTTCGCGCAGCGCCCGCATCAGGGTCTCGGGGACGAACCGGCCCCCGAACTCGCCGAATCGGCCACTGGCATCGGGCGGCGGCCCGGGCTCGAAGGTTGTTTCGCCCATCGTCGTAGGATTCTCCGCAAGCGGTTGTCTTGTCTGCAGCAGTGTGGGAGAGCGCCGCGCCTCGCATGAGGAGGTACGTGGGTGCTGACCACGGCGGCGCCGTTCCGTTAGCCTAGATGAGAAACCGCTCAGGGGAAACACGACGGAGACGGCGACCATGCCCGAACTGCCCGAAGTCGAGACGATGTGCCGCGGACTGCGCTTCTTGGCAGGGAGGCGGCTGCTGTCGATCGGCTCCTGCCGCTGCGCGGCACGCCCGATCCGCATCGTTCCCGCGTTGCCTCGCATCGGACGGAAACTCAAGGGAAGGCGGCTGCACCGTGTGTGGCGGTTGGGCAAGAGCGTGGTGTTCGATTTTGGCAGCGCCGGCCGGCTGGTGTACGAGCCTCGGATGACCGGGTTGGTGCTGCGGGCCGATCCGCCCGGCCGCTCGCACTTGCGCGTGCGTCTCGAGTTTCAGGGAACTCCGTCGGCCGACGTCTGGATCTGGGACCGGCGGGGCCTCAGCACGTTGCGGTGGGTGGACGACAACGAATGGCAGCACGATCTGGCTCGACGCAAACTGGGCCCCGATGCCCTGGCCGTTTCCGCCCGCGAACTGGAAGAACGTCTCGCGGGCAGCAGCATGGCGATCAAAGTGGCGTTGATGGACCAGAAGAAGATAGCGGGGATCGGCAATCTCTATGCTGCGGAGATCCTCCATCTCGCTCGCATCGATCCAAGGCGAACCTGCCGGTCGCTGGAAAAGTCCGAGTGGCGGCGGTTGCGCAATAGCATGGGGCGGATATTGCGGGAGGCCATTCACTACGAAGGTTCGACGCTCGGTGACGGAACTTATCGGAATTCCCTGAACGAGCCGGGATCGTATCAGTCGCGACACCGGGTTTACGGAAGAGCAGGCGAGCCGTGTCCGCGCTGTCGCGGTCCGGTGATCGAGCGGATCGTGCAGAACCAGCGGTCGACGTTCTTTTGTCCGGTGTGCCAGCGGTGAGTCACAGAAAGGGGGGGAGGGTGAGGGGTGAGGTGTGAGGTGTGAGGTGTGAAGTGTGAGGGGTGAGGGGTGAAGGCGTGCGGATAAGGCATAGCCGGATTCTGCTGGCAGGGATACGTCACAGACGCGCGGGCAGTTCCGAACGACCACGAAGAAGTGCGGATGCCGCATTCTCCACGGCTCCGCGGGCTCAGCGCCTCCGCGTGAGATTCCCAGGGCTGTCAAGGTTCGGTGTGTCGTGGCCGCACGCAGAGGCGCAGAGAGCGCAGAGCCACCACCAGCGACGGCGATGATGCGTTTCAACATGATCCAAGTCGCGCAGCAAATGCACCAGACACGTCTGCCGCAGCGCGCACACTACCGCGTTGTAAGCTCCCCAAAAATCGCTTACCAATGTGCCGGCGAACTCCTGGACAGAGAATTTCATCAGTGCCGGACTGCCCCGCGACCGGTCGATCATAAAATAGGTCAACTGGGTAGTCGAGAAACTCCACAGCCAATGAGTCTTTCCATTGACCCGCCATCCCGTTTCATCGGCATGCAAGACTGCCGATTGCAACGCCTCCTTTTGAATCTGTTGATACCAGGGGTACAAGATGGCTTGCAGACGGTACCACATGTGCACCAGCCCGCCTGCCGTAAGCTTCATCTGCATATGGAAGCCGAACACGTCTACGATTTGAGATATCGTATTGCCCAATGCGTAGTGCAACCATGCCGACAACACGAGCACTCGATTGCCCAACAGCGAGTTCGGCAAGGCGTCCGGCACTGTTGGCTCAACACGCTTGCGGCAGTTGGGGTACCAATCGCGGTGAATCGTGTGTTCCGTAACTTCTGGTTCGATATCGGGAATGTCTTCCGTGTAGCGTGTTCGCACATCGTTGCAGCGATTCAGCTCGCCACCGCAATCCGGACACTTGCGTGCCCGATGTTCCTTGCGATGATGGATCTGATCCGGAATCGTGCACCGCGAATGCGGCAAGTCTACGCCGAAGGCGTTGCACAGCGGAGCCCAGGGCGAGCGCAGCCGCGGTAGCGGCGGAGCGTCGCCTTGGGGGGCCGGTCCCCAAAACTCTTCAACGCCGAAGGTGTTGCATAGCCTGAAGTCAGAAGAAACGACGCCACAGTCATTGGTCCAAATCCATGTGCATATTGTCTTCTCGACAAAAGACCGCGCTGCGCTGCTGAGGGCGGTGACTTCATCGGTTAACCCTCACGTTGCCGGCAGTCGTGGCCTCATCGTCTCGGTACTCGCCATCATAACCCGGCGCGACGGCCAGGGGAACTCAGCCGGTCGTTCGAAGAACTCGATCCGGCACGTGCCGGTCAGTTGGTCAATTCCGTGCGTTCGGTGGAATGACCCATTGCTGCAGTTCCATCGGGGTTGGTGGGATTTTCCGAGGTTCTTCCTCATGCTCGTGAACGACGGCCGACACTCGAGCAGTGGCCTTGGGGCGAAATCCGAGCGTGACAAAACGAAAGGATGGGTTCACAGTCGACCAGACCGAATGCGCGTGCAACTCGATCTTCGTTGGCATTTGGTCGTAGAGAATGGCTCGGGCACCGGCGACGTTGCGGGAAATCGCCGAACAAGTTCCTTTCGCGGCATCGTAGCCGATGACCGACGTTTCGGGCTCGTTTCGATCGCCGTTGATCTGGAAGTATTGCGTGAGGTCCAGGGCCACTCCCTCAACATGAAAGGCCGACCAGTTGTGCCGGTCGTTTCGCGTTGACACGTACAACAGGGATGAGAGATCGTCCTTGAACGATTCCATATACTGGAGTTCCACAATCATTCGTGCTTTCACTTGCGACTCATCCACCTCATTGGGAGTCGGGGACCAGCGATCGTTCCTCGCTTGCTTCACGGCTTTTTCTGCGTCTGTGAATTCCACGCCGATGAACTTCTGGTGGAAAATCTGTCCCTGAGTGACGACGATCGTTTTGCCCATGCAATTACGAATGGTCATTGGGCAGCGATACAGCTCGGCATAGTCCGCTGGACCATTTCGTGCAATGCGGCCGTTCTCGAGATCATGATAGAGATCGGCCAGCCACCAACCGAACAGCGTTTGGGGCTCATGCAAGTCGAGGACCGAATCTCGCGGCGTTCCGACCCTGCCGGACGGGAGGAGACCGTTGCTGAATGTCATGTAGTTGGGAAATCCGGTCTGGTCGGCAAGGATGAAGAGATGCTCTTCGACCGAGTCGCCCATGCTTCCGATTTGGATGGTTCCCTTGCGGCTGACGGCCAGGCGGAGTTTGAGGGAGACTTGGGGGGGAACGATCGCCGCGTCTCGGTTGGAGTTCAAGCGGCGGTCCCAGGATACGGATAAGGGGACTTCCCACAACAACCAGTCCCCATCCACATGGACCGTTGGTGAGACTTCGGCGCGACGAGCCGGATCGAAGGCCAGGACGGCACCGGTAAACATCTGCTGGTTCGAGTCGATGACGAATTGTCTTGCCGCTTCCAGGTCGATCGTGGCGCCCGTTTCGGTCAGCAGTACCAGACGACAGGGCTCGAGCCACGGATGCAGGGGCGTGAACGGAGCCGTCGCATCGGGAGGCTGC
>JALSIV010000376.1 GCA_026989685.1 Pirellulaceae bacterium | reverse complement strand
GGCCGCGAAACTTGACTCGCCAAACGACGTCGTTTTCCCGCTTCTTGAACTTCTCCGACACGAAGCTGCCGCTCACCAACTCCAGCGTCTCCAGGTCGAGGTCCTTCACCCACGCCTGGCGAATGAATCCCCGGATCAGTTGGGCCATCGTTGCCTTGTCGCTGAACAGCCATCGGTATCCCGCATCGTGTTCGTTCATGGGACTCGATTGTACAGCGTCGCGCCTGCTTCGATAAGCCGCGTTTGTGCGGCGACGACGAGGGGAACCTGGTGCAGATGGTGTTCGGCGACGAGCGGACGACGTACCTTTGGAACCAATCACAGACACCCACGTTTTGTGTCGCGTCACTGAGATCGCCACCTGCTGGGTGTTAGGGTGTTACGACAACGCGGCAGGTGGGTGTCTGTGACTGCGCGAACAGCACGATCACTCGGTGATGGTTGTCCCACGACGCGCATCGCCGCGGCTTGGACCCGGTCTTGCAGTCGTCCCGGTTTCGACGGATCCGGGATTTCCAACCTGTTCAACTTGGACTTGTCTGCGAGCAGCGTGTCCGTTTCCACGATGGCCGGCGGCTGGTCGTCGAAGAACCGCACGGTGGCTCCGCAATCGGCGGCTTTCCCGAGCCGGATCGGAGATGCAAGAGACGTAGTCGATGTCATATTCGGCGGCCACCGACCGCTGACCTTCCCCAAGCACTCGGTAGTCGGTGACGTAGTCGCGGTAGGATCGGCCGATCTGGTCGGCCGCGAACATCATGGTGATCGGCATCACCGGCAGGCAGTCAACGGCTTCGCCTCTGAAGCTGGGCCAACGATCGTTCGCGGCCGTTCATCGCCAACTCCCTCGGTTCCCGAAGCTTGTTGGAGGCGAGCCCGCGGGTGGAACATGGCGTCTGTGAGCGAGGACTCACCGCGGGCGGATGGGCAAGTCGAGTGCTCCCCGATCATACCAGCGCCGGTACGCCGTCCATACCACCCACGACCCGAGCACGGCCACTCCGAGGAATGTCAACGCCACGACGAGCGTCCCGAGGATTCTGGCGGATTCGCTGCCAAGCCGGTCGAGCTCCGGTACCGTTCGTTTTCCCGTGGCAACGGCGTGGAGCATGAACAGCCCTACACCAAGCCAGCCGGTACCGGTGACGGCCGTCAGCGACCACAGAAGCCAACTGCGGGCCCGAAATCGCTCGCGGGATACCAATGCCAGCTTGAGTGCATCGACGGCCGGCCGCACGCAGGGAAGGATAGTCGGCACCACCACACCGAACAGTGCGGCGGTGACCCCATCCACGCCGCAAGCCCAGCCTGTGAGGACGAAGAACGGCACCGTCGCCAGATAGGAGTGCAGTGCCACGCGCCGCTCGAATCGCCCGGCGACGCGCGACACTTCCTCGAAGGAGACGGGAAGCAAGGACCAGGAACTCCAAGACGACTGCGGCACACTCGGATCCTGGGCGACGACGGACACCAGTGTGCGACCAAGCAGCACCAGCGACGACAGGGTGAACCACCACGGGGGAGCCGTTCCCTGGCCGTTGCCTCCCGCATGGACATTGGCGGCCGGATCACCCCATTCGAGCCGGGACGCCAGCAGAGACACTCCGGCAACCAGTCCCAACAGGCAGGTTAGCGCTCCCAGCCAGATCGCCAGGTAGCGGGAACTGCCTGACCAGATTCGCAATATGGCTCGCTCACGACGAGAAAACCCGGCAAGACATCGCCTTGCTAACCGGTTTTCCTTGCGAAACAGGGCTTGGCAGCGCGGCATGGGTTTGAGCGTGTGTTCTTCCTGCTGCCAAACCGCCGGATCGTGCTCCCACCCCATGCATTGCTGGGAACCGACGGGCGGGAGCGGTTCGGTCGATTCGAGCAGCCGAAACCCCTTGCGCACGTTGACATCAAGCGATCCTCTCTGTATCGGGCCGCATGGGACAATGTCGCCAAATTCCACGTCGGCACGCCGCCACTGGAGCGTCAGGCGGATGCCCCAAGAGATGACGGCGACGAGCGGCAATCCCCACAGCCACGACCAGCGATGGCCGCCCCCATAACCGTGATCGAACATCATCCCGACCCATCCGGCGGGGTGCAGGATCGACAGTGCGTCGAACCAGAGAGAACCGGTTGGAGCCGGCCCGCGGTCCAACGAAACCGCTATCGCGAAGCCGAGCGCCAACACGAGGCAACCGGCAATACCAAACGCAATGCGGTACCGTCTCTTGGTTGAAGCATAGGCGTAGGCAATCAGGCCCGTACTCCAGGCAGCCGCACCGTACAACAGTGCCCCTGCCTGCACCGCGATCAACGCCTTTCTGCCACCATCCGCAAAGCGGTTCGGCTTCTTCACGGAATTTCGTGGGCGATGTGCCGCGGCAATCGGCCAACTGATCATCCATGAACTCGCGGGGCCGGCACAGTCGCCCCCCAGCCGGTTCGAAACATCTTGACGCCCGATTTCAGAATGGGCGTCGATCCAGAGCTCCCGCACCCGGGGCGGCTCGTCGGTCGGACGCTACCTTGCTTCGCGCGGTTCTCCTCGGCATAATGCACCCACCACTGCAGATGCCGGCTGCCGGGAGGAGATTCCGTGAACCCCAATGACCCCAGTCCTCGCCCACACCGCGCCTATTGGCGATCCAATCTGCGACTGATCGCCTGTCTGTTATCGGTCTGGGCGGCCGTTGCTTTCGGTCTCAGTCTGTTGCTCGCTCCCTGGCTCAACCAGTGGAAGATCGGCAACCTGCCGCTCGGATTCTGGTGGGCTCAGCAGGGATCGATCCTGGTGTTCGTAGCGCTGGTGTTCCTCTATGCCTGGCGTCTGGACCGCCTCGACCGGAAATTCGGAGTGAAGGAATGACGCCGACTGGATTGCTCGAGGGGATGTTGGCCGAGTCGGCGGGCGACGGCGAGTGGACTCGAGCGCTGACCTTTCTGTTCGTCACCATCACCTTCATGGTGTACCTGTATATCGGCTGGCGTAGCCGGGTACGGGAGACTCAGGGGTTCTACGTGGCGGGCCACGGTGTTCCCGCCGTCGCCAACGGAGCGGCGACCGCCGCCGACTGGATGAGTGCGGCTTCCTTCCTCTCGATGGCCGGTTTGATCAGTTTCATGGGGTTTGACGGAGCCATCTACCTGATCGGCTGGACCGGCGGCTACGTCTTGCTCGCCCTGCTGCTCGCGCCCTACCTGCGCAAGTTCGGAAAGTACACCGTCCCTGATTTCGTCGGCGAGCGCTACGCCAGCGAGACCGCTCGCATCGTGGCGGCCATCAGCGCCATCTTTGTGTCACTGACGTATGTGGCGGGCCAAATGCGGGGCGTCGGCATCGTCTTCAGTCGGTTTCTCGAAATCGAGATCTGGCAAGGCGTCGTGGTGGGGATGCTGATCGTCGCCTTTTTCGCCGTGCTGGGCGGCATGAAGGGAATCACGTGGACTCAAGTCGTCCAATATGGTGTGCTGATCGTGGCGTTCTTGATTCCCACCATCGCCATCTCATCCCAACTGACCGGCTTTTCCGTTCCCCAGGTCGGCATGACGGCCGGCGATGTGGCGGAGAAACTCGATGCGCTCCAACACGACCTCGGCTTCCCCGCCTACACGCGGCCCTTCGCCACCAAATCCCTGCTTGACGTAGCCTGCATCCTATTCGCGTTGATGGTGGGCACCGCCGGGCTACCGCACGTCATCGTGCGGTTCTATACGACTCCTTCGGTGCGAGCGGCCCGCTGGTCGGCCGGTTGGGCCTTGCTGTTCATCGCGCTGCTCTACACCACCGCACCGGCTCTGGCCATGTTCGCCCGGTACAACCTGCTGCGGACACTCCACGGTGCGCGCATCGTCAAAGTGGAATCCGGGGAGCCCCATGCCGGAGACGGAAAAGCCGCCGCGCTGTACCACTTGGCCCAAGAGACGGCCGAGGGGACGTGGGAGCCGATCGAATGGGCCGTGGGGTGGCAGCGGACCGGGTTGATCCGTTTTCACGACGAAAACGGGAACGGGCGCATCGAAATGGACCGGGGCGAACAGGGCTTTCGCGAGGCAACGATCGACCGGGACATCATCGTGCTGTCGACGCCCGAAGTCGCGCGTCTGAGCCCCTGGGTCATCGCTCTGGTCGCCGCCGGCGGCCTGGCCGCCGCCCTTTCCACGGCCGCCGGTCTGCTGCTGGTCATTTCCAGTTCCATCGCCCATGATTTGTACATCCACTTCATCGACCGAGACGCGCCCGAATCTCGTCGTCTGTTCGTGGGCCGAGCCATGATCCTCGTGGCGATCGTGGTGGCCGGCTACTTCGGCATCCGGCCACCCGGCTTCGTTGCTCAAGTCGTCGCCTTCGCCTTCGGACTGGCCGCGGCCAGCTTTTTCCCCGTCATCCTGCTGGGCGTGTTCGACCGTCGCACCAACCGGCAGGGCGCCATCGCCGGGATGATTGTCGGGCTGGCCTTCACCAGCGTCTACATCCTGGGGACGCGTGCGGACAAGATCTTCGGCGCCGACGAACCCTGGATGACCGCTTGGTGTTTCGGGATCAGTCCCGAGGGAATCGGAGCCGTCGGTTGCCTGCTCAACTTCGTCGTCACCTGGACCGTGTCCCGGGTTACACCGCCGCCCCCCGAGTCGGTAATGAAGCTGGTGGACAGCATCCGCGTTCCCCGCGGATCGCATGAACCGCTGCCTCATTTCGATGAGTCCGATATCGTCGCGGACGGATGAATGGCTCGAGCCAGTTCGCGGGCGCCTTTGAGCAAATTGGGGCCCGGCGAATTGACCCAGATTTCGGGAATGGCTTGGACTTGCCGAGTGCGGATCGCCCTCACGTGACTCCATCTCTCGCGAGCGTACACGCGATCGAGCGGTGGATCATCGACACCCGGCCAGGTCACGACGATCACCTCCGGGTCGGCCTCGAGGATCACCCGTTCCTCGATCTCTTTCTGGTCCGCAGGTTGCGGCACAAACTCGGCGCTGAACATCTCGACCAACTCGCCGACCCAGACCGGACCGTTCATCAGCGGTCGCGGCCACACTTCGACGTAAACCCGCTTCCTCGGTTGAGACGCCACCTGCCGTGCCAACCGGTCGAAACCGGCACGCATGGCCGCGACCACCTCCTCCCCCTTCTCGACCGCGTCGACCAGATTCGCCAGCACGCGAATGTTGCGGTAAATGCTCTGCAAGTCGGTCGGCATCAGCACGAGCGTGTCCACATACCCTTGCAACAGCTCGGCCAGGCTCTTCTCCCGCACCGGGATCGACGCCAGCACGAGGTCGGGCTCGAGCGGCCGTACGTCGTCCGCCTTGACGGCCCAGGTGCAGGGCAAGCGTGGCAGCGACTCGACGCGGGCCCGGTCTTCGGGATCGAGCACCCGCACATCGTGCTTGCCGATACCAATCAGCCAATCGAGTCGTCCCAGTGCCGCCAACGTCGCCGTGATGCTCCCTTCCAGGGAAACCAACCGTAGCATGCCTTTCCTCCTTTGCCCCCCAATTGACAAGTCGAGTCCCAATCGGCCATACTAAACTCTGCCAGTTCAGTTTCTGGTCCCGCCCGTATTCCTCGCATCCGCCCCACCATTATCTGAGGAGAACGACTCATGCAACGCTCTATTTCGGCAGCTTCCGCCGGCGACACTTCCCATCGCAGAGATTTCCTCAAGACCGGCACTGTTTTGGCAGCCGGTACGGCATTGGCCGGCATGACCGTCCCCGCCGTCCACGCGGCTCCTGGAGACGACACGATTCGATTGGCACTGATCGGTACCGGCGGCCGCGGAAGTGGAGCCGTGGCCAACGCCATCAACGTCGGAGGCAAGTCGGTCAAGCTGTACGCCATGGCCGATCTGTTCAACGATCGCCTCAGTCGTTCGTATACGGAACTCAAGAAACGCTACGGCGACCAGATCGACGTGACATCCGATCGCAAGTTTATCGGTTTCGATGCCTTTCGACATGCCATCGATTCGCTGCGGCCCGGTTCCGGCGACATCGCCATGCTGACGGCGTACTCCTATGTTCGCCCGACCCATCTGGAGTATGCCGTCAAGCGAGGTGTCAACGTCTTTATGGAGAAGCCGTTCGCCCCTGATCCCGGCGGGTTGCACCGGATGCTGCGAGCCGGTAAGGAAGCCGAAAAGAAGAACCTGAAAATCGCCGCCGGACTGATGTGCCGGCACTCGAGTGCCCGGCAGGCCCTGATCGAGAAGATCCGTGGGGGAGAGCTCGGTGACGTGCAGTTCATCCGAGCCTACCGCATGGGCCGAGGCGGCCGCTTGCGGACCAAGCCGGCCAACACCGACGAACTCGAGTGGCAGATCCGGCACCGCATCTTCTTCCACTGGGCCGGCTCGGGACGGTTCATCGAACTGCTCATCCACCAGGTCGACGAATGCTGCTGGATCAAAGACGCCTGGCCGGTAGCCGCTCACGGACTCGGGGGTCGCTGTCCCAACAACACCAGTTGCGGCCAGAATCTCGACACCTACTCCATCGAGTACACCTTCCCCGACGGCACCAAGGCCCAGGTCAACTATCGCGACATTCCGGGGTGCTTCAACGACTTCGCCACCTACCTGCACGGCACCAAGCGAGCCGCCCAGTTTTCGGGCAACGTCCATGCTCCCACCGTGCAGACCTACAAGGACCAGCGCGTCGGGAAAGACTTCGTCGACTGGAAAGCGCCGAAAGAACGCCGCATTCCCTGGGAATCGGAGTGGGAGGTTCTGCTGGAGAAGATCCGCCGCGACGAGCCTCACAATGAAACCGAACGGGCGGTGTTCGCCGACTTCGCCTCGATTATGGGGCGGGCCGCCGTGCATACCGGCCAGATCGTCACCTGGGATCAGGTGACGTCGTCCGACTTCCGCTTTTGTCCCGACGTGGACAAGCTCGATTTCGGCAGTCGGCCTCCGGTCACGGCAAACGCCGACGGACATTATCCGGTCCCCATCCCCGGCGAGTGGTCGGAAATCTGAACCGCCTATCGCCGGCTCAACGGTCGCAATCGAGACTCGGGCGTGCCGTGCCCCCGACGGTGGCCCGCGTGCCCTGTGGTGGACTCTCACTTCACAAGCCTCGCCCGCCCTGCGAAGATAGCGGGCGAGGCTTGTTGATCCTGTCACAAGACCCGCCGTGTCGCTTTCCGAGTTCGGACGTCTGGGGCGCGGCATGGAGCGTTGTGACAGGCTTTTCGCCTGGAACGAATGACAAGACGACACCCAACTCCATTGGTACGGGACGGTACAGTTCAATGCTGCGCTACTGGACGGCCGGCGAATCACACGGAAAAACACTGCTGGCGCTCGTTGACGGTTTTCCCGCCGGAATCTCGATCGACACCGAGTTGATCGACACCGAGTTGGCTCGGCGGCAGGGCGGCTATGGTCGTGGCGGCCGTCAGCGGATCGAGACGGACCGAGTCGAGGTGCTGACGGGAATCTGGAAAGGGCGGACTCTGGGAAGCCCGATCGCTCTTCAAGTGATCAACCGCGACTACAAACTGGAAAAGCTGGTGGATCTGGAGCGTCCTCGGCCGGGACACGGCGACCTCACCGGCTCACTCAAGTATCTCGGACCGATGCGGGATATTCTGGAACGAGCCAGTGCCCGCGAAACGGCGGCTCGCGTCGCCGCCGGCGCACTGGCTCGACAGTTGCTCGAGCCGTTCGGCATCCGAGTTTTGGGGTACGTTGTCGAGTTGGGTGGGATGGAACTCCCGCCGCCGCAAGCCGGTTACGAAAAGCGGGTCCGATTGCGAGCGGCCAGCCGGGTCTACTCCCTGGCGCCCGAACGTGACCAAGCCGTGTGTGATTTGATTGACGAGACCGGCAAGAAGGGAGACACTCTGGGCGGCATTGTGGAAGTCACCGTCAGCGGCCTGCCGTTCGGCCTGGGAACGCATACGCAATGGGATCTCAAACTCGATGGCCGAATCGCTCAAGCCGTGATGGCCGTTCAGGCGATCAAGGGAGTAGAAATCGGGATGGGATTCGCGGCTGCCCGGGCGCCCGGTTCGGCCGTCCATGATCCCATCCAGTTCGACGCATCCCAGCAAGACCAGCCTCATCTGGGGTATGTACGGCCGACCAACAACGCCGGCGGGTTGGAAGCCGGCATGACCAATGGACAACCCGTCATCGTCCGCGCCGCCATGAAACCGATCAGCACGTTGCGAAAGCCGCTGGAGTCGATCAACTTGACGACCAAACGGCCCGAATCGGCATCGTACGAACGGAGTGACGTGTGTGCCGTTTCTGCGGCGAGTGTGATCGTGGAAAACGTGGTCGCTTTCGAACTGGCTCGTGCCTTCACCGACAAGTTCGGCAACGACAGCCTGGACGAAATCCGGGCTCGCTACGATCTCTACCTGGAGCTGGCTCGACAACGCTGACGCCATGGATAGGGCACCGATTCACAAGCAGGGAAGCACGCTCTGGCTGTGGCGATGCGGACTCGTCGCCACAGGGCTGGTCCCATTGCTGTGGGTGGCCGGGACTGCGCTGGTTCCTCGATCGCCATGGTACCGCGCCTGGGTACGGCGCCGTCACATTTCGCAAATCGAAACGGCCTGCGGGCTGATCTTCGAGTCGACTGAGTGCCGCGTTCAGCAGGGGCGGTTTACGGCTACCGGCTCGCGATTGCGGGACCCCGAAACGGGAGAGACGGTGGCATCGGTACGCTGGATGCAGATCAGGCGAGATGGCAATGAACAGTTGCGTATCGCGGTCAGCGGCGTCGAAATCGAAGGCGCCAATTGGAAACACTGGTTGCCTCGCGTTCGTTTGGCCATTTGGCAATCACGGGACGACGGGAACGCTCCGCCAATCCGTCTGGCGGCTCGCGACGTCAGTTGGATTCACCCGCGTCGCAGCCATACTTGGTCGCGAGCGGAAGTAGTTTGGGAAAGAGAAGCCAACAGAGTGCGCGTCCGTTGCAAACTCAGTTCACCGAACGGCAAGGGCTGGCTGCACTGTCAGATTACGCGGATCACCGGGCGTCCACCTCGCTGGTCGATCGCCGTTCACGCCGAACGCCCCGGCATCGATCTGGCTCCCTGGTCGGAATGGACCGGCCGATCGCTGGCGGCACTAGGGCCCTCGGCTCGCTTCCAGGGAAAATGCGTTTGGGAGGGGGACACCGACCATTCCGGCTGGTACCTGAGCGGGCGATTCTCGGACGTGGACCTGAACCGTTTGGTGACCCAGTCGCTCCCTCACAAACTCAGCGGCATGGCCACTGCGAGGATCGAGCATCTCCGAGTCGTGGACGGACGGATCGTCGAGTTCGACGGGGCGATCACTTCGCGCAGCGGCATGATCAGTCGCGGACTGCTGACCGGTGGCCGCCAATGGCTCGGATGGACACTGAACGGCAACCCGGCCGATCTTCCGCCGGTAGTGCCCTACCAGCAGCTCTCGATCGGCTTCGGATACCGTGGCGGCCGGCTGCGGTTGTGGGGAATCGAGGACACACCAGGAGAAGAATCGGTTTTGATCCGCACCGCCGGCCTGACGGTCCGTGCAGACGATCAGCCTCACTCGGTGACCGCGCTGGTCCGTACGCTGCTACCGGTCGCCCGCGGCTTGGTCCCCTCGGATTCACGGCCGGTCCGGCTGCTGGGATGGCTCTACGTGCCATCCGGATCGTCCGCCGAGCCGCCGACCGAAGCGGCCCACGTGCCGCTTCGGTTACACAACCCGTGAGGTGGGCTTTGCCTGCACGCCGGCCGCTTGACCCAATCGCGACAAGAGTGGTCTGTCTGCAGGGCCATTGTCACCGCGGAGACTGCCGAACTATACTACTGGCGTCACTTGTGCCCCCGGATCCACAAATGCGATGAACACTCGTCAACTCAGCAGACTGGCGCTTTCGCTCCTGTTGGCCTTTGGTTTGTGCATGTTGTTGGCAGACCCCCTCTGGGCCTGCCCAACCTGCAAAGAGACATTGGCGAGCCACGATCCGGCCGGCTCCTCGGTGGCTCGAGGCTACTACTGGAGCATCCTGTTCATGATGGCCATGCCCTTCACTTTGTTCAGTTTGCTGGGCGGCTACTTCTACTGGGAAGTCCGCAAGGCTCGGCAACGAGGCTCCGAGGAGTTCGAGCACCTCGAGCCGGCGGGCAGCGGTCCCTAGCGCGGGCTGCGCCCGCAAGGGTGGAGGCTGGAGGGGTGGTGATGACGACCGAAAGCCGGCGCAACATGCGCGCACGGCGCGTAGTTGTGATAAAGCAAGGATATGTCCGGAAATAAGTTGCCGGTGTTTCCGGAAAACGTACTGTGCTGGGTAATGCATGGAACATCGGTGGCAACGTACACATCATCCCGCCTGCCGCAACGCGGCGACAGAGCACAGCCAGGGGTTCAGGGAGCGAGGCGGAGCCGAGCTACCGAAACCCCAGTGCTCGGTTACCAAATGGTCCCGCACGCTGAAGGCGTGCCAGAGGAACTGTGCAACACCTTCGGCGTTGAAGAATTCCTGGGTGGTAAGTCCCAAATTACTTGAGGCAGAATGGGCTCAGGAGTCCCAGATTAAGTGACACGGGTATCCCGCCGCTTTGGCAGCCCTCTTTCCCCGCCGCCGGGGCAGCCCTCTTGAGATCCCGCCCTTCTTCCTACATCCTCAAGA
>JALSIV010000375.1 GCA_026989685.1 Pirellulaceae bacterium | reverse complement strand
CATGAAATCGTGGCTAGATTGGCGATGACCACGAGGCGGCATTGCCTTCTTGAGCACCACGTTCATGCTGGGAGGCCTCGGTTTTCTCATAACCGGCGGCTTCTCCTGGTACACCCGGTGGGTATGTCCCTGGTTTCTTGCTATTGGTCTCTCCGCACGGTAGTCGCTTTGGTCGTCATTGTCGGTTCGCTATTGTCCCTTTGGCAATGGGGTGTATATCCCGAACACAAGAACATCCTCTCAATCGATGACGACGAAGAGGACGAGGACGTTGACTGGGGCGCTCGCTGGCGGACAGTCCTGGACAAGATCGACAGCGAGCGTCAACCCGAGGAAGGGCAAACAGAGTAGCCCTCGGCATTCGCACGTCTCCGCGTGCTCCAGGGGCGCTCGAAAGTCTCGGACCAACAGCGTCCCATCGATATCAACCAAGACTCACGCGGCCGGTTTCCAAGATTCTCGGCAACTGGGCCAAGTCCAAGTTTCCTCCGGACAGGATGGTCACCACTGTCTTACCGCGAAATCGATCTCGCTGCCGAGCCACCGCGGCAAGAGCCGCCGCACCCGCACCCTCGGCCAGATTGTGAGTCTGTTTCAGAATCTCATACGCGGCCACCCGTAATTCGTCGTCATTCACTACGATGGCATCGTCCAGCAACTCGCGCATGACGGCCAGCGTCATCTCGGCGGGCATGCGTGTGGCCATGCCTTCCGCCCACGTCTGCATCGTCTCGTATGTGACCATGCGGCCCTGGCGCCAGGACTCCACCACTGCCGCAGCGCCTTCAGCTTGCACACCGATCACTTCCGTCTGCGGCCGGCGCGCTTTGCTCACAATGCACGTCGAGGCAATGCCACTTCCCAATCCAATCGGCGCCACGACGGCGTCCACCTCCGCTTCCTCTTCGAACACTTCCCATGCCATGCTTCCTACGCCGGCAATCAGGTCGGGTTCGTTCGCCGAGTGCACGTAACGACCACCCCGCTCGGCAATCAACGACTCAACATAACCCCGAGCCTCGTCAAAGTCTCGCCCCTTTTCGATCAATTCGGCACCCAGCAGCCGAATCGCACGATTCTTGTCCGGGTTATTCCCTTCCGGTACCACAATCGTGCAGCGCACACCGAATAGCCTCGAGGCATACGCCAGCGACTGGCCGTGGTTTCCGGTCGAGACTCCCCAAATCCCGGCATCCCGCTCCTGCGGACTCAGCCTTCCCACGAGATAAACTCCGCCCCGAACTTTGAACGCGCCCACCGGCTGATGATTCTCGTGCTTGACGAGCAGCCGGCAACCGAGCCATTGTGAGAGTCCCGGCCACTCGTAAAGCGGAGTCGGCCGCAGATATCGATGCACAACGGGAACCGCTCGACACACATCTTCATACGTGACAGGCAACATTAACGACACTCGATATAAGATTCGGAACGGAACTCCAACGCCGGTGCACAACGCCTTCCATCAGTCTACGTCAGGGACGCTTGGCAATGGAGGCCGGCCGTCGGCGACTTGGCACCGATCCGAACCTGCACCCGCGATTCTCGGCTGCGAAACACGAAGGCGACCAGCGTCGGCGGCTCCCCACACACCTCATTACCGACTTCCTCGCTTCCCTCCCCACCCCTGGCTGAACTTGCCTGGATTTCGTATTCTTCGACACGGTGTACTCCTTTGTCCGTTCCGGGCTGCTAGAGGACTTTGTTGATAACGGTCTAGCCGGCTACGACGCCTTGTTTGCATCGCCCAGCCCACAACTTCTGACAATAGTTCCGACGTTGAGCGAATAAACGACCGTCAGGAGTCAACAACGTGACGCTCATGCCGCTGCTCAGCGAAGCTGACCCGAAAGTGTCGGCAGAGGGTTCGATCGACCCGTTGGGCATGTACGCGATCGCAGATGCGCTGGCAGTTCGCATGATTCCTGGAGTTCGCGAGCGGCAGACACATCCTCGCTTTCTGACAAGCATTGCGGTCTCGCTGTCACTTTGCAGTGAGTTTCCGGAGGAGTCGATTGCGGCCGACGGCATCAGTGAACCGTGGCAGGTCTTCGAGTGGTATTTTGTCGAAGGCATGGTGCGAACGACAAGAGACTCTGCTTTATTGCGTGGATTACCGGGGCAAACGAAGGCGAGACGAGCGATTGATGACCAGGTGCCTCTCTCTGCGAAGCGATATTTGAAGACTCCGACAGTCTTCGGCTTTCACGGTGTTTACCGGGCATTGGCTCGTGATACGGAGGTCGAGCGCGCTGATCGCCTTGGCGAAGTCGGTCATGAACTTGTCTCAGCCTGGGAAAAGGAACAGAGACTCGAAGGGTTCAGCGGGACGAGCGAAGGACCCGGCAAGGCCATGCGCCGCCGGCTGCTTGATGCGGTTCGCGATGGTATGAAGAGCGGAGCCGTGGCTCGCAAGGCCGGCTGGGCCGGCTGGCAGTTCTTCGCAGACCATCTCGGAATCTATGGGGCGGGTAAACGGGAATCGCGTGTCATCGCTCAGGCTTTGCTGAATCCTGAGAAGGGCTTTCGCAGGGAAGTTATCGACTGTCTGATCAGTCGGGAGGGCAAGAACCTCTGGTCCAGTGAGCAAAAGGCGAAGAGCCTGTCAGAACGTCGCTTTCATGAGTGGCTGGGCCCACGAGCGAGCCACGAACTGCGGCAACTGCTGGACGCGATCCGCATCTACGAGGAATTCTGCCGATTGCTGGAAGATGCGTTCGATGACTGCCTTTACCGGCTTTCGCAGCATCAAATACGATTCCAGCCGAGCGAGCTTGGTGGCTTGACCGGTGTAAGGCGAGCGGCTCAGCGGATTCCCGAGATCTTTGGCGAAGTCTCCGAGCAGCTTTCTCCGTTTGGCGGTGCGGTCAGATTTCAGGAGGTCTTCAGCAGTCTGGCCGAGCGATTGTCGCCAGCGGAATGGCTGGAACGGCTTCTTGATCATCATTGTCGGATACAATACAGCAAACCGCCTGCCGGTAAAGCGCCGTGGTTCGATCGCTTCGATGATGGATCATACATGATCCGCACCGCATACATCCGAGAAACCGGTGGCCGTCACGATGACCACTACGTGCATGCGTATCGAACGCAGTCGCTGTGGTCATTCGCCAAGGATCTGGGGTGGGTGAAGTAGATGGCGAAGAAAAGAGTTGAGAAAACACCCGGCTTCGGGAAGCTGCTCGATGTGTGGATTGCTCCGGACAATGCGGGGGATCCCGTCGGCTGTGTGGCGACCAGTTTCACCTTTTCACCCGCGTTCTTTGAAGAAGAATGTCTGGCTCGATTTCTGCAATTGGACAGCGATCCGACCGAAGACGGTCCTGTCTACCTCGTGGAACGTGAAGAAAAGCTGGCTCAGGTGAGTTGCGCAGCAGCGTTGGTGGACCAGCATCATTGCCGGGGTGGTCGAAGCTTGAGATGGGATTTGATGTCTGCTCGTTTGCCGCAGGGGTTGCAACATGCGAAAGTAAGCCTGCTGTACTGGTCGAAACTCTGTCGGGTGATGATTGGTTCCGCCAACTTGACGGAGGATGGTTACCGCCGCAACCTCGAAGTATTCGGGGTCGTCGATTTTCGACCTGAAGGCGAAGCGCCGGTCTCGTGCCTGCTGGAGACGGTTGCGTTTCTTCGCCGAGTCGCGGAAGCGGGGGCGGTCGGTAACGAGGCGTCTCCGCCCCTCCAGCGTTGGCATGCATTCCTGGACCGCGTTGTCACCGATTGTTCGACTTGGGGTGTCACCGATCAAAAATTAAAACGTAGCGGCCTTCAAGTGCGCCCCGTCTTTTCCGGGAACGGCTATCGATCGGTATTTGCAACGCTTCGTGAATTGTGGCCGGGAGGTTCGCCACCCGAGACTGCATTTGTCGTCAGCGCCTTTTTTGATCCGCCCGATGCTGACAATATTCCCGCGAAAGAACTTTGGAAACTGCTGCGTCAGCGGGGTGAAGCGACCGCCGATTTCTTTGTGACTGGCGAAGAGGTGCCGGGTGAGGAGCGTGTCTTCCTCAATGCTCCCGAGTCACTGTTGCTGGCTCAGCCTGGCAGAGCGAGGGCGAGGACCAGGTTTCATCGCGTCGTGGTTCCTGAGGGCCGGTCGCTTCACGCGAAAGGCATCCGGGTCGAGAATTCTCGTTGGATCCTGTACCAAATCGGATCCAGCAACTTTACCAGTGCCGGAACCGGATTGGGGAATACTCCGAACTTTGAGGCGAACCTGGTCTATCTGATGGATTCGAATCGCCTTCCCCATGCGCGCAAATCGTTCGATGCAGCGTTCCCTGACGGTGAATTGATTGACTTGGAAGGTGGTGTCCAATGGAAGCCACGACCCGAGGAGGGTGAAGAGGACGTCGGCCAGAATCTGCTGTTGCCTCTCTGCTTTGGGGATGCGACGTACGACGTCGACTCACACCAGCAAGCGACCATCAGATTTTCGATCTCCGGTTCACCTCCGTCAGGCTGGGAACTGATGACCGACGGCGACTCGATCCGATTCTGGGGCGAATCCGAGTGGCGGAACACGGGTTGCCCCGAGGTCTATGACGTCCCTTGGAATGATGAGCGTCCGCCATCGGGGTTCTGGGTTCGGTGGCTGGGCAGCGAAGGGACTGCATGGTGGCCAGTCAACGTGTCGGCCGGGGAGGTGCTGCCTCCACCAGAAGAGTTGAAAAACCTGCCCCTGGAAGTGTTGATTGGCATTCTTAGTTCCGCGAGACCGTTACACCGTGTACTGAAGGAGTTTCTGAGCCGTCGGAAGAAGGCCGGTTCCGATAGGGGCGATGGCGTGACTGTTGATCCTCACAAGCGAGTCGATACGAGCCAGTTTTTGTTACAGAGGACCCGTCGCATTTCATGGGCTCTGAATGCACTGCGTAAGAGACTCGAGTGTCCGGCCGTTACGCTCGAATGTCTTCGCTGGCGACTACGTGGACCGGTCGGAGTCATGGCATTGGCTCGGGCTCTTGTGCGGGAGGCCAAGTCCAAGGAAGAACAGGCCTTTCTGCTTTCCGAGTTGGTGTTGGAGTTGGCACGAGTTCATCCGGAATCGAAGCCCGGATGTCTCGATGCCGACGTTCACCGTGCAGAGATTCGCAGTGTCATTGAAGATCTCCTTCCCCTCGTTCCTGAAATCAGTATGGAGGGGCCGGAGAACCTCAAGCAGTATGTCTCCTCTATCTTTGAGGCAGTACTGACGTGAGCGCCTTTTATCCGTTCTGCTCCCATATCAACCTCCACGTGGCAGGCCGGATTTCTGCGGCCGACGCGCGTCGGCAAGAAAAGACCGCTCGCGAAATCCTGCGGCGACTCGCCAATCAGCCGGGGCTGATTCTTGCCGATGAAGTCGGCATGGGGAAGACGTTCGTCGCATTGGCTGTCGCAGTATCGGTGGCATTGAAGAATCGTGGCAGGCGGCCTGTTGTGGTCATGGTCCCCTCATCGCTCAAGGAGAAATGGCCGGCTGACTTCGCGTTGTTTCGCGAAAAATGTCTGCCGGAAGGTCTGGCCAAGAGGGTTCGGTGCGGCCGGGCGGAACGAACGGTCGAGTTTCTCAAACTGCTGGACGATCCGCCTCGTCGCCGCAAGTCGGTGATCTTCCTGACCCACGGAGCGATGAGTCGCGGCCTCAACGACCATTGGGTCATGCTGGCGCTGATTCAGCAGAGTCTCCATCGTCGACGGGGGAGCAGGAAGCTGCGAAGCGCCTTGAGGCGTAGCCTGGGCGACCTACTGCAGATGAAGTGGGTCCAGAACCGAGATCCCGACATCTGGGCAAAGTTGCTTCGAACGCGTCCCGATCACTGGTTGACCATCCTGCAAGAAATCGGTGCCGAGGAAGATGATCCCGTTCCCGCCGCTGTCGTAAAGGTGCTGCCCAAGCTCAACACGAGGATGGTGTTTGAAGCCGTTCAGCAGATCCCACTTCGAAGATCGAAAAACTATCGGGGCCGCGTCAAGCAGGCACGCCATATGATCAAGAGAGCCTTGCGGACCCTTTGGCAGGAGTGTCTTGAGAAGACTCGACTCAGGCTTCCACTACTGATCCTCGACGAAGCTCACCATCTCAAGAATGCAGAAACGAAACTGGCGTCCCTGTTTCGGTCTTCTGATGCTCACAGTGACGCCGACGAGATTTCTCGTGGACCGCTGGCCGGTGTCTTTGAGCGGATGCTGTTTCTCACGGCGACGCCGTTTCAACTGGGGCACGGGGAACTGTGTTCTGTCCTTGATCGGTTTGACGGAATCTGTTGGAAGAGTTCCGTTGCTCCGGCAATCGGTCGCGATGGGTTTGCCAAGAAACGGGAGACACTTCGCTGTTCGTTGGATGCGGCCCAGGAAGCTGCGGTGACTCTCGACCATGCGTGGGGACGGCTGCGCGCGGAAGATCTGAAGGTCGGTGATTCTGAGTTTGAGCGGGTGGACGACTGGTGGAAACAGGTTCGCAGTGGGGGTGGCCTCACGCCAACAGCCTCCGATGTTCGGTATTGTTTCGATCGCACGAAAGAGCGGATGAGGGAAGCGGAAAAACGACTGCGCGCGTGGGTGATTCGCCACCTGAAGCCCCGTACGTTGCCGGCTCAGCATGCCGGCGTCCGTCGTCGGCACCGTCTTGTCGGTCGAGCGATTGAGACCGATAACCACTTGGATGGAAAAGCGGGGATTGCCGTCCAAGGCGATGCCCTGTTGCCGTTCCTGCTGGCTGCTCGGGCCACGTTTCATCATCCCGACTCGCGCCCGGTTTTTGCAGAAGGGCTCGCTTCGAGCTACCAAGCCTTTCTTCATACGCGGAGGACCAAGGGAGCCGGTTCCACGGATGAGGACGATGACCAGATTCCGAAACTGAATGTCAACGATGAGGTGCATTGGTACCTCGACCGTCTCGAGTCTCTGATCCCTCGCGATGCCAGTTCCGAGATTCGTCATCCGAAGGTTGCGGCCACCGTGCGGAGAGTGGTTGACATCTGGCGACAGGGAGAGAAGGTGGTTGTCTTCTGTCACTACGTGGCAACCGGTCGAGTCTTGAGGCAGAAAATGTCCGACGCCATACGGAAGGAGATACTGCGGTTGGGGGCTCGCAAGCTCAAGCTTCCCGAAGAGCAAGTTGCTGCCCAGTTGGACCTGATTGGAAGGCGTTTCTTCGACGAAGACTCTCCACTTCGCCGGGCTTGCGATGCTGAGGCGACCAAACTGATTGCCCAGTACCCGGGTCTCTCGGAGTACTCGGACGATCTGGTCGGGATCATCCGGCGCAACGTGCGAACTCCGTCCTTCCTGGTCCGCTACTTTCCACTGGACCGGGAGAAGCTCGATGCGGAGGCAATGAAGGAAGCTCTCGCCACACGTGACCTGTCCGGCCTGATGCTTCGGGAAATACTCCAGCACTTTCTCTCGTTTCTCGTGGAACGATGTGGAGAGGCTGATCGCGCCCGTTATATTGAAGCCGTGAAACGGATCCAGACCGGTTCCCACTTCGGCATCGATGTCGGTCGGGAATACGAAGACGACGAGTTGCAGGGCGCCAAACCGGATCAATTGCTTCCCAACGTCCGCTTGGTGAACGGGACCACTCGATCGGAGACTCGGCAGCGATTGATGCTGACCTTCAACACGCCGTTTTATCCGGAGGTCCTGGTCGCCAGCAGTGTCATGGCGGAAGGAGTCGATCTCCATCTCAATTGCCGGCACGTGCTCCACCACGATCTCTGCTGGAATCCCAGCACTCTGGAACAACGCACCGGTCGGATTGATCGCATCGGTGCAAAGGCCGAGTTCGCCGGCCAGCCGATTCACATCTATCTGCCGTTCATCGCCGAAACTCAGGATGAGAAGATGTACCGCGTGGTGATGGACCGCGAGCGGTGGTTCAACGTCGTCATGGGTGAGGACTACAAGATCGACGTTCGCACAACTGAGAAACTTGCGAACCGGATACCTTTTCCGGCCGGGGCGGCTGGGGAGCTGGTTTTCAACCTGGGGCTTGATTCTCTTTGATCCCTGAATTGCTCCAGCTACATTCCCGTAGAAGTGGAATGCCATTTTTCAACGATGAACGCGGATCGGCGCGCTTGTTCACGGCGCCGTGACCGCGCACGCTGCGCCGAGCGTCGCCCGCCACGCGACGCAAATGGTTCTCCTCTCTGTGCCAACCGGCCCCCGACACGCCGGAAACAACACGAAAAGCCCGCACCAGCCAGTTGACACGGACAGAGGCACGTCGACAACGCCAGGGCTACCCCAGCCGCGCGCTGAAGCTGGCCGGCATGGCCGCCGGGACGCTCGAATTACGGATCGGATCACGATTCGATTTTCGAGATCCGAACACGAGTATAGTACTGCCGGTGTCCCTGTTTGCGGCGCGAATTCTTGCGGCGGCGGAACTT
This sequence comes from Pirellulaceae bacterium, assembly GCA_026989685.1. GTDB lineage: Bacteria > Planctomycetota > Planctomycetia > Pirellulales > Pirellulaceae > S141-3. The sequence continues at coordinate 2,316 of JALSIV010000375.1, read as the reverse complement.
TTGCACGATGATCTTCTCGCCGCGACTGACTCCCAGCACTTCGGCCTTTACCGACGACCCTTCCACGACCGGCTTCCCGACGCGGAATTGCTCACCATCCAACACGGCCAGCACGCGGTCGAACACGAGTTCGTCGCCCGTCTTGGCGTCGGAACGATAATCGAGTTCGAGTTCCTGGCCCTCTTCGACTCGGAGTTGATGTCCACCGTCGCAGATGATGGCAAACATGATCGACTGGTCCTTGTGACTGGGATAACGAAGCATGGCGGCACGGCAAGTCCGCCCCGCAAAGTGCCGAGTTTTCAGCAGGAGGAGCGAGTATAGCGGCGCTGCGGTCTGCCTGTCTAGTCCGGGATCCCCGTCCGGCCGGGGGTGTCGGCCGAGCCGGTCGCCGCATATCCTGGGAACCCTCGGACACTGCGTCTCGCCCCTGGAATCGATCCACCGTTGGAGCCACCCATCATGGGACGTCCGCCCGTCGAATCGACCGAGTTTCCTGCCTGGGTCGACCTTCCGGTCGAATGGAACCATCTGGACGCCTTCGGCCACGTCAACAACACGCACTACATCCGCTGGTTCGAATCGGCTCGAGTCGCCTACCTCCAGCGGTGCGGCCTGATCGAGTGGATGGCGGCCGACCCGGCCGGTCCGATACTGGCCTCGATCGAGTGCCACTACCGTCGACCGCTCCACTTCCCCGACACGGTGCGGATCGGTGCCCGGGTCTGCGAACTGGGACGTACCCGATTGGTGCTGTACCACATCGTTTACAGCCTCGAGGAGGGGCAGGTCGTGGCCGACGGCCGCTCGCATGTCGTGCTGTTCGACTATTCGCGCCAGCGGCCGACTCGCATCGACCCGCAGTACCGTCGGCAGATCGAGTCCTTCGAAGCGACCGCTGTCCCGATCGAGGAGGCGGCGAACTGATGGAAGTCATCCACGGGCATCTTTACGATTTCCCCAAGTACTACGATCTCGTGTTCGGTTCGGACTGGAAGGCCGAGTTCGATTTCCTGCTCGAGTGTTTCGCGCGTTACGGCAGGAACGTCCGCCGCCTGTTCGAACCGGCTTGCGGTACCGGGCGGCTACTCTATCGGCTGGCCGAAGCCGGCTACGATATCCGCGGGATCGATCTCAATCCGTCCGCGGTCGATTACTGCAATCGGCGGATGCGCCGTCGCGGGCTCGAGCCGACGGCGCTGGTCGCCGACATGACCGATTACCGCCTGCGGCCTCGAGCCGACGCGGCGTTCAACATGATCAACAGTTTCCGCCACCTGGTGACGGCCGACCAGGCGCTGGCGCATCTTCGTTGCGTCGCCCAGTCTTTGCGAAAAGGGGGCTTATACGTCCTGGGGTTGCACCTCACGCCCACCGCCGTCGAGCCGATGGAAGAGGAATCCTGGTCAGCGCGCCGCGGCCACCTCGCCGTAACCACTCATCTGCGAACCGTCGACCGCGACCTGCGGCGGCGTACCGAGCGGTTCCGCATGACCTACGATGTTCACACGCCGACCCGCCGCTTGCGGATCGAAGATGAAGTCGTCTTTCGCACCTATACGCGGCCGCAGATGCTGCGGTTGCTCGATGAAGAGGGGAGTTTCGAAATCGCCGCGCTGCACGATTTCGCCTATCGGATCGACGAGACGATCGAGTGGGACGACACGACCGAGGATGTGGTCTTGGTACTGAGGAAGTCGTGATCGACAGCCGTGCATCCGCTTCTGTCTCCGCGGACCATGGCGAGGGATCATCTAATCGAGATAATCGTCGGCCTCGAGTCGCTGGGGAACGTAGACCTCGGTCACATAGCTGATGTCCTTGCTGATCAGTGCTTCGACTTCCAGCTTGAAGCCGTTGTCGAGCATCAGCTTGATTTCCTTCTGCCACGCTCTCTTGTGCACGAACCAGGGATATTGGGCGATCTGCTTGGCCCGCTTGATGTCGTTGTCACTCAGCGCGATTTGCACGCTCGATGTCAGTTCACACTCCCGGTAGTCCTTGCTGCGCAATCCGAGGAAGCGGGCATCGGGAATGGCCATCCGCTTCGACTCATAAGCCAAGTTGATCGAACCTTGTTTGATCACGCTGTAGATATAGTATCCCCACGGGTCGTTATCGAGCAGGCAGTAGACCGGCAAATCCAGTTCGTTGTGGAGCCGGTGGAGCAATCTGCGGACGCCTCGCGGAGGCTGCCCCTGGCCGTGAGTCAAGATGCAGTTGTATTCCTTCCAGAACTTATCCTCATTGAAGCGGCGCCACACCGTGTCCTTTTCGACGTGCAGGATGAATTCGGCATCGCACTTCACGAACTCG
>JALSIV010000374.1 GCA_026989685.1 Pirellulaceae bacterium | reverse complement strand
CAGTAGACGTCTTTGCCGGCCCGGAGTGCGTCCAAACAGATTTTGGTGTGCCAGTGGTCGGGAGTGCCGATGATGACGGCCTCGATGTCGTCTCGATCGAGCAATCGGCGATAGTCGCCATAGAGAGCCGTCCGTTGATCGCCCACACCCTGCTTGGCTCGTTCGGCATGCTGTGAATCGACGTCGGCGATCGCCACGATGTCGGCGAACGGCTTGGCTCGTTTGGCGTCGTAGCTTCCCTGGCCGCCCGCTCCGATCAACCCGAATTGATGGCGATCGTTCTTGGATCGCGGTGGCTGAGCGAACCCGCGACGTTCGGTTCCCAGCCAGGCGAAAGCCGTGATCCCTAGTGCCGTACTCCGTTGGAGAAACCCGCGGCGGTCGACCGACGACGGCGTGTCCGCGGTGGTGCGGCCAGCCGAGCGGCGCGACGGCTGACGGCAATCGTTCGGCAGCAAGGGCGAGGTGCGGTGTTGCGGCGGAGATTTCCGGGAGCGTGTCATGATGGTGGACCTTTTTCGCGAGGATTCGGAGAAACGAGTGTTCGCGTGGAACGATCGGGCGCCGATTATAGCACGAACTTGCCTGCGGTTTTCCACGCGTGGCCGAGCATCCGAGGATCGGCGACACGCCCGGGTCGCGATCGAGCGAACAGTTCTCCCGGTGTTCAGCGGTGCCTTGTAGCGCGCAGGCACGCCGTCTAATATGGCCAAGCAGCACGACTGCGACTGTCGAGACGATTGATGGCACGACGCCGACGGCGCGGTAGCAGGTTCTGACCCGGGGGAAACCGAGACAGGAGGAAACTCGGCCATGAAGCTCACGGCAGAGGAATGCGACCTGTTCTACGATCTCTACTCGGCTCTGCTCGGGTTCGCCAATCGGAAACTGGGCGTATCGTCCGAGCAGTTTTCCAACTCGAGGCAATATCTCGCCATCTCGCTCGATGCCAGGGTCGAAATCCGCGACGCTCTGTTCCGGCAGCGCGACTTGATCGATGAATTCGTGGAGGAGAATCCGGCCGGACTCGACGAGGACCAGTTGCGGATCGTGAGTCGTTGGAAGGCGGCAATCGCGGAAACGTTCTATGTGTTCCGCTACCTGAAAAACTACACGGTTTTCCTGGTCACCGGTGATCGCCCCGTCGCCTACGGCGTCGTCGGGCTGGTCGACCCGCTCCCCAATTTGCTGGGACCTCGACTTCCGCGGATGGTCTCCACGGTGTTGTTGCCCTTTCGCGGCAAGATTGTCTATGACGGCTTGATGTCGGGCTTCGGCCTGTCATTCGGTGGAAACATCAAGAAACTCTTTAACGAATCGTATCGTCGGGCCAAGGCGGCGCGAGGGATCATTACGTCGCTGGAAGGCGACGAGCTTCCGACATCTTCGACATCGCCGAAAAAGAAGCAACGCCGTTTGAAGAAGACGCGTCCGGCGGTCCGTTCTTCCTCGGGGACCATCACCGACGCAATCAACGATTTGACCGATGACTTTTGCGCTCGGTACCTCGACAAGGAATACGGGCGGCTGTGTCGCAAGCTGGCGAGTGAGTTGGCGGAGCGGCAGCCGTCCCTGTTGCGGCGCGGGCGGCCGCAATCCTGGGCTGCCGGGGTCGTGAGAGCGATTCTCAGGGTCAACTCCGCTCGGAAACTCAGTGTAGGCTCGCGCGTGAACTTCTCGTTCGTCGACACGATGTTCCATGTATCGAGTGCCACCGGTTCGGCCAAACTGAAGCAGATCTGGACGCTGCTCGAGATGCGGCCGGGAGATCCCGAGTGGACGTGGGCGCCGCACGACGCCACGCCTCCTCATGAGCCACCGATACCCGGCGGCGCGCAGGAGCAACCGGTTGACAGCCCGTCGGCCGAGAGAGTGCGCCGTCGGCTGGAAGCGGCGGGGTATGTCCCCGGCGACGAGCCGTACAATGGTATGTTGCCCGAAGGCGTGGCCGACGTGGCTACGCTGATCCGAGAGGGTCTCGATCCTACTCACGCGGCGTACGTCTTCGTCCAGAATATCACATCGCATTTCGCCAGTTTGGTTTCCGGACATCCCGATATGGCGCAATGGAGTGGAGCGGTGGCGGAGGCCGAGGACAAGTACATGCCCGGCGGTCCGCCGATGAGTCCGCTGACGGGCAGCTATTTCTGGACGTGGGCGCTCTACGATCTGCAGATCGGCGACACGAAGGACACGTTGGCGCTGTGTCAGATCGCTCTGAACGACATCGTGCAGATGAACTCCCATCAACTCAAGGCCGCGCGCTATATGGCCCATTCCCGGATGGGAATCTATGAGCGGATCGGTGCGGTGGGGTCGCACGTTCGGCTGCGCGAATTGGTGACCGGCGACGAGTATGTCGTGCACTGTCCGACCGGCTATTGCGGTCCGCGCGGCGACCTGTGGTATGTCCGCTTGCTGCCACCTCTGGAACCCCAGTCGGCCTCGTACTGGATCGCCTTCACGACTCCCTACATCTTGCCCGGCAAATCTCGTTCGGACTGGGTGGACTACTTGAAGCGGGCGATGGTCGAGACGGATGGTCCCGACGAGCGAACGCGACTGTACAACCTGCTGAAGTTCGGCCCGGATCCTCACCACTGGCACGAATTCGTGTTCCTGGGTTACGTCAACTACCAGCACGACGCCGTGTTTCTCACGGGCATCCCTGACATCCGCGCTTCTCTGCCGCATGCTTGAGTCAGGGCCGAGGATCGCTCAGCCCTGTCGCTGTCTGCGCTTCTTGCGGCGGCGTTCCTTTTCCCGCTGTTTTCTCAGCTTGGCCTTCTCTTTGGGCGAGAGACGGCGGCCGGTCCCCTTTTTCTTGATCTGCACGTCGGCGCCCGGATCGAAAACTCCACTTTCCTGCAACTCGCGGATCGCCTGGAGTCGCCCGCCGATCCCCTTGCCCGACAGTTGCTGCAACAGGGGCCCGATCGTTTCGAACTGCTTGATCAAGTCGTTGACCGCCTGGGGTTCGACGCCGGCGCCGCGAGCGATGCGGCGACGGCGCGAGACATCGATCACTTTGGGATCGGTTCGTTCTTGGGGAGTCATCGAGTCGATGATGCCGATCAGTCGCCGGATCTCGCCGTCCCCATCGGCGTCGGCCATCGCCTTTTGGATCTCTCCCATGCCGGGCATCAACCCCAACATCTTCTGCATCAGACCCGGCTGACTCAGCTTCTGGAACTGAGTCTTGAAATCGTCCAGTGTGAACTTGCCTTCGCGAATCTTCTCTTCGAGTTTGGCCTGTTCCTTCTCGTCGACGATTCGACGCGCCTCCGTGACCAATTGCCGGATGTCTCCCATGCCCAGGATGCGGCTGGCCATGCCGTCGGGAAAAAACTGTTCGAGCGCCGTTAGTTGCTCGCCCGTACCGATGAACTTGATGGGCACGCCGGTGATGAACTTGACCGAAAGCAGAGCACCGCCGCGCGCATCCCCGTCCAGCTTGGTCATGATGACGCCGTCGAGTTCCAGCGCCTCGTTGAATGCTTTGGCGCTGTTGACTGCGTCCTGGCCGGTCATTCCGTCCACCACGAGGTAAACCTGGTCGGGGCCCACCTGCCGGTCAATGGTGGAAAGCTCGTCCATCAACTCCTGATCGATGGCGAGTCGTCCGGCCGTGTCCAGAATCACGACCCGAATGTTGTCTTTCCGAGCCTGCTCGACCGCCTCGCGGCACACGGCAACCGGGTCCCTGATGTCACGCCGCGAAAAGACGGGAACTCCCAACTGCTCTCCCAGCACGTGGAGTTGATCGATGGCGGCCGGGCGCTGCAAGTCGGCTGCGACCAGCATCGGTTTGACGTTCTCTTCCAGCAACAGTTTCGCCAGCTTTCCGCAGGTCGTCGTCTTGCCCGACCCCTGCAGGCCGCACATCATCAAGACGTTGACGTCCTTGGTGAGGTGCAGCGAAGGATCGACCGGACCGAGAATCCGCACCAACTCGTCGTAGACGATTCCCACCAACTGCTGGCTGGGATCGAGCGATTGCAGCACACGCTGCCCCAACGCCTTCTCTGTCACCTCCTTCATAAAGTCCTTCACGACCGGATAGCTCACGTCGGCCTCAAGCAGCGATTGCTCCACCAGCTTGAGTCCTTCTCGCATATTGGCTTCGGTCAGTTTTCCCTTGCCACGTAGGGTCTTAAGGGCGGACTGCAGGCCTTCCTGAAGGGATTCGAACATCGCTGAACGGCACTCCTGGTCGCAACGTGGGGTCGCGGACTTCTCAACAAAGTCACGGAAACGGGAAAATGGCGAAAACGAAACGGCGGGACGGCCGGAGCCACATCGCCGAGGCGCCTCGCGCCCGGCTTCCCCAGTGTAAGGGCCCCTCCGCATTCTGGCGAGGTGAGGATCAAGCCGCCGCCCGCCGTCGCGTCGGCGGTCAGCCAGACGAGAGTCGGTTTGCCGGGAGCACGGTCGCCACGTCACGTTGGTCGAGTTCCGGCTGCAGAAACGCCGCGGCGGCCTGCAGCAGTTCCCGAGTCTCGAACGGCTTGGCGACGACGGCCAGCCGGGAGTCGTCGGCTGCTGCCGTCGTGTCCGCGATTCGCAGATCGTATCCCGTGCACAACAGCACCGGCGTCTCCTGCGTCCACTGACGGATCTTCTCGAAGACCTCCAGTCCCGTTTTTCCGGGCATCATCTCGTCAAGCACCACCAGCCGCAACGCCGCGGGATCGGCTCGGAACAACTCCCAAGCCTCGTCGCCATCGGCGGCCGCCAAACAAGAGAAACCGCGGGACTGGAAGACACGCACCATGGCATCGCGGATGGTGGGATCGTCTTCGGCAATCAGCACGGCTTCTCCATGGCCTCGCAGTTCGCTCTGAGCGGCTTCCACCGCCGGCTCATGCCGTGCTTCCGCCGTCGATGTTTCGGTCGCCAACGGAAACCGAATGCGAAAAGTGGTACCGATCCCCGGCTCCGACTGGACTTCGATCTCACCCTCATGCTCCTGCACAATGCCGTAGACGACGGCCAATCCCAACCCGCTTCCCTGGCCGACTGCTTTGGTCGTAAAGAAGGGATCGAAGATCTTGTTTCGCGTCTCGTCATCCATACCGCTGCCGGTGTCGGTCATCCAAAGTTCGACGCATTGAGGACGCCTGCGACCTTCACAGGCCGCGTGCCGTGTGGCAATCTCGATCCAGCCTCCGTCCGGCATGGCATCACGGGCATTGAGGCACAGATTGGTGAGGACTTGCTCGAGCAATTCGGCGTCGGCGTGAACGGTGGCGGGAACCGCTTCCAGCGAGGTACGCACCTCGATACGACTGCCCAGCAGGGGGCGCCACATCTCGACGAACTCGCGAACGAGGCGATTCAGGGAGACGGTCGTCTTGCGTACCGGTTTGCGGCGGCTGAACTTGAGAAGTTTCCCGGTGATCTCGGTCGCGCGGCGAACCGCCCTCTGAGCGATCTGCAAGTCGCTGACCACCGATGTGGCCGGTGGCAGTACCTCCAGGGGAAACGCAATGTAACTTTGGATCACTTGCAGCAGGTTGTTGAATTCGTGAGCCACGCCGCCGGTGACAGCTCCCATCGCTTCCAGACGCTGAAGCTGCCGAATCCGGTCTTCCTTTTCTTGCAATTTTCGCTCGGATCGCTCCCGTTGCTCGATCTCCCGTCGAGCCGTCTCGGTCGCCTCACATGCCGACAGACGCAGTTGCCTGGTTTCGATTCGCTGCCTCTGCTCAATGACCCAGCGATGCGAAATGGCGGAAACGAGCTGCCGGATCTCCATCACATCCACCGGCTTTCTCATGATGAACCAGCGATCCGGCAGGCGCAGCCGTTCCGAAAGTTGGGACCAGGAGTGGTCGCTGTAGGCCGTACAAACTACGACGTAGATATCGGAATCGAGTTCCCAAATGCGCTCGATCGTCTGGAGTCCATCCGGGCCGGGCGGCATCCGCATATCGACAAATGCGATGCTGTAAGGCTGCTTCGCCTCCACCGCATCGGCAACCGCCTGCCAGCCCTCGGGGCCCTGATAGCGGTGCTCGATTCGCAGGGGAACGCGGATGCTCGCCGGCGTGGACGCGCCGAACAAGTGGCGCTCCAGCGGGTCCTCGTCCCCGTCGCTCTGCGTCAGGATCCTCTCAAAATCGCGATGGATGTTCGGATCGTCGTCGATCACCAGGACGCGCACTGGTTCCTCTTGAGACCAGTCGAGCCCCGCCAGCTCCCATCGCCTATCGCTGTCGGCTTGCATCACGATCTGTCCGCCGATCACCTATCTGCCGATCATGGTTTCAGAAAAACACTCCCCCGCTTCTCCATCAGACCTTTGCCGATGGCGGGGAAACAAACATACTTTGGCACCACGCGGCCCGATTCGGTTTCCCCCCGACCGCCCGGCAATTGCGGAAACCCTGCCATCATGGACGTTCCGTTCGTAACGTATCGCCGGGTCGTGGCAGGCCTGCCGTCACCGCTCTTTGGAGGAGGGATCCCCTAACGCGGGCTGCGCCTGCAAGACCGGAGGCGAGAGGCCGGAGGCTGTAGAGGTGGTGATGAGAACCCAGAGTCCGTGCCCGATGCGCGCACGACGCGTAGCCGTTACGAAGTAAGACTTTAGCACGCAGACAGTTTCTAGCTTTTGGTCGCCCTGTGGCTGGGGCCTGTGAGCAATCCTCGTTTTCATGCCGTGAACGTAATCAAGGCCGGTCGTTTCAAGGTCCTGTGGCTGGGGCCTGTGAGCAATCCTCGTTTTCATACCGGAATTCGCTTGCAATTGCGGATCGTGTCGAGTTACAATTGGTCCGATTGAGGGGCAGTCCCTATTCTGAGGCGGCGGGGAAAACCGTGGTCGCGACCCAACCGACGGTTTTGGTGCTCGATGATGATTCCCAGGTTCGGGAATCTCTGCAGGCGTTGCTGGAAAGCCGCGGCTACCACATCGAGACCTTCGGCACGGTGGAGGAATTCCTGCAGCGCGCCGCCTTGCACGATGCCCACTGCGCCGTGGTCGATCTGCGTCTTCCCGGGACGAGCGCCGTGGAGATCCTGAAAGCCGCACGAAGTCGGGGATGTGAATTGCCTTTCATCGTGATTACGGGCTATGGAGACATCCCGTCGGCGGTCCGAGCCATGCGGGCAGGGGCCGCAGATTATTTCACCAAGCCCTTGGAAACGGCACAGTTGGTCCACCGGATCGAGGAGGTCGTGCAGGACCAGCTACGGACGCACGTCAGCAGGTTGGCCCAGCGCGAGGTCGCCGAGCGTTTGGAGTCGTTGACTCGGCGTGAACGAGAGGTGCTCGATCGTGTCGTCGAGGGGAAGCCGACCAAGCAAATCGCCGAAGAACTGGGAATCAGCTCCAAGACGGTCGAAGTTCATCGCAGTCACGTCACCCGCAAGATGCACGTCCGCTCCGTAGCCGAACTGGTGCGCGTCGTCACCAAGTATCAGCTTGAAACGGACTCGTCGGATGACGGCTAGTGCCGACCGACTCCCCGCAGCCTTTTTCCGGACTAACGAGCGTGAACCGACGAATCCGAACTCTCTGCCGACCAGGACTCCTCGCCGGCAGCGTCGGAAGGCTGCCGAGTCGCCTTGAGTCCCAGGGTCAGGCCCATCCATCCCGATACGACGAACAGGCCCCAATCGGTGATGTCCGCCGTCCGTCCCACAATCACCAGTTGTACCAATTCCAAAGCGGTAGCGTATGCCACGATTGTCGCCCCGGCTGCCAACGTCGCCGCTCGCCGTACCGACGACCGTTTGGCAACCCTGGCTGCCACCTGAGACAGCAGCAATCCGAGCGGCACGAAAGCTACGAGGTCGCGCAGTATGATCACGGTAATCCCCAACGTCGAGTTTCCCATGATCAGCCGTTCGAACGGCCGGCTCCAAAACTGCTCGAACGCCCCGCGAATGGAACCGGAGTCTTGGGTCAGTTCGTACGGGTACCAAAACACGACCGGAAGTACCAACATCCAGGCGATGGACGCCAGTCCCCAGCGATAGGCGGCGGTGGAATCGGCGATTTTACCTCGAGCCAATCGACGGACAAGAAAATGTCCGAGGGCGACGCCGAGCATTCCCAACAGCACATCTCCACTATCGGCAAAGCGGCTGCGCACCACGACCTGCCCGGCTTCCACGGCTACCGCGATCAGGAAACCGAAGCAGAGCGACTGAGAGAACGACCGCAGCCGCGCCGTTCGCCACAATGTGACGAACGCTCCGACAGGCACGTAGATCGCCACGTCGCGCAACAGCTCGACCCAATCGGCCGTCCGGTGAGACAGATCGCGAAAAGGAATGATGTTGATCCGCCCCGTGACGAACTTGTTTCCGATCTCGCCGACACTGATCGTCAAATCGAGCGGCAGCAGATGATAGAACACGAAGCCGACCATGTAGAGTTCCAAAATCCAACTCCAGCGACTGGCCGACCGCCTTTGCGAAGCGAACTCCCACACCCAATGAGACACCAGCGCCCCGCTGATCCACCAAGCCGCTACTCCGGTGATCGCCCCCAGATGCTGCATGACGATATCGGTCCACGAGGCGACTCGTCGAGCGATCCATAGTTGCCCGAATTCGTTGATCCATGTCACCAAGCCGCAAACGAGGAGTGTGGCCAGCGAGGCCAGCCCGAGCACCCACCACTTGCGCGAGCGGAGGCACGTCGCGCCCATCAGGCAGTAAGCGCCGGGAACCATCAGCAAGAAATTGGCCGCCATGTCCGTGCGTGAAAACGACCAGACCAACCAGCGATCGGGTGGCCGCTCGCCCAGGTCGGGAACCTGTAGGCGAAACGGAATCAAAGAGCCGTAGATGGAAAACAGCAGGAAGGCTACGGCCGCGACCAGAAAAGCTCGCCGCACCACTCGCCAATGCCGGTCGGTCGCCGGGACCGGCGAGGGGTCATAGGACTCGACCGAGGAACGTACCAGTGCGAAAGCGCCCAGCACCAGTCCGGCCACCACGCCGGCTGAAAGCGCCAAGACAGCCCACTCGATTCGGATCACACTGCTGCTCGCGTTTCTACTCGACGGTCACGCTCTTGGCCAGATTTCTCGGCTTGTCCACGTCGCAACCTCGCAGGACGGCGATGTGGTACGCCAACAGTTGCAAGGGAATAATGTTCACGATCGGCTGCAAGAAATCCTCGATCGCCGGTACATGGATGACTTCGTCCGCGAGCCGAGCCGTTTCCCGGTCTCCTTCGACGGTAACGGCAATCACCGGACCGCCGCGTGCTTTGATCTCTTCGAGATTCGCCATCACCTTATCGTACACGAATCCCTGCGGCATGATGAAGACACTCGGAGTGTGTTCGTCCACGAGTGCAATCGGGCCATGCTTCATTTCGGCCGCCGGATAGCCCTCGGCGTGAATGTAGCTGATTTCCTTCAGCTTCAACGCCCCTTCCAGTGCGGTGGGGAAGTTGACCTGCCGCCCCAGATAGAGGAAGTTGTTGGCGCCACTGTACCGCTCGGCGACGCGTCGCGCCACGTCATTGGTTTGCAAAGCGTGCTCGACGGCGTCCGGCAATCGGCGCATCGCATCGATCATCCGCCGCCCTTGATCATAACTCAGGTGATGCAACCGGCCGAAATAGAGTGCCAGCATGGCCATCGCCAGGCACTGACTGGTGTAGGCCTTCGTCGAAGCGACGCCGATCTCCGGACCGGCGTGCAGGTACAGCCCGCCATTGGCTTCCTGAGCGATCGTACTGCCCACGACGTTGCAAATCGCCAGAGTCGGGTGGCCCTTCCGCTTCAGTTCTCGCAGCGCGGCCAATGTGTCCGCCGTTTCTCCGCTCTGCGTTACCGCGAACAGCAGTGTTTCCGGATCGAGCGGCGGATTGCGGTACCGCAGTTCACTGGCATACTCGACTTCCACCGGCAACCGAGCCATCTCCTCGATGAGGTACTCGCCGACCAGCGACGCATGCCAACTCGTGCCGCACGCCGTGATCAACAGCCGTCGTACTTGCCGCAGTTCCTGAGGGCGCAGATTCAGCCCGCCGAACACGGCCGTTGCGTCGTCATCACTCAGCCGCCCGCGCATCGTATTGCGCAGTGCTTCCGGCTGGTCGAAGATCTCCTTCAACATGAAATGTTCGAATCCGCCCGTGTCCATGTCCGCCGCATCGAGTTCCAATGCCTCGATCTGATGGCGAATCCTCCCGTGATCGCGGTGACGAACCTCCAAGGCGTCCGCCGAAAGCAGCACCAACTGATGATCGGCCAGATAGACGATCCGGTCGGTATGCCCGGCCAGTGGCGAAGCATCGCTGGCCAAGTAGTGGACACCACTGCCGATCCCCACCACCAGCGGACTACCCAGCCGCACTCCCATCAGCCACTGGGGGGCATCACGGAACAAAATCGCCAAGCCGTACGTTCCCTGCAACTGACTTACCGCAATCTCGACCGCTTCAATCAAGCGTTCTTTCAGCGAGCCGGCGGGTCCGCGCGTATCAATCTGACGGAGCGACTCGGCAATCAAATGCGCCACCACTTCGCTGTCGGTTTGAGAACGGAACTCATAGCCGGCTGCCGCCAACCGCTCACGCAGCGCCACGTGGTTTTCAATCACTCCGTTGTGCACGACGGCCACCACGCCGTCACCACCCAGATGCGGATGTGCGTTGTTCTCGGTCGGCGCGCCGTGCGTCGCCCACCGCGTGTGCCCGATACCTGTCGTTCCCTGCGGCGCTCCTG
>JALSIV010000373.1 GCA_026989685.1 Pirellulaceae bacterium | reverse complement strand
GGGGGGAGGTGTGAGGTGTGAGGGGGGAGGGGTGAGCGGACGCGACGGCGAGTTTGTTCGTCGGTCGGGTGCCGAACTCACGCGACCCGCCCCCCCACATCAAATACTCTCGTCCTCGTAATCGTAATCGTACTCGCCGCCTCCACTGTCGCGCGCCACAGCTTCCTCACGAGCGACCGCAACATCAAAGGAAGAACCGAAATACTCCAACGGCAGGCGGTAAACATGCCGCCGATCGTGATCGACGAGTGGCTCGGCCAACGGGAAGTTCTTTTCGATTACGATTACGATTACGAGTACCGGCTGGCGCCTGAGTACGCGTACGGTGTGGTGAGTTTTCGCCGAGTGTTCCTGCTGCCAACCCATCCGAAAACCACCACGATCGGCTCGGCGAGATAGAACCGCTTACGGACTTCTCGAAACGACGACAGCGCTAGCAAATCGCGGCAAGCAAACTGCGTACCAGATCCCAGCAAACCGTGTCGTGCGCCCAGGCATCCCGGGCTTCGTGCCCGTGTCTGCCGATACGGTTCGTCCACCCCCCCGCCGCCCCGACTACCCGGTTCGCATGGTTTGAATCACAATATCGCCCTACCAGCAAGGTCTCCCGCTCACCTGGACACCCATCCTCGACCGACGACTGAACTTGCCGAGAATTCCCGCCATGAAACTCTCCCGCCCCGCCTTCATGCTCACCCTTTCGTTGCTTTCTCTCGCTCTCGGCAGCCACCTGGCCTGCCGGACTGAGAATGCAACACCGGCTCATCCCTCCGATGCCGAAACAGCCGCAAGAGACCAGCCGGTCACAGCGGATCCTCCTTCGACGATCACCACGCTGGAACAACTCGGCGCAAGACTCCAAAAAGGCTCCGATGGCCGCGTCATCGATGTCGACCTGGTGGGAAAGCCGGTGACCGACGACAAGCTGGAATCCTTGACGCAATTGACGGCGCTCCGCCGACTCCGCTTGGCTCAAACTGAGGTCACCGACCAAGGCCTGGCCATACTGAGCACGATCCCCTCTCTCCACGACCTCGATCTGCGCGGCTGCGCTATTTCCAACGAAGGACTCAAGCAGTTGGCGAAGCTCAGCGAACTCCGAGTGCTCCGCCTCTCGGGCGAGAACAGCAAGACGACCGTCGACGATGAGGGCCTATCGGCACTCGCATCCCTCCCTCGGTTGCGAGTGCTCTACGCCGATCACCTGTGGGTCAGCGAAACGGGTCTCGAAGCCCTGACCGCGATCGAATCGATCGAGGGACTCTACCTGGCTCGCACGCTGGTCGGAGACGAGGCGCTGGCCGTGGTCGCCAAGTTTCCCCGGTTGAGACGTCTTCGCATCTCGGGTACGCAGGTCACCAGCGCCGGCCTGGCCGCGTTGGCGGGCTGCGGCCGGCTGGAGGAGCTCGACCTGAGTGAAAACAGTCAGGTGTTCGACGACGGAATGGCGTCCATCGGAAAACTGGCAGCTTTACGCAAGCTCAACCTGTGGCGGGTGGCCATCACGGATGCCGGCGTGGAGCCTCTGTCGCACCTTACCGAATTACGGTGGCTCAATCTCGACAACACTCAGATCACCGACGCTGGCCTGAAGCACCTCGAGCCGCTGACGAAGCTGGAGTTTCTTCATCTCGGCTCGACCGCCGTCACCGACGCAGGTCTCGCGCATCTGATGGGCCTGAAGTCATTGCGACAACTATATGTCACTCGGACCGCTGTGACGGAGCAAGGCATCGAGCCTCTGCGGAAGGCACTTCCCCAGGCCCGCATACAGGTCAAGTACCTGGGGAACTGAGTTCACCGCTTCGCCTTGGCGGCCTCGCTTTGAACGCGAAAGAAACCACCGCCGAAACCGCCGCCACCAAGACCGCCGCCGCCGAAACCACCCGCGGCCTCACCCGAGAAATCGCCGGACAATACCCGCTCGATCACTTCTCTGATCTTGCGGTGGACGCTCGCGCGGTGCCGGATCACCAGCACCGCCTGCGGCAACATCAACAGACCGTCGTCGGTGGGGGCGTCGAGCGTCTCGGGTTCCGAACTGATTCGGATCATCTCCCCGAGTTTCTCCTTCGCTCCTTCGGGATGCCACGCCGGGCCCACCAGCTTCGGCAACATCCGCTCCAGATCCTTGGCCACGGTCTCGGGTAAGCGATAGTAGACGGTCGTGATCGGGTCCCCGGCCGGAGCCGTCTTGCGAGGCTTCGTGGCCAGCAGCGCCCGGCGGTACGATCGCAGCAGCGCCAGCACGGCGTCGTGCGCAGGCTGGATGGCATAGATCACCATGGTGCCGGGGCGCACCATCACGATGGTCCCGCCGCCGGCCGGTCCGTCCAACGCTCCGTCCTCGGAATCGTCCTCCCTGTCGAAGCCGCGCCCACCGCCATTCGAACCGAACTGCATCAGGCCGCCACCGAGGCCGCTTCCCCAGAAGGATGCCGAAGTTTGACGCTTCAGTGCTTGAGTCAGCGCATTCGCCTCGTTCTCGTCACGGCACAAATCGCTTACGTCATACACGGCCGTCTTGAAACAATCTTCGGCTTCGCCCGGACTGGTGATCCAGAGAACTCCATCACGCAACATCCAGCGCAAATGAAACTGTAAGAGCACCGCGTCGAGAATCGTCCGCAACTTGCGGTCGCGCACCTTGAGTGTCACGGGCTGGCGCGAGCGCACGCGGAGCTGTTCCAGCCCTTTGGTGTGAAGTCGCATGTCGATCCCCGAGTCGCGCCCGAGCTGAGCGATCACGTCGGCCAGCGGCACTTCGTCGAACGACACACTCATCGGCCCTTCCAGTCTTCCGCGGAAATCCAAATGCCGTTTCGGCTCGAGCACATACGTGCGCTCGGCCGGCTTTTCCAGCGCCTTGAGCAACGCGACGATCTGATACTGAGCCCAATCGGACTGCCGCACGAACATCACATCGCCGAGAAAACTGACCGTTCCCGGTCCCTCTCCGACTGCCTGCCAACTTGTGGGAGCCACCGTCCGCATGATGGCCGTCTCCAGTCGGTGCGACGTGTAACCGGAGGCCAGCAGGCGGGACAGATCGTGAGGCACCGTCACCTGACGGTCCATCTTGGCCAGGGCGGTCAGATGGAGCACGTCGTCTTCGAAGTACCAGCCGATCCCGAGAGACCGGAGTCGAGACAGCAGCAAATAGATGGGCTCATGATCGAGGCGATCGGAGATCGGCTCGGCCGGCGAGATTCCGGCGTCTCGCAGAGCGCGCGCGTCGAGCAACACGACTTGGTTCTGTTTTTCCTCCAGCCACTGCACGAATTCCCGCAACGACGAATCCGAAAAGTCGGCCGTCGCCGAAACGGTCAGCGCCTTGGGCAAGACCTCGATCGGATCAATGACTCGAGGTTCAATGGCGATCTTTTTCGGCGGTTTGCGTCCCGGCGGCTTCGCCTTTTCTTGGGCTCGAGTCGTTCGTCCGGCCCATGCCCAAAACAGTCCAACCGCCAGCAGCGCCGTCATCGCGCACCACTTCCCCCGGTTCCGATCATCCCGCCACATGGTCGACCTCCACACCGCTCACCGAGAAGACAACGAACACAAGCGTTCCCTGCCCGAGCGCTCTTCACTGATCCGACGAGTCGATTCTATCAACTCGCCGTCGATCGTGCAAATGATGGAAGGCCGCCGCGCTGGACTCAGGCCACTTCCCAACCGGCGCGGTATTGCTTGTGGATGTAGTGCCGAGCTTCCTCGCAGTTGGTCGCCGTCAGTTTTTCCGCATCCCACTCCAGCGCCTTGCCAGTCCGATAGGAGACGTTGCCCAATAGTACGGCTTCGGTGAGCGGACCGGAATACTCGAACGCGCAGGTCGTGGGCGATCCTTCCTTGCACGCCTTGATCCATTCCCGGTGGTGACCGATCGATCGGGGAATCGTCGGCTTGGGAGGCTCGTACTTGGCGTATTTCTCCGCAGGGAACAACCTGTAGCTGCCGTAGTTGGCGAACATCTGCCCTTCGCTACCGATGAACATCACGCCCGCGCTGGGAACCCGCTGTCCGGCCACCTGCTTGGGAATCCGGTTCCCGTCGTACCAAGTCAACTTGACCGGCGGCAGGTCGCCTCGAGCCGGGAACTGATACTCGACCGTCAGTCCCAACGGGCAAGTCTCCGGATCGACGGCCGGTCCCTCGGCGCGGCAGTGCGTGGGATACTGGAGCTTCAATGCCCAAAATGGCAGATCCATGTAGTGACAGGCCATGTCGCCCAACGTCCCTTGGCCGAAGTCCCACCAGCGGCGCCACTGAGCCGGGTGGTAAAGGCCGGGATAGTAGGGCCGTACGGGAGCCGGCCCGAGCCAGATGTCCCAACTCAAGGTGGCCGGCGGCTGCTGGCCCTTCTTAGGACGCTTGCCTCCGCCCCAGCCCTTGCCGACCCAGACATGAACCTCCGTCACCTCGCCGATCGCTCCCGCCTGGATCATCTCCACCACGCGACGATAGTTTTCGCCGGCGTGAATCTGAGTTCCCAATTGCGTGGCCACTCCCTTCTTGCGAGCCGCCTCGGTGACGATCCGAGCCTCGGCCACCGTGTGCGTCAACGGTTTTTCGCAATAGACGTGCAACCCCGCATTGATCGCTCGAATGGTGGCCGGCGCATGGTGGTGATCCGTGGTACCGATTACGACGGCGTCGATTTTGCCTGCCTCTTTCGCCAGCATCTCGCGGTAGTCGGCGTAGGTCCGAGCCTGCTTGAATCGCGATGCCGCGCGATCGAGATAGTTCTTGTCCACATCCACTAAGGCGACGATGTTCTCACTCTGCACTCCCTGAATGTCGGCCGCCGCCCGATTAGCCGTGCCAATGCAGGCAATGTTGAGTTTCTCATTGGCCGACTTCGATTCGGCTTTGGAAACACCTGTCCAGACACCGGCGGAAAGGATGGCCGCAGATGCCGATGTCTGCTGCAGAAAACGGCGGCGAGTCGATCGGGATTTGTGAGTCATCGCGTGAGGCTCCTTACAGGTGGGACGATGTTGGGGCGAGAGTGCACCGAGTCGCCAGGATCCAAGGACGCGCTCGAATGCAACGTTGGTCTCGAGCCATACAGTGGGGACCATTATAGTCCACCCGGCACAGATTGGGAAACCAGCACGGCGAACAACCGGTTCACCTTCGGGCGGGGACATTAAGAGGTTGTCACAAAACTCCCTGCCGCAAGCAACACACCCGAGTCCGGAAAACGGTGCGGCAGGTTTTGTTACAGGCTCTAAGAACTTGTCACAAGACTCCCTGCCGCAAGCAACATATCCGAGCTTCGGCAGCGGTGCGGCAGGTTTTGTTACAGGCACTAAGAGGCTGTCACAAGACTCCGTGCCGCAAGCAACATATCCGAGCTTCAGCAGCGATGCGGCAGGTTTTATTACAGGCTCAAAAACCTTCCATGGCAAGCAATCTCTGTTTCAGCCGGACACCGCCGGGAGCCGAAAACCCGCCCAGTCCACCGCTGCTCGGTACGACGCGGTGGCACGGAATCACCAGCGGACAACGGTTGGCACGCATGACATTTCCCACGGCCCGAGCCGCTCGCGGGGACCCGACTTCGCGCGCCAAGTCTTTGTACGTCGCCACGCAGCCCCACGCAACCCGCCGGCATGCCAACAACACTCGCCTCTGAAAGGGTGTCGCCCAGCCCAGATCCACTTCGATGTCGCCGAAGCCGACCGGCTCTCCCGACAGCAACTTCTCCAATTGGTCACACAGCGATCGGTGGACAGAAACTGAACCGCCGCCCGCAGCCCCCGCACGGCCGAGTTCCTCGTCCCCGAGGATCTGGCCAGCCTCCGAATCACCCTCGTCCAAACCGTCCTCAGCCGATTCGAATGCCAACCGGGCCAGCAGCTCGCCATGCCAGACCACTCGAAACCGAAAGCCCGCCACGTCGACTCGCATGACTCGATGGGCCGCCGAACCCCGTTGGAAATTCGCAACCGTCGCCGGATCCATCTTGATCGCTCCCGTCGCCGAGTTTCAAGGACCCCCTCTGGCGGCCGGTGCCCTCTTTGACAGCTCTTGCCGACCGTCGATATACTGACAGTAGTGGCGGAGAGGATTCGGCCACTGGGAACGGATCCCGTCTTTCTCACAACAAGGAGCCACCCTAATGGACCAGTACTCGTCCTTCAGTGACGACTACTATATCAACATGCACCTGCACACGGAAATGGATCTCCCCCAGAACCGGGAGACGGTACTCCATTTCTTCGAGCAGATTCGCAAGCAGTACCCTTCGATGCACAATTTTTACGGTCGCGAGCGCGGCGATTATGTGCTCGAGGAGGACAAAGACAACGGCAACTATCGCTGGGTCACGCTTGAGCCCCGACGGATCTGCTCGGGCATCGTCAATCCTGCGTCCGTGCATCAGGCGACCGAGCAGCACGCATACGTTCTGGACCATGTGCCGCACGCGCTTTCGGTAAGCCCGCTGGACTGCGAGTCGCTGAACGTGATGTTCGGCTTCGATTTCACCTACCGCGGAAACCACAATCAATTGTTGGCCGACGCGTTGGGGATCACCCCCGCCTTCGAGCAACTGACGGAGGTCACAGGGGGACGCGTGGTTTCGCACGAACCATCGATCCAGGTGGCACTCGATAGCGACTGTCGAACCCAGTGCCGGCTGAGTGTCGAGTCGCGTACCACGGCCTATCACCTGCGAACGGGCGAGTTTCCCGACGAGCAGCTCAGCGTCTATCTCACCGCTCGGCGTTTCGGTACGCCTCAGTCGCACGCTTCGTTCATGGGAACGCTGCGGGAATTGACCGAGGTCTGCTGCGATATCATCGATCGATTCCTGATCGACCAGGTATTGCGGCCATTGCAGTCGACCATTGCTACCAAGTGACGACCATTGCCACCATGTGACACTGCCACCAAGTGACACGACGGTGGACAGGCCGAGCTACCGTCGTCGCCCTCCGCGGCGTCGCCGCCCATCACCTCGAGACGAACGACTGCGGCTGCCCAAGTTGGACTCGATCACGCTGCCGATGACTTCTTGCCATGTCGGAATGTTGCGGTGTTTCTTGGGAGCCGGTTCGGCGGCTTCGTCAACCGGCTCGGCCGCTGCCTTTTCCGCCGAATCGGCTCGATCGTCCGAACTACGACGCGCGCGGCGCCGGCGTCGTCGCGGCGGTGCCTCTTCTTCGTCGGTCGGTTCGGTCCGGCTTTCCACCTCTGCCCGGCGCTCCGGTTCGACGCGAGGTTCGTCACTCGACTCCCCGCGCCCGCGTCGACCACGGCGGCGCCGACGGCGCTGGCGGCGTTCGGCCACCTCGCGTGCATCCTCGGCGTCGGGCGATTCGAACATCGACTCCGACTCGTCCGATGCCATCTCTTCGGCGAACTCTTGAAACGAAACGTCGGGAGCAGGCGGCAGCTCCAGTGGATCACGGGCTTCCGGTTCGGCGGTCGCCGGCTGCTCACTCGGAGCTTCGGGTGGCTTGTCCCAGGCGGCCAGCGGATCGAACGGTTCGGGTTCGATCTCTTTGTCCCGTTCCGGCATGACGGGTGTCTCGGCCCCCTGCGGTTCGTTTGCCACGGGCGGTGTCGGAGTGGCTGACGGAGCCGGTTCTACTTCCAGTCCCAGGTCGGCCGCCAGGGCATCCCAGTCCGCTTCCGGTGGAGGTGGCGGTGGCGAGGCAGCTCGCTTGGAAGGCGAAGATGGCTCCGCTGCCTCCGGTGCCGGCGGCGGTGCGGGCGCTGCCTCGGGCATCTCGGGAACTTCGGCGCCGATTTCGTCGGCGAGTTCTTTCCAGTGGTCCTTGGAATCGGGTGCGTTCATTGAATTGTTGGTGCCTGCAAGGAAATATGTCGTCGGGAAGAATCGGCCGCCAACATCCCACGGCTGGGTCGGCGGCAATCCGAGCTTTCTTCCGAAAGTCTGCACGATCGTGAAAACGGGGCGGTACACCAGCGCTGCCCTGGAAGTCACTCACTATAGAGGCGGCCCGTTTCGAGGGGAAGTGAGAGTCTCCGCCCTCGCCAGCCTTCTTTACGATCTCTATAATGGAAACCCTTGTCGATGCCAGGGGCCGACTGCCAGCGTGAGGAGCTCGCCTACCGGCAGAGCCGTGTCGCGAGGCCGGGATTCGGAGATCAACGCCATAGATTAAGGTCGTCATGATGAACGACTCTCAAGCAGCGTCGCCGACCTCCCCGAACGAACCGACCGCCGAGGTGGAAGTCCGCGGACATATCATCGACAGTTTGATCCTCCCCAAAGTACTCGACCTGATCACCTCGGCAGGTGGCCACTTCGAGATCAAGGACATTTCGATCGGCGAGCAACGGACCGACCCCAGTCACGCCCGTTTGACCGTTACCGCTCCGTCCGACGAACGGTTGCAAGAGATTCTCAACGCCATTTTCGACCACGGCGCCGTCCCGGTCGACCAGTATGACTGCCGTTGGGAAGCAGCCGACATGGACGGCGCCTTTCCCGAGGGATTCTACAGCACGACCAATCAGCGGACTCAAGTGCGGATCGACGGCAAGTGGGTCGAAGTGGCGGATCAGGAAATGGACTGTGGCATCTGCGTCGATCCCGCTCACCGGACGGCTCGCTGCGTCCCCATGGTCGCCGTGAAAAAGGGACAAGCCTACGTGGTCGGGCACCGGGGGGTGCGCGTTTTTCCGCCTCAGCGCATCGATGCGGCTCACGGCTTCGAATTCATGAATTCCGCGGTCTCCACGGAAAAACCCAAATCGGTCGCCGTCCGCGAAGTGGCGCGGGAACTGTTTCAGGCTCGACAATCGGGTTCGCGCACTATCGTAGTGGCGGGACCGGCCGTCGTTCATACCGGTAGTGCGGGGCAGTTGTGCGAGTTGATCCGCCGGGGCTACGTCCAATACCTGTTTGCCGGCAACGCCCTGGCGGTCCACGACATCGAACAAGCGATGTTTGGAACCAGCCTCGGCGTGAATCTCGATCGAGGGACGTCGGTGGAAGCGGGACACGAGCATCACCTGCGGGCCATCAATCGAGTCCGCCGCGCCGGCAGTATTTCCCGGGCCGTGGAAAAGGGAATCGTCTCCAGTGGCATCATGTTCGAATGCGTGCGGCAGGGTGTCGATTTCGTGTTGGCCGGCAGTATTCGCGACGACGGTCCGCTTCCCGACGTCATCACCGACGTGCTGAAAGCCCAGCAAGCCATGCGCGATTGCATCCGCCAGGCCGGCTTCTGCTTGATGCTGGCCACCACGCTGCATTCCATCGCCGTGGGCAATCTGCTGCCGGCCTGGATTCCCGTGGTCTGCGTCGATATCAATCCGTCCACCGTCATCAAACTCAACGACCGAGGCTCCTTCCAGACCACCGGCATCGTCACCGACGTGGCACCTTTCCTGCATACGTTGCTGGAAGAACTCGACCGTCAAGAGAGTCAGGCTTGATATGGCCCGTATCCTGATGTGTCCGCCCGAGCACTACGGAATCGAATACGAAATCAACCCGTGGATGAACACGCAGCGGCAGGCGGACCACGCATTGGCCGCCGAGCAATGGAGCCGCCTGCGCGATCTGCTCGAGTCGCTCGGCGCAACCATCGAACAGCTCACACCAGTTGCCGGGTTGCCCGATCTGGTCTTCACGGCCAACGCGGGGATGATCCATGGCGATCGAGTGATTCTCTCGCGGTTCCGGCATCCTCAGCGTCAGGGCGAGGAAGCGGTGGACGCTGCGTGGTTCAGTGAAAACGGCTTTCAGGTCGAACGGCTTCCCGAGGAACATTTCTTCGAAGGAGCCGGCGATGCCCTGTTTTGCGGCAGTACGCTGTTCGGCGGATACCACATCCGCAGCGACGCCGCAGCCCAACAGGAAGTCGGCCGGCTTGTCGGCTGCCGAGTCCTTCCGCTGGAACTCGTCGACCCGTACTACTATCACCTCGATACTTGCTTCTGCCCCCTCACTCCCACCGCCGCCGTCTGGTTCCCTCATGCCTTCGACGAATACGGCCGGCGAGTCATCCGGGCGGAGATTCCAGAACTGATCGAAGTGCAGGAAGACGAAGCGCGGTCGTTCGCCTGCAACGCCGTCGTCGTCGGCTCGGATGTCGTGACCAATACCGGCTGCCCCGACCTGCACCGGCAACTGAAGGCGGCCGGTTTCACGCCTCACGAGACGCCTCTCAGCGAATTCGTCAAAGCGGGGGGAAGTGCCAAGTGTCTGACTTTGAGGCTAGACGGCGAAGAAGCGGCCACATGGTGACCGCCTCTTCGTTTCCCGCGTTGCCGGTTGTGGCACTTACGGACGAGCAACGATCAGGGAACCGTTGTCGGCAACGTCGAACAACGGCCGGAAATAATCTCTGCCGCGAGCCTTGCGGGCACCGGGATACCAGACCAGACCGAACGCCACATTCCAGGCCTCGTCGGCGAAGGCACCGGCTCGAGCGTCCCCGTCGGGAATCAAGTAGGTGAAGGTCGACTCCAGGGCCCAGCAATCCGAAAGCGGTACCTGGAAGTCGGCACCCAACAGGCCGTCGCCGGCGCTGGTGAAGCCGGCCGACAAGCGTCCTTCGGCACCCGACTCGACAAACCGCCGCCGATAGAAGAAGCGATGCTGGTCCACCGTCAGCGTTCCATTGAGGGTCACCGCCGGCTCACCGATCACATTGCCGGTGATGCTGTCGTCGTTGAGGTTGGCAGTGAACCAGTAGCCGAGTTCATGGCAAGACGGAAACATCCAACTGATCTCGCCTCGAATCTGAGTGATGTCGGCGTTGTAGTACCAGGACTCGCCCAGA
>JALSIV010000372.1 GCA_026989685.1 Pirellulaceae bacterium | reverse complement strand
CTTCAAGATGGCTGCGGTTCCGTTCCAGTTCTATGCTCCTGACGTGTTTCAGGGAACCAGTCACGCCAATGCCGGGTTGCTGGCCACGTTGCCGAAGTTGGCGGGCGTGATCGTGCTGATTCGGCTGTTCGGGCAGCCTGGGGTCACCACGACGCCGTTCGTGTGGGAACTGGTGGCGCTGCTGTCGATGATCACGATTACCTTTGGCAACACTTGTGCTCTTTGGCAGCGGGATCTTCGCCGGCTGATGGCCTATTCCTCGATCGCGCACGCAGGCTACATGCTGATGGGTGTGGCTGTGGTGCTTTCGATGGGTAGCAGCGACGGGTTCGGAGGCATTGCCGGAACCGTGTTCTACGTGGCCGTCTACATTCCGGCCACACTGGGAGTGTTTGCCGCGTGGACGGCATTGGCCACGGACGGAAAAGAAGTGCGAACACTCCAGGATCTCCACGGTTTGGGAAGAGCCCGCCCGGTCCTGGCCGCGCTTCTGGCCGTGTTCCTGTTTTCACTCGCGGGGATCCCGCCTTTGGCTGGCTTTTGGGGAAAACTGAGTGTTCTCGGCAGCGTGCTGGACGGCGGTTTGCGCTGGCTGACCGGAAGGGAAGTGGATCCTCGCGGGGCTTGGTTGTTCGCGCTGGCTCTGGTGGGAGCCGTCAACGCGGCGGTCGCCGCCGCCTACTACCTGCGGATCATTGCCGCCATGTACTTCCAGCCAGCGCCCGCTCGTCGCCGAGAAGTTCCCTTGGCGCCGCAGGCTTTGGGGCCGATGGCGTGTGCCGTCGTCAGCGCGTGGCTTGTCGTGGTGTTCGGCTTGATGCCCGGCGCCCTATTCCAAACGGCCCAGCAAGCCGAACAGATGCTGACACCGGTGAGACAGCCGGCGTCGAACGACCAGGCGGCCTCTGAGCGGCCGGCTGACTTGGCGAGAGACCTTCGTCCGCCCGGCGCACCGTTGGCTCCTTTCGAGGCCGAGTGAGATCATGGCACGGCGGCGAGGGAAGTCGATTCATCCGACTCGCGAATTCGAAGAGTCGTCCCTTCCCATCTATGCGGTGCGCGAGCGGCATCTGTCCTACGCCAATCCGGCATTGGGACGTTGGTTGAAAACCGATCCGGCCGAGCTGATCGGCTTGCCGTGTGGAGGCGAATCCCACCAAGACTCGCTCGAACGTTCGCACCGCATCGCATCGCAGCTCGCGCCGCCCCGCGAACTGGAAGAGCGGGAAACCTGCTCGACTTTCGTCTTGGTGCCCGAAGACTCGCAGCCCCGGATCGCTCACGGCATTCGACTCGTCAAACAGAACGACGACGTCGCGACGGTGTGGGTGTCGGTCACCGACACCACGGTGGACGTTTGGCGTGATGGCCTGTTGCAGCGCGAGTCCGAAGCCGCACGCCTGCGAGCCCAACTTCAGGATCTCCGACAACGATACGCTTCTCAGCTACCACCGGCCTTGCTGGGGCGTAGCGAACTCGTCGAGCGAGTTCGGGAGCAGATCGCCACCTTGAGTCTTCGTCTGGCGCCGACACTGATCTACGGACCGGCTGGAATTGGTCGTGAAGAGGTGGCTCGGTATCTTTACCATCGAGCGATGGCCCAGCGGGAGACTGCCGGCGAATTGTTTGCGATCGCCTGCCCGCTGATGGACGGTCAACTGGTGCAATCAAGTCTTGAACTGTTCGCTGGAACGCGGGCGGACTCGCCGCATTCCGGGCTGCTGTTGATGGACGTCGATGAATTGAACTCGGAAGCACAGGCTGTATTAGGGAACTTCTTGCGGACGATGCCGATTTCCGAGTCCTGCGTGGTACTCTCGACATCTCGGAGGGAGCTGACGAGTGAAGATGCCGATTTCGATCAGGCACTGGCCCTCCGGCTAACCACCTTTTCCGTGCGGCTGCCGTCGTTGGCCGAGCGGCCCGGCGACATCGCACTGATCGCTCAGCAGCTCGTGGAGACACACTCGCGGGGCGAATTGAGCGGCTTCGATTCGGCCGCTCTGGATCGCATCGCCTCGTACCACTGGCCCGAGAACATCGCGGAGCTGTCCGAGGTAGTGGCTCAAGCCGTCTCTCTCGCCGATCGTCCGCAGATGGGAATCGACGGCTTGCCCGAACTGTTCGACTACGCCGACGATGCGGCGCTCCATCCCCGTCGCCGTTTCGAGCCGATCCGTTTGGATGCGTTTCTCGAGGACGTCGAGCGGGAGTTGCTCTCGCGTGCGCTCTTGGCGGCGCAGGGGAACAAGACCGAAACAGCGAGGTTGCTTGGGGTGAGTCGCCAGCGGGTCATTCGACGCGCGGCACAATGGAAGCTGGGGCCCTGGAATAGAGAAACGAATGAGTGACTTGGACCCTGCGCTGATGATTTGCGAGGCCGGCGCGGCGTGGCAGCGGAGGTTACGTCCCAGGCTTCCCTCTGTCAAACTATGGGGGCACTCCCAGGTCGATCGTTTGGGCGACCTCGCGAGTGCGTCGCCACGGGCTGCCTGGTTGCTCGTGGGCCAGGAGGAGACACTGGATGCTGCATTGCGGGCCACATGGCTCCGAAACCAGTCGGTGCGTCAGCCTTGTGTGGTGGTCGTATTGCCCGCTCACTTGTCGCCGCACGCCGGCGTGTTTCGACAGGCCGGTGCGGTGTGGGTGCAGACGGACTGGCGGGAGTGGCGCCAGGTGCTCCGGGTCCTCGAGCGACATTGGCAACGCCTGCCTCAGCCCCCTCGCGACATTACCGCGAGGATCTGGGAACGGTTGCCGTGGCGAGAACTGGCCAACAGCGCGGATCGGTGATGAAGGCCGATGCCGCGTCGACGCAGACAACGTTCGATCGATGAATGAGGAATACGGGAATGAATGAGATTCGCAAAGAAGATGTCGCGCAAGCGCTCCGAGACTTCCGGGATCCCGAAATGGGGCGGAGCGTGATGGAAACAGGGCAGGTCACCGACTTGGCGGTGACGCCTCAGGGCATTGCACTTTCCCTGGGGCTGACCACTTTGGTGGCTCCGATTGCCGAAGATATTCGAGCCTCCCTGCATGTGCTGTTGCATGAGCGGTTTCCGCAAGCTGAGGAGATCGCCGTCGAGCTGACGACCTTCCAGCGACCGCCCGTTCCCAAAGGACAGGTCGGTCTGACTGCCAAGAAAGTCATCGCCGTCGGATCGGGAAAGGGCGGTGTGGGCAAAAGTACGATCGCCGTGGGCGTGGCCACCACACTTCACCGGTTGGGAGCCCGCGTCGGCCTGCTCGATGCGGACGTGTACGGTCCCAGCGTTCCGCATTTGTTGGGCGTCAGTGAAGGCGCCATTCGAGCGGACGAGCAGGGGCAGATGATACCGGTCGACTGTGGCGGGATGCCGGTCCATTCGATCGGGTTCCTGGTTCCCAAGGAAGAAGCCGTCGTCTGGCGCGGCCCGATGTTGCACGGATCGCTCATGCAAATGATGGGGAAGACGGTGTGGGGCGATCTCGACTACCTGGTGATCGATATGCCGCCGGGAACCGGAGACGTTCCGTTGACCTTGAGTCAAGTTATCGGCCCCGACGGCGTGATCGTGGTCTGCACGCCTCAAGAAGTAGCTCTGCTGGATGCCGTGAAGGCGATTTCCATGTTCCGGCGCGTGAGGATTCCCGTGCTGGGCATCGTGGAGAACATGAGCGGTTTTCTGTGCCCCGACTGCGGGAAGACGTATGACATTTTCGGGACCGGTGGAGCCAAACGCGAAGCCGAGCGGCAAGACGTGCCGCTGTTGGGAGAAATCCCGCTTCATATTCCCATTCGACAGTGGGGGGATGCCGGTGCGGGAGCCACCATGGCTCAGGACCCGCAAGTGGCGCCTCACTTCGAACGGATCGTGCATACCATCGTGAAGCGGTTCGCCGACGAGGCTGTCAACAATCCGCCCAAACTAGAACTCCCCGTGATCGGGTGACGCGTGAGTTCCTCGATTCATAAGAGGCTGTCACAAAACTCCAAGCTGCAAGCAACATGCCCGAGGCCGGAAAGCGGCACGGCGGGTTTTGTTACAGGCTCTAAGTTGTTGATGGCAAGCACCTTCGGTTTGCGTGCGGGGCCGCCGGAGCGGGGAAGACGCAGCAGATGGCAGCACGCCCAATGACAGCCCTCCCAATGACAAAGCCGCAGCCGGCTGAACCGACTGCGGCTTTGCTTTGCTGTCCTGCGACCAATGCGGCTACTTCTTCTTTCGCTTCTTGGTCGCTCGTTTCTTGGTGGCCCGCTTCTTGGTGGCCTTCTTCTTTTTGGTAGCTCGCTTCTTGGTGGCCTTCTTCTTTTTGGTCGCTCGCTTCTTGGTAGCTCGCTTCTTGGTTGCCTTCTTCGTCGCCTTCTTGCGAGTTGCTTTCTTGGCAGCTCGCTTCCGGGGCGCTGCCTTCTTGGCAGCTCGTTTCTTCTTGGCCACTGTACGTCCTCCGTTAACAAAGGATCGGCGAGTCCGTCCGAGGATTCACCGGCACATGCCGGTCAGCCCCTACTCGCCAACGAAACTAATACCACGTCCGAACCGTTCGGAACTGCCGGTTGCTGGACCGTGTTTCACACTCATAGCAACCATCAGCATCGTGGTAACCCATTCCTCAAGGTTATGTTGTACGCATCATCGCGAAAAATGCAACACGGTTTTGAGGGAATTGTCTATAAATTATCCAAATTCGTCAAGTGTTGGCAAGTCGTTTTGAGAAAATATGGCTTGTCAATCCAAAGTCCGTGCGCTGCGCAGGGGCAATGAGAGCGATTACACGACAACTGGCAAAGCTGGTGTGGATCTCAAGCGGCGGTTGTTACTCACAACAGCATTGTTCGACTGAGTGGGCGTTGCAGCAGTCGTGTGTCGGCAGTCTGTGGTCGAATGGTATAGGGCCGGAGTGGCGTCGTGTGGTATGGTTTTCGCCACTAATAGACCCAGTATCTGGAGCCCCGAGGATCGATGTGGCAGGGCTGGATGGCAGACCAATCGCGCCGGCGCCAGCGGCGCTCGGCCGGCTTGAGTCGCATCCACCATCGCCAGCGACTGGTTCTTTGGCGGCGACTCGTCTTTGACTCGCGGGTGCGAAAATCGTTCCACGGTGCCAGAAAACGCGACCAGGCATCGAGATAGTACCGTCGCTTCACATGCACCGGATCGAGCCCATACCAACTGGGCATCGGCATCATCAGGTAGCAGTTGAACTGTGCCGGGAATCGGGCGAGTCCACGATGGATCGACTGAGCTCCCTCGATCGCCTGTTTGTACTCCAGCGACGACGACGGAAACGCCCAGCGGCGGAAGCGATAGTACCACGTAGGGGAAATCCGAGAGACGCTTTCCAGGGGGAGGCCGGTCACGACCAGGCGATCGGCAAGCGGCGTTAGACGTGCCACGAGCTGCTTGCTTGCTTCGAGCACTTCCTCACTGGACGCACCGTAGAGCAGGTCGTTGCCAATGTCCGTCACCAGAACGGCCGTCGGTTTGGCCGGTTGACGTGGCAGTTCTTCCCATATCTGGCATTGCAACACCGGTGGCAACACACGACCGAGCACGTGCGAGCCATGCCGAAGCGCCCGCCCATGGCCGCCCACCAGAAAGAAATCGAGCGGTGATCCCCAATAGTCGTGACAGCAGGGGATCAACGCATCGATTCCGAGAGCCACATTGCTGGCGCCGACGACGATCACCCGTCGTGGCGGCTCGGGAAGGTTTGCGAGTTCCGCGTCGGTCGTCACCAGCGCGGCCCTCCACCGAAACCGCGCCCCGAGAGTTGCTGGATCGCCATGTAATTGGTCACCGCCATGTAGATGAAGAAGATTCCCAGAAACGGAGTCTCCCACTGAGTCATGGCTACGAGCGCCAGCAAGACGGCTGTGAACAGCGAAAGCCACAGCGACTGAATGATGCCTTGACGCGCGTCCCACAATTGAAACAACTCGCGCGATATCTGCCCGCCGTCCAGAGGATAGATGGGGAGCAAGTTCAGGGCTCCCCAAAGCAGGTTGACCGTCCAAAGATAGAAAACCAGATCGCCGACGTACCGGCTGACCTGTTCGGGTAGCGCGATCGAACGGATGAGACCGTACGTCTCGAACACGAGCTGCCCGCCACCTGCCAGAAAGACGGCGACCGAGGCGATGCCCAGCAAGAACCCGGCCAAGGGTCCGGCGAGGGAAATGACGATCTGCGAAAACGGCGTGCGGCCTCGTCCCCACGCCGAGATCCGGTCGGAGACGGCCAGACCCCCGAAACTGTAGAGCACGATATGACCGCGTTCGCCGAAAAAGTGCATGGCCACAATGTGTCCCAGTTCGTGGACCAGCACCGATGCGAATACGACGGCGACCCAGATCAACAGCCTCCAGCCGTCCGGATTCTCGCCGGAAATTCCCAGCAAGACGGCAAGCACCCAGAACAGCGGATGGACGCGCACGGGGATCGAGCCGAGTCGAAAGTGCCAGTCGTAGGGGGTCGGTGGTGGTTCAGCCAGCAACACGACTCCGTCTTCCTCCCGTTCCCTGCGGCAATCGGCCCGGCAGCTCAAGCGGCCGCTTCGGTTGCGCGAGGGTTCCGTCCGAGTTGATCCAGGATATAGCTTGCCGCTCGTCGAGACGCTCCCGCTTCGGCCATGTGGGCCCGCAGTGGTTCCAGTAGCGCCACGCACGCCGCTCGTTGGCTCGGGGCCGTCAGCCACTCGACGACATGCTGAGCGACCTCGGGGGAGCTATCCCAGTAGCCGGCATACTCCGGGTAGGGTACGCGAATCCGATCCGCTGTGGAAGCGTCGTAAGGCCCCTTGCTGACTTCGAACCGGTCTTCGCACGCCAACAGATTGACTAAGGTGATGTAGCGGACCTTCAACAGGAGCCAGCGGACCAGGAACCAGGTCGAGCGTTTGATGCGATAAACGATGACGGCGGGACGCAGGTGGAACAGGAGTTCCAGCGACACCGATCCCGAACAGGCGATACAGGCATCCGCTCCCGCAATCAGTTCGGCCGTCTTGCGTACGTCGATCCGCAACGGGATTCGCTCCGGCCATTGATGTTCCGCCACGATTTCTTTCGCCATCTGTGCCTGCTCATCGTTGAAGCCGGCGATGGCGAAGCGGACGGGATGGACCTGCTGGGCCACGGCCCGTGCCGCGCGCAGCAGCAGAGGAAGGTTGAAGCGAACTTCTTGTCGGCGCGACCCCGGCAGCAGCGTTACCAGAGGAGCCTCGTCTTGCTGGAGCTGCCGCAGGAAGTCGCGATCGAGGCGCTGCGACAAGAGTTCATCGAAATAGGGATGCCCGACATAGTGGGCCTGCACTCCCTGGGCTTGATACCACTCCGCTTCGAACGGCAGCTTGCACAGCACATGGTCGACCAGCCGCTTCATTTTGGCGAGCCGCCACCGGCCCCAGGCCCAGAGTTGGGGAACGCCGTAGTAGAACACGGGGATGCCCCGCCGTTTGGCGGCTCGAGCCACCCACCAATTGAAACCGGGGAAGTCGATCAATACCACCGCATCCGGGCGGTGGCGGTCCAAATCGTTGCAGACTCGTTTCCACGCTCGCCAAAACCGGTGGATGTTCCAGATCACCTGCACGATTCCCATCACTGCCAATTGCGTGAGGTCTTGCACGGTTTCCAGACCGGCGGCCGACATGCGCGGCCCTCCCATGCCGCGCACCTCCAGTTCCGGTGCCCGTTCCTTGAGAGCCCGAATCAGATTGGCACCGTGAAGGTCGCCACTCGGCTCGCCCACCGAAAAGAACACTCGATTTGTCGATTGCGATTGTTGACCTGCCATCACCGCTGGTGCTTTCCTGTTCCTGAGGAGACCCGTTTCGATGGGTGTCGATCGGTCGCTTGAGTGGTAACTTGCCCAGTATGGCGAATCCTCGAAAAACGGCCAAGAGGAAACCGGATTCGGGCGACGCGAGCGATCGAAGAGGGACGTGCCATTCGCTTTCGACCTTCAGCTTTCAAGCTTCCGTCGAACGCCGCGCGAAGAAAGAGAATCTGACGATGGAATGAAGAGCCTGTTTCGCTGATCCTCGGGGCGCTCGCCTTCAGTCTCTTGCGTTGCGGGGGGATCGACCGGGGCTGTGCCGCGTTTGCAGGGATCGCCACTCGGCCGCCAGTTCGTGTTTTCCCATCGCCGAGGCCAGTTGCGCCGCGTTTTCCAACAGGCGGATTTTCAACGAGGCATCGTCCAGCTCGTTCAGCCGGTCGATCGCCCCCGCATACGCGGCCAACGCATCCTCGAAGTCCAGACTCCGCTGTTGGCAGCGAGCTTGTTCGAAGAGGAGGGCCGGGTGATCGATGGGGCGAGGCGCCGATTGCAGGATGGCCGCGGCGGCACCATGACTGCCCGCTGCTTCCAGCAGCCGGATCAGCTTGGCCCGCCATTCCTGATGATGGGGAAAACGATCGACGCGTCTTCGGTAGATGTCGATGGCTACGTCGCGATAATGATCGGCCAACTGACGGGAACAACGTTGCCAGCGAGGATCGCCCGATTGCTCGGCCTGCCGAGCCGCCTCGGCGGCTCGAGCTTCCAAGGAGACCAGTTCCCGTTCGTCCGGATCGTCACATTCCGACGACGCGGCTGCCGCCTTGCCGGCTCGGATGACGGCTTCGAGCCCCGCCACCCATCGACGGCCATCTTCCTGCTTGGGGCGTTGTTCGCAAAGCCGTTTCCACCACGCAAGTGCATCCTGGCAACGACCGGTCTCCGTCAGCGCGTCGGCTGCCACTTGACAGACTGCCGGATCGACGACGGAGAGATGCTCGCAGAGTCCGGGAATGAGCAATGCCAGTACTTCGGAGGAGGCCACCTTGTCGAGTTTGGTGATCAGTGCTGTCAGCGCGCCGGGATCGTGCGGGTTCCTCTGCAGCCTCGCGGTCGCCGTGCGGATCGAGCGGCGTATCCACGGCCGAATCCTCCAGCCGCTTTGCGGGATGCTCGCTTGGAGCAGGTTCTGCCAGCTCGCCAGAAACTCTTGGGCGACGAGGCTGTTGTCCGGCTCGAGTGCCAGACATTCGGCCAACAGCTCGAATGCCAGGTCGTGGCGCCCCGCGGCGGTTTGCCGGCGCGCGGCCATCAGCCACTTGAGCACGCGTTGGCGGTCATCCATCTCCCAGCGCCCGCTCGAGCAGATTCGTGGTCATCTGTTGTACGCGTCGATCGGGACCATGCGGTCGGCTCCAGTGAGACCACACCGGCATGTGTCCAGGCGGTCGCGAGAGTCCCTGAGCCCAAAAGATGGTGGCCGCGTTGAATACGAAATTGCCTCGCGGGCCGGGAAATATCGTCGCCGCATAGCGACCTTCCCGAGTTCCGCCCGACCAGATCGGGCCTTCGGCCAGGACTTCCAGGCCCTGTCGTTGCGGATCGGGTTCTCCATGATGTTCCCATCCCACCAACCCTGGAATGCTGTCGCCTCGCCGCATTCCGGTGTCGGCGAACAACCAGTGATCGGGACGGACGCACGTCCAGTCTCCACCGCCGTTGAACGGTACCACGCTTCGCGCACCGATGATGCGGCGCTCGTCGGGGCCCGTCTGCCGCAGCCCGGCAAACATCGAGGCATACGACGCCGTTTCATCCTTGCGCATTTCGCCGTAACATCCCTCACGAGTAATAATGCGATCCGCTGCGCCTCGCGAAGAGGGTGAGAACGGGGAAACGATGAAGACGGAGTTGCCGCTGAGCCACACCACGTTGGTGCCTTGCGCGATCGCCTGTTCGACAGCGCGGTACTGACGAATGTCCCAGTACTCGTCATGCCCCACACTGAGAAACACGCGGCAGCGGCGGACGAAGTCCGCGTCGGTCGTGTCGCGATTGGACCCGTAGGTGACGTCGTAGCCGTGCTTTTCCAACCAGTAAGCCAAGGGGAACTCCCACAGCAGAAACTCGCCCGATCCGATGGACAACGGGGCGTCGAAGATCTGCACGTATTTTCCATACGGACGGTCGAAGCTCACTTGGACCCCCGGCGCGTGTGATCCGGCGGGGTGCGTGTAGAGTGACTCATTGAGCGGCCACCGATTGTAGGCTTGCCATGTGTTGTCGCTGCACTGAAACAGGATATCGGCCGGGCGGTCATCCCGGACAATGAACACGATATAGCTTTGCCAGTACGGTTCGTGCTTCGACTGAGGGATCGTCGTGAGCTTGGCCAGGTACACGCCGCTGACCCAATCGGCGGGGATCTTGAACTGAGTACTCGGCTCCCATTGGCATTCTCGCAGGCGGCCGGGAGCCGGTCCCATCACGGGGACCGGCTGCGCCGTTCCCTTGAGAGGCCCGATCGTCCGCAGGTGACGAGCTCCCGTCCCCTCGTAATATCCCAGGCGATAGAGATCGCAAGTGAACGACCGGGTGGGACGCGTGCTGACGAAAAGGGTCAGGGACTCGCCGGCGGCGATCGACTGGTGCGATGCGTAACCTTCGATCAGCGAAGTGCGATAGGCACCTTCATTGATGCGAACTCGAGTGAGCTGCCAATCGGTCGTGCCCGGCCGCCGGTTTTCTCGGCGAATGATCTCTCGATCGGGTGAGCCATCAGCCACCGGTTTCGAATCCGCCGAAGTGGCGCCCCCGGTCGCGGCGGCCAGGGGAACCGCCGCCGAGGCGCGCAAGATATCTCGGCGAGGCAGTTTGGGGTGATTGGGGGAACTCATGTTGACATTTCCTAAATGACCGAGCGCAATTCTGCGACACGAGCAGGAGAATTGATATTGGAGCATTTTGGCAAGAAAGAGAAAATGGGAACTCCCCTAACAGTTCATGTTTTTCGAAGCGGAGTTCGAAGGAGGAGT
>JALSIV010000371.1 GCA_026989685.1 Pirellulaceae bacterium | reverse complement strand
GGCTGCCGACCGTGCATTGCGAGAAGAACTGTACGATCGCGGTGCATCGCTCAGTCGCAGTCTTGCCGACCCGGCGCGATTCGTGGAATGGGCGACCTCTCCCTGCTGGCATACGACGCACCCGCGCCTGGCGTATATCATCCCCGTTTCGACTTCGGCCATCCTGATCGGAGCGGTGGGAGCTGTGACGACGCAACTCGCTCCGTTTGCCGCAATCGCAGCCACCGCTCTGCTGTTGCACGCCGTGATCTTGCTGGGTTGGGGAGCCGGAGTGGTGGCAATCTTCAATCGTGTGCAAAGTCGCTATCAGGAAGTGGGACAATACCGCGGCTTGTTCGCCCTGATGGATGAAGCGGCCCAGCGGCATCCGGGACTGGGACGGTGGTTGTCGGCCGACGAAACCGCCACGTTTCGTTCGTCTCACGACGCCTGGAGCAAGCTGGAGCGGATCGTGACACTGAGCGCCCTTCGCCATGCCGGCTTGTTGGGCATCATCCACATGATCCTCCAGCCGACGGTACTGTGGGACTTCCATGTGCTGCGGCTGTTGGACAACTGGAAACGGGAGTATGGGGCGGCGGTGACGGCATGGTTCGACGAGCTGGCGGCACTGGAGGCTCTGGCTTCATTGTCCGTGCTGAGGGACGACCATCCGGATTGGGCTCAAGCCGACCACGACCCGGACTCGGACTGCTGGGTGGGGACCGCTGTGGGGCATCCGTTGATCCGCGACGATCAGCGCGTGTGCAACGACGTCGTGGTCGGGCCGCCGGGCACCGTCCTGCTGGTCACCGGCTCGAACATGTCCGGCAAGAGCACCCTGCTACGGTCGATCGGGATCAACACCGTGCTGGCTCAAGCGGGAGCTCCCGTCTGTGCCTCGTCGCTCCGTCTGCCCCCCACGCGGATCGCCACCAGCATGCGCATCTGGGATTCACTCGAGGCCGGGGTCTCGTTCTACCTGGCCGAACTGAGAAGGCTGAAGCAGATTGTCGATCTGGCATCCGACACATCGGCGCTCCAGGGGAGAAGACTGCTCTACTTGTTGGATGAGATCTTGCAGGGAACCAATTCCAAGGAACGCCACATCGCGGTGGCCCACGTCGTGGCTCATCTGATCGAGCAACAGGCGATCGGCGCGATTTCGACGCATGATCTCGAGTTGGCCTCCAGCCCACTGCTGGCGGATGCCGTGAAACCGGTTCACTTCCGCGAGTCGTTTCGAGATGGCAGCGATGGCAGGGAAATGGTGTTCGACTATCGGCTGCGGCAGGGGGTCGCGACGACGACCAATGCGCTCAAGCTGTTGCAGATGGTGGGGCTGAAAGGGGAAGAGTAGAGGGGACGAACCGGGAGTGGGACCGACAGGTCGGCGCGGCAACGAGGACGTCGTTTCACAGTAGAGTCTTAGTTCGAGTTTTGCAGATTTCAGCGGATAAATTGATATCGGCCTCCACGCCAAATTGGGATAGATTGTGATTCAACCGTCACAAAACGTCCCTTCAGCGAGGAGGCCGATAAGATGGAGCTTATCCC
>JALSIV010000370.1 GCA_026989685.1 Pirellulaceae bacterium | reverse complement strand
CACAGCCACCACCGCATTGTACACGCGTTGGGAGATGCGACCGGTCGGGAGGTCATGCGGGCGGTCATCGAACGGACGCGGCGGCAGCCGCACATTGCAGTGTGGGAACACACGTTCACTGTCGACTTGTTGACCACGGACAACGCCTGCCGCGGAGCCCTGGTTTTTCATCCCCGCCACGGCATGATTCTGGTGTGGTCCCGGCAGACGATCCTCTGTACGGGTGGAGCCGGTCAGGTGTATCGCGAGTCGACCAATCCGCCGGTGGCCACGGGGGACGGGCACGCCATGGCGTTTCGAGCGGGTGCGGAAATGCGGGACATGGAATTCGTGCAGTTTCACCCCACGGTTCTGTATATCGCCGGTAGCAGTCGCAGTTTGATCACCGAAGCCATGCGTGGGGAAGGAGGTCGGCTGATCGATGTCGAGGGGCATCGCTTCATGCCCGATTATGACGAGCGAGCCGAATTGGCTCCTCGCGATATCGTGACACGAGCCATCGTTTCCCAGATGGAGCAGACGCAGCACCCCTGCGTGTACTTGGATGTCAGTCACTTGGATGCCCGGCTGGTCCTGCGTCGCTTTCCGGGAATCGCGGCGACTTGCCGTAAGTTCGGCATCGACATTACTCGGGAGCCGATCCCCGTTCGTCCGGGCGCTCACTACATGATCGGCGGCGTAACGGTCGATCTGAGAGGTCAGACGACGGTGCGCGATTTATGGGCGGCGGGGGAAGTGACATCCAGCGGGTTGCACGGAGCCAACCGTCTGGCGTCCAACAGCCTGCTGGAAGGGCTCGTCTACGGGGCGCACGCCGGCGAGTCGGCCTCCGCAGCCGCGCTCGAAACCATCGGCGAGCCTCTTCGGGTGTGGCCGATCGAAAGCCGTCCACGTTCGGCATCGTCCGAGCCGCTCGATCTGGTCGATATCCGCAATTCGCTGACCAGCCTGATGTGGCGTGCCGTGGGTGTTCGCCGCGAGGCCGAGTCATTGGCGGACGCGGCGAGCACCATCGACCGCTGGCAACGCTATGTGCTGCCGCAGGCTTTTGGGGACGTGAGCGGCTGGGAGTTGCAGAATATGCTGACGGTGGCCCGCTTGATCACCGAGGCGGCTCGCAGCCGAACGGAATCGCGGGGCGTCCACTTTCGCTCCGACTTTCCCGACACGGACGACGCCCGATGGCGCCGACACATCGTTTTTCGTCGGGCCGAGACCGGTCCGTGAGGTCGGTGACCGAACTTCGGATTTCGGGCGGACGTATCGAGAAAATCAGGGGGCAGTGGGGCCCGTCCGCGCGACGGCTGTTGTCCGAAGGCCGGGCGCTCTACTATCATTCCCAAGCGGACCTCGCCGCCTTGGTCTGAGTGGTCCCGCGATCCGGCGGCCATGCCCCAGTTAGACTCCGGTGTGGAGGAGGCAACCGATGAACAACGCAGCACCAGCCAAGCCATCCGGTTCGGCGGTCCCCGGCGACCGGCCGGCGATGATCGAAGCGATCGGCCTTTCCAAGTTCTATGGCATCTTCACGGCCATCCGTGATGTCAGCTTTACCGTTTGCCAGGGCGAGCTGGTGGCTTTTCTGGGCCCCAACGGCGCAGGGAAGAGCACCACCATGAAAATCCTCACGGGCTATCTCTCGCCTTCGGCGGGGGTCGCTCGGATTGCCGGGCACGACATGAATTCCGATCGTATCGCCGGGTCGGCTCGATTGGGATACCTCCCCGAGAGCGGCCCGCTCTATCCGGACATGACTCCCAGTTCCCTACTCAGTTTCTTTGCCGACGCTCGAGGCATGGACAAGGCGTATCGGGCGGAGCGGATCGACGCGGTCGTCGATATCTGCAAACTGGGAACCGTTTTTCACAAGCCGATCGGCAAGCTTTCCAAGGGGTACCGGCAGCGTGTGGGGATGGCTCAGGCCCTGCTGCATGAACCGGATGTGCTGATCATGGACGAGCCGACGGCCGGGCTCGATCCGAATCAGATCCGCGAAGTCCGTTCCACCATGCGGCGCATTGCCCAGGAAAAGACCATCTTGTTGTCGACGCACATCTTGCAGGAGGTCGAGGCAATGGCCAGTCGAGTGATCCTGATTCACGAAGGCCGCATCGGCTTCGACGGGCCGGTTGAGGAACTGGCTGGCCAGCGTGGTCTGGAGGAGGCGTTTGCTCAGCTGACACGTCCCACTACACCGGCGGCGTGACGGCGAGACTTGCAGAGATCGAAGAGAAGACCCGTGTACCAAGTTTGAGTTCGCGACTAGGGAGAGCGAGTAAACAGTCATGACCGACATGTTCATGCAAGTCCTTTGGTTGTTGGCCATCGACGCGATCTTTTTGGTCGTCCTCGCGCTGATACTCGTGCCACTGGCGATCTACAAGCACGCGGCGTTTGCCGTGTTGCGGCGCAACTTCGTCAGTTACTTCAGCAATCCGACCGGCTACGTGTTTCTCTGTCTGTTCGTGTTGCTGACGTCGTTCGCCGCCTTCTGGCCCCACGAGTTCTTCACCAGCAACTTGGCTAATCTCGATCAGCTCAACCGGTTCTTGCCGTTCATCATGTTGATCTTCATCCCCGCCATCACCATGGGGACTTGGTCGGAGGAGAAGCGGCAGGGGACTGACGAGCTGTTACTGACGATCCCGGCCGACGATTTCGACATCGTGATCGGCAAGTACCTGGCCGCGGTGGGCGTTTTCACCGTGTCGCTGTTGTTTTCTCAGCTTTCCAACTTCGTGGCCCTGGTTTCGCTGAGTGCCGGCGAGGTCGACACCGGTTTGTTTTTCGCCAACTATTTCGGCTACTGGGTGATCGGCCTGTCGATGATCGCGGTCGGCATGATCGGGTCGTTTCTCAGCAGCAACCTCACGGTCAGTTTCATTCTGGGGGCGATCTTCAATGCTCCGCTCACGTTCGCCACCTTCGCCGACGCCATTTTGCCGCCGCCTTATTCCGACTGGGTGACGCGTTGGAGCGTGGCTGCCCAGTTCGAGCCGTTCGGCCGGGGGGTGCTCAGTCTGTCGTCGCTCGTGTACTTCCTGATGGTCGCTGCGATCGGCCTTTACATCTGCATCATTCTGGTTGGACGGCGGCACTGGCTGGGAGGTCGCGACGGCGACTCGCTGATCTTCCACTACATGGTTCGTGTGTTGTCGCTGGTGGTGATCGTGATCTCCGTCACCGCCATCTTCAGTTCGCGCCTCGCGTTCCGCGCCGACTTGACTCGTAACCGTACGGCATCGCTTTCGCCGGCCACACTGAGGATTCTCAAGTCGATCGAGCCGGAACATCCGATATTCGTTCACGCGTTCGTCAGCCGGAACGTCCCCAAGGAATATGCGGAAGTGAAACGCAACCTGCTGTCGCTGCTGCGGGAATTCGAGGCTCAAGGGAAGATCAAAGTCAAGATCTTCAACAACATCGAAACGTTTAGTGACGAGGCCAGAAAGGCGGAAGAGCGGTTCGGCATCACGGCGCAGCGATTGCGTTTCCGCGAGCGAGGACAGATCGACGAGGAAGAGGTCATTTTGGGGGCGGCGTTCACCAGCGGTCTGAACCGCGTGGTGGTCCCGTTCTTCGACTACGGCATTCCCGTCGAATACGAACTGATCCGCTCGATCGCTACCGTGGCGAAGAAGAAACGGAAGAAGTTGGGCGTGATCGACACCGACGCCAATCTCAGCGGCGGATTCACGTTCAGCGGCGGGCGGCCCCAGCAGCTTCCGAAACAGCCGGTGATCGAGGAGTTGGAAAAGCAGTACGAGATCGAGCGGGTCGACGCCACCAAGCCGATCGATGAGACCCAGTTCGATGCGTTGCTGGTGGTGCAGCCGTCCACGCTGCCGCCGGAGGGCTTGGAAAACTTGATCGCGGCAATCCGCGCCGGCGTTCCCACCGCGGTGTTCGAGGACCCGTACCCCTATTTCTTCTCGCATGTTCCGCCGACCGGCCAGCCCAAGAGTCCGCCCGGCGGCATGGGGGGGATGCCGATGCCCAAATCGGACATCCGCGATCTGTGGAAGGTGCTCGGAATCAGTGCGCCCGGACGAATCAACCAGCGCTCGTTTCGACCCCCGCCTTTGTTCCAGCCCGATGTGGCTTGGCAACACTACAATCCTTATCGCAAGATTCAGATCCAAGCCTTCACCGACGAGTGGGTGTTCATTCGCAACGAGGCGCCCGGCGGAAGTGACTCGCTCAATCCCGCTGAAGACATTACGTCGGGGTTGGAGGAAGTCTTGCTGCCGTATCCGGGCTCGATCGAGCCGACACCGGACAGCAACTTGCGATTCGTCAAGCTGATCCAGACTGGAAACGTGGCCGGTACGATTCCGTACGACGACCTGATGGCCTACGAAGCCAGCGAGCCCGCGCGGCTGCAGACCAAGCAGGTCCTTCGCGGGCGCCAAGTGCTGGCGGCTCGGATCCGAGGACAACTCGAGCAGGAGGATGATCCGAACGCAGCCGATGAGGGGAGCAGCAATGATGACAAAGCCAAGCATAACCAGCCGAAAGAAGCGAAGAAAGGGATCAATGTCGTTTACGTCGCCGACATGGATCTGCTGGCTCCCGTATTCTTCTCTCTGCGAGCTCGTCCGGATGAGATGAGCGAGATTCGGTGGCGATTCGAGAACGTGACGTTCGTACTGAATCTCATCGACGAGTTGTCTGGGGACGACGCGTTTGTGGCGGTTCGCAACCACAAACCGCGTCATGCCACGCTTCGGCTGGTGGAGATTCAGATTCAAGCCGCCAAGGAAAAGCAATTGGAAAAAGAGCGGGAATTCCGCCGCAAGTACGAGAAGGCGGTGGAGAAAGCGGAGAAGGAAAAAGAGGATGCGGGAAAGAAGATCCGCGAGAAACTGGAACAACTGCAGAAAAAGCGGGAGCAGGGCGAGCCGGTGAACGTCGTCGACATCATCGCCTTGAGCCAGCAAGCACAAGCCGCCGAGGCGCGGGCCAATCGGCGGCTGCAGATCCGGCGAGTCCAGTTGGAGAAGGAGCGGGATCAGGAGATCAAGCGGATCCGCCGGGAAGTGGACCTGGAGATTCTCGGCATCCAGTTCTTCTACAAGGCGTGGGTCGTCGCGTTTCCGCCCGTTTTGCCCGCTCTGGTTGGGATCTTCGTCTTCTTCCGTCGACTGTTGCGCGAGCGGGAGGGGATCGAAACCGCCAGACTCAAGTAGAACGCCACACATTCCAGCATTTGCACACTGTCCGTAACGGAGATCGGTTGCCATGTCGCAGCAGCTCGTTCGAACTCTCGCCTTCGTGGCCGCAGCGGTCGTCCTCGCCGGCGGTGCCTACATGGCCTATCCCCGAGCCGAGGAGTTCCGGGTTTCCGAAGCGGTCAAGAAACCGCTGTTTCCCCAATTCAAGGACCCGCAGCAGGCTGCGCGGATCGTGATCACCAGGATCGACGAGGAACTGGGCCAATTGATGGAATTCGAGGTCGTCAAGGATCCCCAACGGAAGATCTGGGTCATTCCGTCCCATGAGCGTTATCCGGCCGACGACGAGGATCGGATTCGCGACGCTTCGACGGCACTCATCGATCTGATCCCGGTCGATTTCGTTTCCCAGGAATCGCGAGATCAGGCCACGTTCGGGCTGCTCAAGCCAAGCCAGGAAACCGAGGCGTCTCAAACCGGCATCGGTTTGCTGGTTTCCGTCGAGGACGCCAAAGGCAACAAGTTGGCGGAATTGATCATCGGCAAGAAGGGACGCAAAGGCAACTCCGACGACGATGCAGTCGATTCCGGGGAACTCTATTTCGTTCGCCGACCCGGGCAAGACGCGATCTATGTTGCCGAAATCGATCCGGGAGTCTTTTCGACGCAGTTCAAGGACTGGATCAAAGAAGACCTGCTCCAACTCGACTCGTTCGACGTGCGTCGCGTCGAAATCGACGACTACACCGTTCCGCACGAAGTGAGGAACTCCGAGCGAGGGATTCAGATTCGACCCGACGTGGAGAATCTCAAGCGGCGACTGAGGGCCGTCATCGACTGGGATGATACGGGCGGACAATGGTCGTTGAAGAGTCTGACCACCTATCAGGGAACCCGTCCCATCCCGACGTCGCTCGGCGAACTCGAGGAACTCAACAGCGAGAAACTCAATGACCTCAAGCAGACGTTGTCCAGTCTGAAGATCGTGAACGTGCGCCGCAAACCGGAAGGACTCGGGGCCGACCTCAAGGCGGGACGCGATTTTCTCGACAAGCGAGAGAGTCTCATTTCGTTGCAAACAGTCGGATTCTATCCCTGGCCCAGCGGCAACCAACTGGAACTGTTCGCCGAGAACGGCGAATTGGTCGTCGCTACCAAGGATGGTGTCGAATATTTGCTGCGGTTCGGGAGAACCGACAGCGTCGAAGTCGACTCGGACCAGCTCAATCGTTTTCTGATGGTGACCGCGCGCATCGACGAGTCGCAGTTTACGGAACTTCCGCCCGACGTGCGGCGCGAACTCGAACAAGGCAAGTCAGCCGAGCCGGCCGGACCGCCGGAACCGAAAAAGGCGGATAAGGCCGACTCGTCGGCTCCGCAGCCCCCTGCGCCCTTGCCTCAGGACGATCCGGCTCAAGAGAAGAAGCCGTCGGACAAGGCGGGAAAGGCCGCGGAAACGAAGCAATCGGGCGACGACGCTCCGAAGAATCCGCTGCGCGACGACGCAAAGCAGGCAAAGAAGAGCCAAACTCCGCCGTCCGAAGAAAAGGAATCGGCCGAAGAGAAATCCGCTGAAAAGTCGGCTGAAGGAACCAAGGAGAATCAGCCCAAGTCCGAAGGTGGTCAAGCCAAGTCGACCGCCGATGGCGACTCCGGGAAAAAAGAAGACGACGAGGCGGCCAAGGAGGCTCAACGGAAGCTGGACGAACTGAAAGACAAGTTCAAGAAGGCTCGAGCCAAAGTCGCCGATCTCAACTACCGCTTCGGGGATTGGTATTACGTCGTCTCCGAGGAGGATTATCGGAAGATCCATCTGACGCGAAGAGACTTGATTCGGGAAACCACGCAAGCCAAGAAGAAGGGCTTCGACATCGATGCGTTCCGTAATCTGCAAGAAGAAGGACTCAAGCCGGCGACTCCCGGTGGCGGCGACTCAGGGAGCGGAGAATCCTTCGGACAGGGCAACTAGGCGGCGTAGCGGACGGGATTCGCGACCGGAATGCCCGCCGTGTTGCAGACGGTAGACCACCTTCATGGCGCGTTGGCCTCGACAGAAGTGGATCACGTTTTTTACCTATCTCGCGGTCTTCATCGGATTCCCGTTGTTGTGCTGGTTGGCGTACGCGTTCATTCGCGGTCGATTCTGACGGGCAGTCCAAAGACGCGTTGCGACACCCGGAGGCGAACGTGGCGGAGTCCCGCGGCGAATTGGAAGCGTTGCTTGCAGAGCACGGCCAGGCGCACTTGTTGCAGTTCTGGAACGAGCTGACGGTCGATCAGCGGCGAGAATTGGCTCGCGACATCGGATCGGTCGACTTCGCCTTGCTGA
This sequence comes from Pirellulaceae bacterium, assembly GCA_026989685.1. GTDB lineage: Bacteria > Planctomycetota > Planctomycetia > Pirellulales > Pirellulaceae > S141-3. The sequence goes on along the minus strand of JALSIV010000370.1, from coordinate 3,323 downwards.
AGAGGCTCTACCAGAGATTTCGGAACGACACGGGACGCGAGCGCTGCGGGGCGCTGGAACCGCCTCCCGCCATTCGCCTGTCCGAGGAGTGCGAGTCGGCGCGGATGCGTGCCGTGGAGTTGGGGCGGCAAGCCATCGCCGACGGCAAGGTGGCCATGATTCTCGTGGCCGGCGGACAGGGGACACGATTGGGTTTCGATCGTCCCAAAGGCCTTTTCCCCATCGGGCCTCTTTCCCGCCGCACCTTGTTCCAGGTCCTGGTCGACCGGTTGCGGGCGATTCGGCGCCGTCACGACGCGGCCGTTCCGCTGTGGATCTTGACCAGTCCGGCCACCGATGAGGCCACGCGAGCCTATTTCCGCGAGCGGGATTACCTGGGGCTGCCGCCGGCGGATGTCCATTTTTTCTGCCAGGGGACGATGCCCGCTGTCGACCGGGCGAACGGGCGAGTGTTGTTGGCCGACCGGCACCGGATCGCTCTCAGCCCCAACGGACACGGCGGCATGCTGGCCGCTCTGGACGAATGCGGCGGTTTGGAACAAGCGGCCGAACGAGGCATCGAGTACTTCTTCTATGGCCAGGTCGACAATCCGCTGTTGCCGGTGTGCGATCCCCGGATGATCGGACACCACATCGAGTATGCGTCGGAACTGACGAGCCTGGCCGTGGTCAAGCGTCACGCGGACGAACGGGTGGGGAACTTCGTGCAGACGGACGCGTGCGTGCAGATCATCGAGTATATCGATTTCCCCGAAGAAGCGGCTCGCAGAGTCGATGCTTCGGGACGACTCGTGTTCTGGGCCGGCAGTATTGCCGTCCATGTGATGAACCGGGCGTTCTTGCAACGCGCGGCGGCTCGAGCGGACGCCCTCCCTTTCCATTTCGCTCTGAAGAAGACGCCGTTCGTCAATGAGCAAGGAGAACGCATCGAGCCGGATCAGCCCAATTCCGTCAAGTTCGAGCGGTTCATCTTCGATTTGCTGCCGTTGGCCGAGCGACCGTTGGTGGTCGAAGTCGAACGGGACGAGGCGTTCGCGCCGGTCAAGAATGCCGACGGATCACCCGCCGACACGCCCGCTGCGGCACGGCGGATGATGATCGCTCAGCACCGCCGCTGGCTCGAGGCCGCCGGAGCTCGAGTCGCCGATGTCCCGGTCGAGATCCATCCCCTATGGGCGGACAGCGCGGAGGAAGTCGCCGGACGACTGGGCTGCGAAACCGTCGTGGACGAACCAACTTACTTTACGGACTGTTGAAGGAAACCAGTATCATGCTCCACGCACTGATTATGGCCGGGGGCGCGGGCACTCGCTTCTGGCCGATCAGTCGGCAGAGTCTTCCCAAGCAACTCTTGAGTCTTGCCGGCGACGAGTCCCTGCTTCAGCAAACGGTGTCGAGATTGGAGGGACTCACTCGGCCCGAGCAGTTGCTGGTCATGACCAACCAGTCGCTGGTCGAGGCAGTGCGCGACCAGCTTCCTTCGCTCGCCGGCGACGCCGTCGTCGGTGAGCCGGCCAAACGGGACACGGCACCCTGCATCGCCTTGGCCGCGGCGCTGATGCTCCGGCAGGACCCCGATGCCGTCATGCTGGTGACACCCGCCGACCACGTCATCGGTCCGATCGACGTGTTCCAGCGCGCCGTGTCATTCGCCGTCGACCTGGTCGGTTCGCATCCCAGCCGCCTGGTGACATTCGGCATTCGACCGGGATATCCGGCCGAGAGTTTCGGATACATCGAGCGGGGAGAACCGATCTCTGCGGAAGCGGACGAGTTGGCCGCGTATCGCGTCAAGCAGTTTCGAGAGAAGCCGGACCGCAAGACGGCCGAGCAGTATCTGGCAGCAGGGAGTTTCTATTGGAACGCGGGCATTTTTGTTTGGAGAGCCGAGACGATTCTGGACGCCCTGCGACAGTTTGAACCGGAGATGGTCAAGCAGGTCGAGCGGATCACTCAGGCGTGGGAGAGTGAGCGGAGGCAGGAAGTTTTCACCGAGGCCTTCGGTGAGATCCAGGGGAAGTCGATCGACTACGCCGTGATGGAGCGGTACGACGAGGTCGCCGTGATCGAAGCTCCGTTTCAGTGGGATGATCTGGGAAGCTGGAAGGCGCTGGCTCGATTGCGGGGCACCGATTCGTCGGGCAACACGGTGATCGGACGTCACTTGGGCGAATCGACACGCGACTGCATCATCCGCTCCGATGACCGCCACTTGATCGCCACGTATAATGTGGAGAACCTGATTATCGTCCACACCGACGATGCCACGCTGGTGGCCTGTCGCGACAGCGAGGAGTCGGTACGTGCCCTGGTGGCGGCTTTGAAGGAACGTGGTTGGGATGAATACCTCTGATTGCCGCCGTCGATGGCAAATGGTCGCGGTGATCGGCTTCGCCGCCTGTGTGCTCGCCAGCGGATTGGCTCCGCCGCTGCCCGCTCAAGGAAACTGGCCCGAGATGAGACTCCCCACGCTCGGCGGAAAGCAATTCTGGACCGACCATCTGGTATGCGGCGAATACCGGATTCAGCAGAACGCGATTACCGGCTTGTTTCGTCTGCTGGACCCCCACAACCGAAAAGTAGCGGGCGGGGATTTCGAACGGTGCCGTTCGGAACTCCGCAAGCTGCAGTTGGCGGACAAGGTGCCGCCACCGACCAAGACCGTCGTGCTGATGCTCCATGGCTTGGGACGTTCTCGTTCCTCGATGAAGAAACTGGCCAAGGCCGTTCATGACGCCACCGGGTGGACGGTGATGACGATGGAATACGCCAGCACGCGCAAGCCGATCAACGACCATGTCGACGCTCTGGACTCGGTGCTGAGAAACCTTCCCGCCGACACGATTCACCTGGTAGCGCACTCGTTGGGCAATATCGTCATTCGCCGTTATCTGAAGACGCGAACGGATCCCAAGACGGGGGTGCAGGGAGATCCGCGGATCGGGCGGATCGTGATGATCGGACCGCCCAATCAGGGAGCCGCCCTGGCGCGGATGTTCGAGAACATCAAGCCGTTCGAGTGGATCGCCGGGAAGTCGGGATTGGAGTTGGCCAGTGACGCCGAGGCGTTCAACCGCGAACTGGCCATTCCCAAAGTTCCGTTCGCCATCATCGCCGGAAGTGCTTTCGCCAGTCGGGGCGGCAACCCCTTGATTCCCGGCCCCGATGACTTGGTGGTGGGCGTTGCGGAGACCAAGTTACCGGGCGCCGCCGGTTTTCTGGTCGTTCCTCACACGCACACTTGGCTGATGGACAAGAAGCCGGTTCAACAGGCGACCGCCCGGTTCCTCAAAGAAGGCAAGCTCCGGTAGCGGAGATGCAAA
>JALSIV010000369.1 GCA_026989685.1 Pirellulaceae bacterium | reverse complement strand
CCGAATTCCGCTTGAATTGACCGCCCAGGCTGCACATTTCGGTTACCGTCGTCGGCATGGCCACCTGCGAGAAGCCGGCGTTGCGGAAGTAGGGGGTGTAAGCCAGCACCTCCGACATGGCCAGCGTGTTGGAAAGACCGTCGCGGAAGTCTCGCGGCTTGAGCCGGCTATTGGGGAAGAACGCCCCGTCGCAGCGTCCTCGCCGCGTGGGATCGTATACCAGCCAGACACCTTCGTTGACGGCATAGTTCAGCGGGTAGTTCTGCTCGCCACTAGAACTCAGTCGCCGACGGTCATTGACCTCGGAAGGGCAGATCAGCACCTCGATGCGAGCCCCCGAGAGGGGTGCGGGACGTCCATTGATGGCAATGATCGTCGCCTCCTTGTAGCTGCGGCCAAAGTCGATGTACTGGTAGAGACTCGCTTCCTCGAGATAGGGCAGCAGTTGGGCCTGAGCCGACCAGCCGTGGATGTTGCCGCGCGCATCCGGCTGCACGGTTTTCCAGGCCGAGGGATAGACCTTGCGAGCGTCCTGGAAGTTGTGTAGGGCCAGCCCCAACTGCTTGAGGTTGTTTGAGCAGCTCATGCGGCGAGCGGCTTCCCGAGCCTTTTGCACGGCCGGCAGCAGCAGCCCGATCAGCACGCCGATAATGCCGATGACGACGAGCAGTTCCACGATCGTGAAACCTGACAACGACTTACGCATCACGTTCTTGTTCCCGGTAACCATCGCCGACTCCTTGATCTATCTGAAATTGCTACTGAGACTCGATATCAACATGAACAGTTTAGGCGGATGGCCCTCCCCTGTCAACGGCCCGGCGTTTCGACGCGCAGCGCGGCTTCGGTGTTGGTCACCTGAGGTCTGCCGCGATCCGGCGTCTTCGCTCGGGGCCCACTCACTTGCTCCGGCGCATGGTGGCAGCGGAGAACCGGCAGTACGTCACGCTCCCCAATTGACCTTCTGAGTTGAGCTGCCAACTCCTATGATGCAACGCGCCGACCGCGAACGTCGTGTTCGCGGAATGTGCGAGGTCTCAGACGCTAGTCAAAGGAGGGATGCGATGACCCGTCGCCAAAGGATGTCTTGGTGCCAATGGGGGGCGGGACTCGCCATTTTTGTGTGCGCTGCCACAACTCGGGCTGGCGGCGTCGGCCAAACAGACGGTCGATGTCGGCAAGAGTCGCGTCTACATCTTCGTGGGAAAGACGGGGTTGGGGCATGAGCACGCCGTGGAGGGAAAGTTCCGGTCGGGATCGATTACCATCGGCGCCGAGAAACAGGCGGGAGAGTTCGTGTTCGACATGGCGAGTTTCCGCGCCGATACGCAAGCGGCTCGTCGGTATCTGGGACTGGAAGGGACGACCAGCCAATCGACACAGCGGCAAGTCAACGCCAACATGCTCGGAGCGAAAGTGCTCGACGTAAGCCGTTATCCGACGGCTCGCTTCCAGATCGACACAGCCAAGTTACTCAATCGCTCAAGTCGCAGCGGCCATCCGTTGGTCGACTTGAGCGGACGCTTGACACTCCACGGAAAAACTCACCGCATCCACTTCCTGGCCGAACTGGTGCGCAAGAACAAGGAGTTGCATGTGCGGGGCGGCTTCCGCATCCTGCAGTCAGACTACGGCATCAAGCCGTTCAGCAAGGCCTTCGGCGCCATTGGAGTGGCGGATGAGCTGCGGATCTACGGCGATGTGGTACTGACGGACGCGGTGGCGGCGGCTCGATCGGCCCGCCAGACAACGAACCAAGGACGTCGGCAATGATCGAGTGCTCAGCCGTCCAAAAACAGTCGGTTCGTTTCCATTACGACCTGTCGACTCTGTTTTAGAGGCTGTCACAAAACTCCCTGCCGCAAGCAACACACCCGAGGCCGAAAAGCGGTGTGGCGGGTTTTGTTACAGGCTCTTATAAACTGTTGTGGGGCGAGCACATCCACCACGGGCTATGGTCGGCCGACGAATCGGCTGCGGATGCACAACTGCGGCTGACCCGCGAAGTGGCTCGCCTGGCGGGAATCCGCACGGGCGAGCGCGTGCTTGACGTCGGCTGCGGGATGGGTGGGTCGTCACTTCATTTGGCCCGGACTCTCCAGTGTCAAGTCACGGGGATCACCATCAGCCCCTTTCAGCGACGATGGGCGAGTTGGGCGGCTTGGCGGAGAGGCTTGAGCCGGTTCACGGACTTTTGCTGCGCGGATGCGGAAACGATCGAATTCGAGCCGAATCGGTTCGATGTAGTGTGGAGCATCGAGTGCACCGAGCATCTGTTCGACAAGCCGGAGTTCTTTCGGCGGGCTGCCGGTTGGTTGCGGCCGGGAGGCCGGATGGCGATCTGCGCGTGGTTGGTCGGCGATCGTGCCGACTCGCAGCAGGCCAAGCAAATGGTGCTCGATGTTTGCGAAGGCTCCTTTTGTCCTTCGCTGGGATCGGCAAGTGATTATCGGGGATGGCTGGAACAGGCTGGCCTTCGTGTCGGAGTAACCGAGGACTGGACCGACTCGGTGGTCAAGACGTGGTCCATTTGCGAGGCTCGAGTCAAGCGCACGGGAGTGTCGCGGCTCGCCGGCTGGGTCGACCGGGATACCGTCCGTTTCCTCCAGCGGTTTCGCACAATCCGGCAAGCCTACGAGCAGCGGGCGATGGCCTATGGCTGCTTCGTCGCGGAGAAGCCCGCTTGAGACGACAGGGCTCCGAGTGAAAAGGATGTCGCATGCGTCTGCTCAGCATCATACGCCGACTACCGGTAGGAAGACTCGCCGGGATCGCCTTTGGGATTGCAACACATGTCTTGTTCGCGGTGACGGTCTGGTTCTTGTTCGCGTTTCTCAGTGGTCGCCTGACGACTCACATCGGTTCCCTGTGGATCGATGGGTTGCTGGCGTTGCAGTTTGCCGTGAGCCATAGCCTGCTATTGCATCCTCGCGTCCGTCAGCGGCTCGCGCCGTGGATCGGTGCTCCCTTCTACGGCTTGTTCTTTTGCACTGCCACGTGCCTGTCACTTCTGCTGACCTTCGCGTTCTGGCGAACGAGTCCGATCGTGATCTGGGAATTTCATTCCTGGACGAGTGAATCGGCCCGCATCGCCTTCTACGCGTCGTGGGTCGGACTGTTCTACAGTCTGCATCTTTCGGGTTTGACGTGGCAAACAGGACTGACACCGTGGTGGCAATGGGTCCGTGGCAAGCCGCTGCCTCAGCGAACGTTTCGCGAGGCCGGTCTCTATCGGTGGTTTCGTCATCCGATCTACCTCAGTTTTCTCGGCCTGATCTGGTTCACGCCTCGACTGTCCTTGGACCACGCTCTGCTGACAGGACTGTGGACGGCCTACATTTTCGTAGGGAGCTGGTTGAAGGACCGGCGGCTGGAATACTATCTGGGAGAGGATTACCGGGAGTACGAGTCGCGGGTGCCCGGCTATCCGTTGATACCGTCCGGGCCATTGGGGAAACGGCCGGTGCCTCGAGCCGCGGCATGAATACAGTCTTCGGCGCCGTCGGCCTCCAAAAGGTGAAACCCAACATGTCCTGGAGTCGACGCCACCGCCTGCCCGAACGGATGGACGATCCGAGTCTTTCGACCGACGAACACCGCCTGGCGCTTCGTGGATTGGCTCGGATCAATGCCGTCTCACGTACGGCCACCGCGGTGGCCGCCACACTCACTCGCCTGGCGACGGAGTTCCACCTCGAGAGAATCCGCGTGCTCGATGTGGCGAGCGGCGGTGGCGACGTTCTGTTGGCCTGCGCCAAGCAGATGCGTCGCCGGGGAAAAGTCGCCGAATTCGCGGGGTGCGACCGGAGTGAGACGGCAGTGGAGTGGGCAAACCGGTCGGCGGCCCGGCAGTCCCTGCATCAGGTCCGTTTCTTCCGGCACGACGTCGTGTCCCAGCCTCTTCCGCGAGAGTACGATGTTGTCGTCAGCACGCTGTTCCTGCATCACCTGAGCGATGCGCAAGCCGAGTTGGTGTTGCGCCGCATGGCCTCGGCGGCTCGCCGCGCCGTGATCGTCGACGATCTTCGTCGCGGCCCTCTGGGATACTGGTTGGCTGTGGCCGCGTGCCATGCGCTGTCGCGATCGCCCATCGTCCACTACGATGGACCGGTGTCGGTGCAAGCCGCCTTTCGTTGCGATGAAATCCTGGACCTCGCGCGACGCGTGGAGGGGTGCCGTTGGGAAGTACGGCGCCGTTGGCCGCAGCGATTCCTCTTGCTTGGAAGAGTGGACCAGTGAAAAACTCGAGTTTCTCCAAAGCGGTCCCCGCATCCAAGCATCTGTGGGACGTCGTCGTGATCGGGGCGGGACCGGCCGGCTGCCTGGCGGCTCGAGATCTGGCCTTGCGCGGTGCTACCGTGCTACTGGTCGAGCGGAAGGCGATCCCGCGACCGAAGATTTGCGGGGCATGCCTGAACCATCGCGGTAGCCATGTGCTCAAGACGGCCGGCCTGGAATCGTTGTTGGCTTCTCCTACTGTGTCGTCGGCCAACCTATTCCATCTGCAGGTAGGACGATGCGTGTGCCGGCTGGGCGTCGGCAACATGCATGTCGCGCCTCGATCCTGGCTGGATGGCGAGTTGGCTCGGTTTGCCGAAGCAGCCGGTGCCAATGTTGTGACAGAAACCGAAGCACGAGTGGCCGGCGTGGAGTCGATCCTGGAAGACGATCACGAACATCGATCGGTGGAAGTGTTGCTGAAGCCGTCCCACGGAGAAGTTCGAAGTGTGCGCGCGGGTGCGGCAGTGGTGGCGGATGGGCTGGGACATCCGTCGCTCCAAGGTGGGCACGGGTGGTCCGAGCAAGTGGCACCGACATCACGAGTTGGAATGGGAGCCACTTTTTCCAGCGATCACCGATTCTACCAAGAGGGCACTATCTATATGGGAGTGGGGAGGCACGGCTACATCGGCGTGGTTCGCTTGAGTGACGGCCGACTGAACTGTGCGGCGGCCGTCGATCCGTCGTGGCTGTCGTCGTCGGGTGGTTTGGCGGGAGCCGCCGATCGGTTGCTGATCGAGGCACGATTGCCGGTTCCCACGGAACTCGCACAGGCAAGCTGGTAGGGCACTCCCCGCCTGAGTCGACGTTCCCTTCCAGTGGCTCGAGGCGGTTTGTTTCTGGTCGGTGACGCAGCCGAATATGTGGAACCGTTTACCGGAGAGGGAATATCGGCCGCACTGGCAACTGGTCAGGCCGTCGGAAGATGCGTACTGCAGTGGCTCTCCGGAGATCGCCACGGAGCAACGGCGCGGTGGCGGCGGCAACACGAAGAGATGATCACGCGACAGTATCATTGGTGCCGCCGTCTGGCCTGGGTATCGCGTCATCCACGACTGGCGTTCGCACTGGCTCAAGCCGTCCAGCGCTGGCCCTGGATGGGGCGTCCCGTATTGGGACATTTGAGGCGCACCGATTCACCGGGCGAAACGAGAAAACGATGACATTCAAAGTGCTGGGGATGGCGACCGCGGTCCCGCCTTGCAGCGTGGAACAAGTCGAGGCAGCCGCCTTCGCTGCCGAACTGATACCCCGCGATCGTGGAGCCGATCGACTGTTGAAGACGCTGTACCGACGCAGCGGCGTGCGGCGGCGTTACTCGGTTGTGTTGGATCGAGACGCTTCGGTCGATTCGCAGGTTCCCGTCGCAACCCATGCTGGTAGGAAGGACTGGCAAACCATCGATGTCGAGGAACTCCGCGCTCGCCAGCGGCTGTTTGGCCCTCGCGCAGACGATCGGGACGAAGGCCCCACAACAGCGCGACGGATGGAGTATTACGAGCAGTATGCGGGTGGACTGGCCGCAGAGGCGGCGGCCCGGGCAATCCAACGAAGCGGAGTCGGTGCCCACGACATCACACACCTGGTCACCGTGTCCTGTACCGGTTTCGTAGCTCCGGGTGTGGATCTGGCCCTGATCGAATTGTTGGGCCTACCTTCAACAACCTTGCGAACGCACATCGGCTTCATGGGGTGTCATGGGGCAATCAACGGCCTGCGAGTGGCTTCGGCTTTCGCAAGCAGCGATCCGCAGAGCACGGTGCTGCTGTGTGCGGTGGAGCTCTGTTCGCTACACCATCAATACGGCTGGCACCCCGAACGTATCGTTGCCAACTCGCTGTTCGCCGATGGCGCCGGCGCCGTTGTTGGTAGAGAATCGGACGACTCGAACGGCGGCGGTTAGGTCCTTTCGGCAACAGGCTCCTGCGTATTGGAGAACGCTCAGGAATTGATGAGTTGGCGGATCGGCGACCACGGATTCGTGATGGGATTGTCTCCGGAAGTCCCTGATGTCATCCGTCGGCGTCTGGGACCGTGGCTCGAGCAGTGGCTCAAACAACAGGGGCATGCCCTGGATCAGATTCGCAGTTGGGCCATCCACCCGGGAGGACCTCGCATCGTGCACACGGTCGCTCAATCACTGGGGCTGACGGCTGCCGACATCGCTCCGTCATTGGATGTATTGGAACGGTACGGCAACATGTCATCCCCTACGGTCTTTTTCATTCTGGAAGCGTTGCAAAAACGCCGGGCCCGGCTTCCCTGCCTGACGCTGGCGTTCGGGCCGGGGTTATCGATGGAAGTGGCACTGTGGGACTCTCCGGCACCTTCCGATCGGTGACCGTGAACCGGCGCGGATGGCCAGCCGGATCGCCCTGTTGTATGCTGGCAGTCGCCGTGTCACGATGGAGACCGGCTGGACATCCGTGGGCGACGGCGAGAGGAGACACCGATGATTCTGTTTGCTTTGTGGTTCACGCTGTTAGCGCCGGCAGGCGAACTACGTTCCATGTCAAGCGTACTGGCCAATGCGTCGATCGAACTCGACGAAAACCGCGATGGCTTACCCGACTACTGGACGCCCGCGGCGTGGCAATCTCGGGCCAAGCTGACTTGGGACCGCCAAGTCGCCCGCTCGGGCAAGGCTTCGCTCTGCATTGCCGATCCGGGGCGGCGCAAGGGAGCCGACTGGAAGTTCAACTCCGGCCGCTGGATCTCGCCTCCTCGTCCCATCCAACCAGGCACTTCGTACCGGCTCGAGGCGTGGGTCAAAACGGAAAAACTGACCGGCAATGCCCAGGTCGTGATTTCGTGGCGGAAGAGCGGCCGGTACCTCTCGCAAGTAGCAACGCCCACGGTATCGGGAACCACCGATTGGCGGCGATTGACCATTGAGGCGACGGCACCGCCGGACGCCGACGAGTTGGTGGTGATGTTCTCGGTGGGCTATGGCATGGGACGGGCCTGGTGCGACGACATTCGACTCAGTGGAAAAAGCACTCCCCTCCCGAAGATCGTCTACCGGTTCACCGATACTCGCGACTGGTTTCCCTTCGAGTTTCCTCTGGACGACACCAACCGGGACTCGATCGACCTGTCCCACTTCCTCCACCCGCCGGCCGGCCGATTCGGTTTTGTGCAAGCTCGTTCCGATGGGCACCTCTACTTCGAGAATGGTCGTCGAGCCCGCTTCATCGGGATCAACCTGGGGAGCAAGAGTGCGCTTCCGGACAAACCCATGGCCCGCATCATGGCCGCACGGTTCGCCAAGTATGGCTTCAACCTGATTCGCCTGCACTCGCTCGACAGCAAGTACGCTGGACTGATCGACTATTCCCGCGGCACCAGTCAGCACTTCAGCTCCGACGCGCTGGACCGGCTGGACTTTTTCATCGCCGAGTTGAAGAAACGGGGGATTTACGTCTACCTGGACATGCTCGACTACCGCATGTTCCGCACGGCCGACGGAGTCCGCGACGGCGACGCGTTCACTCCCAACTGGGATGGATCGTCCAAAGGAGCATCCATCTTCGTCGAACGGATGATCGAATTGCAGAAGGACTATGCTACGAAACTACTCACGCATGAGAACGCCTATACGGGTCTGCGCTATGTCGATGACCCCGCGATCGCTCTGATCGAAACGACCAACGAGAACTCGGTGTTCTACTTTCTAACCAACCGCAATCTCTCGACGCCCTATTACCGCGAACTGCTCCGCAAACGCTGGAATCGATGGCTGAAACAGAAGTATTCGACACACCGATCGCTCCAGAAAGCGTGGAAGAGTGTCGATGGATCGAGCGAGTTGAGCGACGACGAGAATCTGGAAGCAGAGACGATTTCCTTCCCCAAGGCCGAGCTGACCCGCTTCAGCAAGGGGCTCATGCCGGAACGGACGCGATATCGCATGGGGCCGTTCCGCATGCGGGACACGTTGCTGTTCCTCAGTGAACTCCAGGCGGACTACTACGATCAGATGCAGCGGCACTTCAAGGAGGTGATCGGCGTGCGGGTTCCCATTTCGGGAACCAATCAGGTATTCACTGTCGCGGACACGTGGATCAACTCCCAACGCAACGACTTCACTTGCGGCAACCAATACTGGTTTCATCCGAGTGTTCGAGCGAAGCCGTTTCCGAAATTCGCGAACATCGCACGCGTGAAAAGCGACTTCCCTTCCCTGCGAGGTCCGATGACCGTATTGGCTCGCAACACGGCTGCGGGAAAACCGAATGTGGTGACCGAATTCAACTATCCCTGGCCCAATGAGTACCGGTGCGAGGGAACGCTGCTGACCACAGCGTATGCATGCTTGCAGGATTGGGACGGGCTGCTCTACTTCGTCTATCGACCCGATGGAAAGATGCTGCAGTTCTTCGATTCTCAGTCCGATCCGGCTCGCTGGGGATTCTATCCGGCGGCCGTGACCATGTTCCATCGCCACGATGTGGCGGCGGCTCGCAACGAGATCCACGTCGCTCACACTCCACGAGCCCGCACCATCCTTCAACCCGATGAACGCAGCGCTCCCTATACGACGTTTCGCTACCTGACGTTCCTATCGAAAGTCCGCAACGTCTTTCCCGATGGCATCTATCGAGGCACCGCCGACGCAGTGCTCGCAGCGGCACCTTCACACGATCTGCCCGCTCAAGAGCGAACGCCTGTCATTCGCTTCGACACACCTCCTTGGAAAGAGTGGCAATATGCTCGATTCGTGCGCGCAGCAAAGAAGCTGGGATTGCCCGGCTATGAAGAAATGGAGCATCTCGACCGGCGGTTTACGAGCGACACCGGGCAATTGTCACTCGATTACAAGCAGGGGATGATGCGTATCGACACGCCGAGCACACAGGCCGCGATCGGCTACTTGAAAGACGCCGGCCCCGTATCGCTCGGCGCCGTGCGAATCCGCAAGTGTCGCACGGAATTCGCTACGGTGTCGGTGACCAGCCTAGACGGTACGCCGATCGGACAGTCTCGGCGTCTGCTGGTAACAGCCGTGGGACGGGTCGAACACACCGACCAGGGATTCTGGCCTCAGCCGATCAATCCCAAAAGTTGGTCACCCTACACCACGTGGATGTTGCCGGCCGTCGGCAGGTTGCCGGTGATCGTGCAACCGATCGATGCCGTCGTGACCGTCCGGGTGCCCTCCGAGTCGTGCCAGGTCTACGCTCTCGATCCGACCGGCAAACGAGCGAGCCCGCTGGAAGAATCGCTGGTGCGGCGGGAAAACGGCGCGATCGTGCTCTACCTCAATCCCCGCAAAGGAAAGTCGATCTGGTTCGAGGTCGTCTGCCCGTAGGCTCGAGACCTCTTCGACATCGACCGAATGCTTGATCCTCTGCCCCGACAATGCCATACTATCGGCATGACCAAGTGGGCGAGGAAGCGAGGAGCCAACGATGAGAGTCCGTAGTCGGGTGGACCAGATGAAACCTATGTTACTGGTGCTGATGTTTACTGCCTCTGGAGGCTTGCTTTACGGTCAGCAGCTCAAGGGCAACGTCCGGCTGCTGCGAGAACTCGATGACATCGAGTTGAAGGGACGCTGGTATTACGAGGACCTGGAAGGAGCCAGAGAAGAAGCGAGGAGGACCGGCAAACCTCTGTTCGTGCTTCTCCGCTGTCCTCCGTGAAAGGACGTCCGTGGTTTGGACGGGCAGTTGGCTCGTCGCAGCGGCGCCTTTGCAGATCTGCTTGACCAGTTTGTGTGCGTCCGACTGGTTCAATGCTATGGACTCGATCGTGAGCTGTTCCAGTTCGATCCGAGCCTGACGATGGTCAGCTTTTTCATGAACGCAGACGGAGATCTCTACGGACGATATGGAACCCGCGCCGGAAAGGACGATGCCGAGCATGTGTCGGCCGCCGGGCTGCGAGCCGCCATGACAGGTGCGCTGGTGTTGCACAAGATGTGGCGTGAGGACCGCGCGCAGATGCGAGAAAAACTGTCCGCCAAGAAGCACAACGATTCTCCTTGGAGTCGCTACGAAGACATTCCCATCATGAAAGGGCGAGTAGCTCCTGCCAGCGAAGGCAAGAAAGAATGTTATCACTGCCACTGGGTACAAGGCGGCGAAATCCTCTCCCGGCGTGCAGCGGCCAAGCCGATCGACGATCGCCAGTTATGGATGTACCCGATGCTGGATGTGCTGGGCGCTGCCTTGGACCCGGAACAGCGCGCCACGATTGCGCGAGTCCTTCCGCATACGCCTGCCGCCAAAGCCGGCTGGCGAGCCGGCGATCAGATCCTCGAGATGGAAGGGCAACCCATTTTGTCGATTGCCGACGTGCAATGGGTACTCCATCGAGCCGGCGATACGGGGAAGTTGGACATCACCGTTCGCCGGGGACGTCGAAAACACCAGACCGAACTGGAGCTGCCTCACGGATGGCGGCGCAAGGGAGACATCTCCTGGCGACCCATCGTGTGGATGTTGCGGGATGAAGCACTCGGTTTCCACATGGAGCCGATGACGGACCGAGAAAAAGAACGCCACCACGTCGACGTCCGCCACACCGTCTACTACATCAACC
>JALSIV010000368.1 GCA_026989685.1 Pirellulaceae bacterium | reverse complement strand
CGCCAACGCGCACCTGCCCACGCTGATCGATGCGTGGGCCGAAGCGCTGGCAGGAAACCGCTTGGCGAAACTCGAACGCTGAGACGGCAGCGCCGCCACGCAGCCGACCGACCAAGGGAGGCGCCCGATCCCGGCGCGCAGAAGTTGTGCCATTTCGCGCAGATGGTGCGTCACGGACTCGCCGATAGCGCTCCCAAGCGCGCGCACGCGGCCGTCCGCTATCGTTGTGCGCGCTCGGTCAGTCGGAAGGGTTGGCCGCCACTTTCTCTCGCGAAACCGGTTCGGCTTCGCGCAAATGCTGCCCCGGCCTCATCCGCACTGTCTGATCGCCCGTACGAATCTCCACCGCTCCATTCTCGATCCGCACGATCTTGCCTCGAAACGACCCCGCTTCGAACTGGTCACCCTCGTGCAGCTTCAGCAACCGTCCTTCGGGGCGATTGTGCAACCACACTTGCGGTTTTCCATCGACGGCCACGATCGCCGTAACGAAGGTGAATTGGGCGACATCGAAGCCGCTCTCTCGAGGCTCTTCCGGAGGCGGATCGGTCACCACGATTTTCAGCCTGGTTTCCTCGCGCTTGGGCGGGACCCCTTCGTCCTCGGCAACCACCGTAACCTCGAATTCGCCCTTCTGCGGCGGCGTCCATCTCAGTTCACCACTCACTTCGTCCAGATGGTAGTTGCCCGGAAGTTCTCCCACGAGGCGATAGTGCACGGTTTGGCCTTCGGGGTCTTTGGCCGATATCTGCAGACTGGCCGGCCTCCCAACGTACGCTTCCTGCGTTTCGTCACTGGCGAATCGGGGCGGCTGATTCGCCGGGCTGTAGGGATTGCGGCCGAGAATGCGTGACAAGTACTCGCTGATATCCCCGAAAGCCAATCGCTGGGACGGCTCCTCTTGGAGTTCCTTGTTCGCCTTGGCGCCGGGCAGCGAGAGTGCTTCGATCGACAGCCCCAAGGAAAGGCGACCGTTCTTCAAGGGCGTCACCGACATCGCCTTGATCCGGTGCAGATGATCGACTCGATAGAATTCGTACAACAATTGCACCCACTGATCGAGTTCCACCTGGCACACCACCGAGAACATGTATTTGTCGTACACGTCCGGGACCCGTTGTGCCGACTGGAACGACACCTGATGATCGGTCACATCGGCCTTGAGCAGCCAATGGTGGAGCCAGTCGCGATAGCGGGAGTTGGCCAGGTTGGACTGCGAAGGGAGGCTTCTGACTTCGTAGGTCTGCAACGTTGTCCTCGCCTGCATCCCCTTGCGAATGAGATGGCGCGCCTGGCGCAACTGCTTCTCCAGATCTTCAATGGTCGCCTCGCGTCGCTCCAACGACCTCGCGGCTCGTTGGGACAGCAGGTTGGCCCCAGCGATCACGACGCAACCGATGACGGCCCACAGCAGTGTTTTCTCTCGTCGTGTCATGGCGTTGCCCCCGTTGCCTGTGCGCTGATGGGCTTCGAGTGTTCGGGCTCTTCCGGCCGTGGTTGGCCATTCTCCTCTGCTGCCCGGCCCGGTTCTCCTTGGCGTTGTTCCTTTTCGGCCGACTCCTTCACCCATGGCCTCCCTTGGCTGCGGCCGCCGGCGATCTTGTCGGGCGGTACGGTCACCGCAACGTCGAACAGCCAGTGGTAATCGGTCTGGCTGGGATCGTAGACTCCTCGTTTTCCACTGACTCGGTTGCCTCCGTAGCGCAGTGAATCCTCGAGCCGGCGGATCGTCTCGGCCGAATCGACTTGTCCCTTCATGAACATTCGACCGCCGGGGCCGTCGTAGATCGACACCGTGAAACTTTTCAGGATCGCCTCGTCGGCCGGAGGGATGCGCTGGGAAGCGGTGGCGATTTCGTCCAGCCAAGTGACGTCTTGGCGGGCGAACGCGTCCAACTTCTCGACTCGAGCAATGAGTTCGTTCGACTTCTCGACAATCTTCTGCTGTTCGTCGATTTGTGCTTGCAACTCGGAGATTTGCGCATCGAGCATCCAAAGCCTGCCGAAGAAGAGCCCGCCCAGCAGCAGTGCGACAGCAGCCGCAGCCGCGCCGTAGCCGATTCGTCTTCGTCGGCGATCGGGAGGAGCCGGCCGGCGGCGAGGGTGGAGAAAGTCGATGCGGTGCGACTGGTTGTCGGCCTGGTCGAGCAACGTCCCCAGCAGCGGCGCAAAACGCCCGGGGTGTCCCGGCAGATCTTGCTTGAGCTTTCGGGCCGCGGTGACCGTATGGAACGGTTCGAACGCCGCAACCGGTTGCTCGAGCGATTCGGTCAGCAGTTCCAGAATGGCCTCCCCATCGGCGGCCGGCCCGATCCAGACTATCTGATCGACGCGCCGGCCGCCGGTTTGGCTTCGAGCGGCCACCATGGTCCGGCGGATTTCTCCGAGCAGAGCTCGAGCCTGAGACGACGCGTCGGCATCTTGCGGCAAACGTACCGTTCGCAGAAACGTGACTTCCCCGTCGACCAAGACGGTCAGGTCGGCATCCGTATCGACGACGTCAACCAACAAGACGGTTCCCGCATCGGACTGGGGGTGGGCGTGCCGCCAGAGCGATGCCGTCGCAAAGGGCCGCAACACGACATGGTCGACTTCTCCTTCCCACGCCTGACAGATCCGCTCCACCTGCTGCATGGCGACCGGGTTCGTCGCCGCAGCCAACACCGTGGCCTGCGAATCCGACCTGCCCAACTCGACGAAGTCGAGCGGCGAGTCGTTCGACAGCGAGGCGAATTCTCGCTGCGCCTGAAAGCGCACCATGTCGGGCAAGTCATCCGGATCGGCAGGCGGCAGCGTCAGGACACGGAGTTCCACCGCGTTGCGCCCCAACACGGCGATCGTCTCCGGCTTGCTCACGCCCCGAGAAGACAGCTCGCCCGCCAGAGCCTGTCCGATTTCCTCCGGAGAAGCCTCACCGGTGAGCGAGATGGCGAAGGCGTGTTCCACGGTCAGGTCGGAGCCGCGGAGATTGCCCACCACAGCTCGCGCCTCGCGCTCGTCCCACTCGATTGCCAATACTCGAGCCATCTTCATTGCTCCTATTCCCGGTCAGAGTCTCGCATCGCAACATCTGCGCGCCGTGCGCATCGGGCACTGTCATTCGGTTGTCGCCACCGCCCCTGCCGCCTCCGGTCTTCCGCCTCCAGCCTCCAGTCTTGCGGGCGAAGCCCGCCGTCAAGGTGCCGGCGCCGCGGCCGACCACTGCACTCCGAGGACATCCAGCGGGTAGCCTCGCCCCAGGTGCGTCAGATCCTTCCAGCATAACATGGGCTGCGAGTTCATCGTATCGAAAACGACCTCGACTCGAGCCGCCGCCGATCCATCTTCGAAATAGCCCACGATCTGTGCACGGAAAACGGATCCTCCCGCGCAGATCAGCGGCGCCAGCAGTTTCATCTCTTCCAGCGTCACGATTCCCTCGACGAGGATCCACGTTTCATGCCGGCGGTTGGGATCTTCACCGGCTTCCGCCGGGTCGGCGATCCGTTCCTGGATGATCTGATCCACGATCTCCTCGGTCATACCGGGAATGCCCAACAAGATCGTTCGCGGCGCCTGGTTGATGTTGATTCTCCCCGGAATGGTCACCGAGGGATTCACCGTCACATTGTCCATCAATGTGGGCAGGTAGAGCGCCATGGCTGCCGGGTCTTCGACGAACGGCGAGGCGATTACTTGCTCGTTGCCATCGATTTCGATTTGCACCTTCGCGCCGATCAACTCGAGCACTTGCGTCAATGGAGTCTCCCCCGGCCGACTCAGATCGAGTTCGGCACTCACGTTCAGCTCCCCTGGTTCGTTGCCCGTATAGGGTCCGTTTTGCCGATAGGCCACGATGAAGGTGACCCAATCGGCCGGCAGCACCTCGCTCAGTTCCTGGTGCAACTGCTCCATGTCCTCCTGATTCAGGTAAATGCGACCGAAGCCTTCCCGATTCTGGTTTGCCTCCTGGCTGTAAAGCGTCAGATAGGCAGCCCAGCCGATGGCGCTGTTGGGATCGCCGTCCACGCCGGTGCTTGCTCCGCTGGCGGAAGGATCGGTACTGGCGATTCCCGTAGGTTGTGCCAACTCGTGGGAGTCGACCATCCCGTTGCGATTGGTATCGAGTCCGTACAGCAGTTGCGGCGTGACCCCCCTCACCAACAGTAGTTCGCCGATCGTGGCCAACGGGCCGTTTTTGGCTGCATAAGGCGGCGTGAGTTGTTCATAGTAGTCCGACTCGGCACCGAATTCGCGCGGTTCATCGTCGGGATCGATCCAATCCAAGATAGCGTCGGCCACCTCTTCCGTCATTCCCGGCAGCCCCATCAACAACGTCCGGGCGCCGTTTTCGACCACCGAATCGGCCAACAGTACGGCATTGAGATTCAGTCGAGCCGATTCGTCCTGAAGCCCGTAACGCTGCCCTGCGAACTGACCCGATTCATCGAATGCGGGAGCCACAATCGTAAAATTGCCTCCATGCGTCGGCGACTGGCCCAGCAAGACCGGCTGAGCTTGAAACAGGTCCGGGTTGTTGTAAACGCCCCCGGACTCGTTCCGCATCGCTTCGTCCTGGAGCAGAAACCAATTCACAACCGCCACGCCGGACTCGGCCAGAGCCATCGCTTGGTCGCGCCGCTCGATCAAGTCGACCGACTCGCGCCGCGCAATCATCATCTCGGTGAATGTCAGGGTGCTCAGAGTCAGCAGTGAAACCACGACGAGAACCACTATCAGCAAGAAGGCGCGGCGACGCAGCCTGCGGGGGTACCCGGAAGAACCGGCCGCCCTCGATTGGACAGGGCGACGAGCGCAGCGAACGGTGGTGCCGGTCATAGTCCCAGGGCCTCCATCTCCGTGCCGTCCTCTTCCCCGTCGGGAACCGGCTGATGAACCTGAGGCAGCCACACGACACGCCGATAAATCCGCACCGACGTCGATTCCGTTTGGTCGACGGTGGGATTCGTCGATAAAACCGGTCCAGCAAGACGTGCGGCAGGACGCATCGTCAGAATGATCTCGACGGCACGTGGAAGCGATTGTTCCGAGGAGTCCCACTCGTAGACCCAATCGGTGCCGTCGAAGTAGTGAAACTCGATCGCCAGCACCTCGGGCGCCCACACCGTTTCGAATTCCTGCAGCGCCGACACGGACGCCGACTGGGAGGCCCACTGCGTCACGGCGCGAGACAGCGAACGGCGGATCAGACCGCTGTTCGGCGTGGTCGTCGCGTTCGCCCCATTGAAACCCGGCGCAATCCCACCGAGACCTTGGGAACGCACGAAGTAGGCCACGGTTTTGATTTCACTGGGGATATCGCGCAAGGCCCCGGGAGAGGACGGAGCAACGACCTGATACTCATCGATTCGAGGCACTCGAGCTACGTCAACCTGAAGCTCGAATTGGTTGCCGTACAAACCGGGCTCATCCGGAATCGTCTCCGATTCGCTGATGCCCTGGGTGTTGGGATTCGTCTCCGATTCATCCAGCAACTCTTCCACGTCGGGCATTTCCTCCGCCAGCGCGCCGCTCTCTCCAGCCGATTCTCCCAAGGCGGACGACGGATCGGTATCGGCCATCATCGCTTCGATGCTCGACACGTCCATCGGATGAAGCGTCGGAATGTTCTGCAGATCGTGGGCGATGCGGGAGAGGATCGCGTGAGCCAACTGGCTTTCCTCGGCGTAGTTGCGGCGAGCGTCCAAGGCACGCACATGAATGGCCACCGCTTGCACCATCAGGCCGGTGATGATGGCCATCAGTGCCAACGCCAGTATCAGTTCGAGCAGCGTGAAGGCTCGAGGCGGTCGGGAAGCCCGCAGGTGGCAACGGCCGTTCATGGTCCACCTCCACTTCCGCTACTGCGACTCCCAATCGAGCCCGCCCCCAAGGTACCGCTCTGCGCCGTGTCGCCCGTCGCAGTGCCGGCGCTCGAATTGGCCGCCTCGGCGGCGAATTGAGGATCGACCACCCAGCGCACCAAGCTGACTCGAATAGGGCCCTGCTCGGGCGGCTTGTTTTCAAAGACGGTGACTCGTACCACCAGCAGTCCGTCCCGATCGGTCGGCTCGGCTTCGATGGTGTACAGCCAGTCGTATTCCGCATCGGGCCATTCCACAGGTGTGGCCGCCATCGGCTCGGGAAGTCGAATGCCGGCCACAATCTCCTCGAGGATACTGCGGCACTGGAGCTGCGCGGCCAGGCGACCTCGCGATTTTCGCGCTGCGCGCGCCCCGGTCTGCAGGGCGTTTCCCAAGATGGCCAGCGATCCGCCCAGGATGGCCAACGCCAAAATCACTTCCAGCAGCGACAAGCCGGAGCGAGGCGCCCGCGGCGACAAGTTGCGTGGTCTCATGGCGCGCCGCCTCCTGTCGAAGTCTCCAGCGACGGAAGCGAACCGTCGGGTAGGCGGTCGACCAGACGGGACGAACCGGTCAGTCCACGAAGCTGCACAATGACGACATGATTGTGTCGGTTGCGAATGATGATCTGAGTATCGCTGCAAGTCCCATCGGGATAGAACACGATGGGAGGCGGCACGTTGGCCGGCGCCGCTTGCGAACTGGGATCGATCGACTGGAGGCGTAGATCCTGCAGTACGTTGGCTCCGACGAAGACCGCGCCGTCGGGCAGCGATTTCGATTTCACGTAGTTCGTGGTCGCGGATGCGATTGGACCTGCGGGCTGGACTACGGGAGCGGCCGAGGCGGTGGTTGAACCGCTGGCGGCCAGCGTCTGCAGATCCCCCTCGATGAGGTCCGACCCTTGGGCCCAGGGACGAATCTGATACTGGGAGCCTTCGTTCTGGTATTCCCAGACCATGATCCGCCCGCTGCGCATCGCCATATTGCGAGCCTTCGCCAGATCGGCGCGGATTTGCTCGCCCGCCTTGCGCAGCGTCTGGCGATCGAGTGCGCCCTGGATCGAGGGGAAAGCCAGGGAGCCGATGACGACCAGCAGGGCGAGCACAAGCATCAGCTCGAGCAATGTCACGCCGCAGCGACGAGAGTGCACGAGCTCAGTCGTTGGTGATGTCATCGGCTGTGCCTGGTCGACCATCGGGACCCGCGGAAATGATGCGGTAGTTGGTGCCGCCCTGATTCTCGTAGATGTAATCGTTGCCCCACGGATCCTTGGGGATCTCCTTCTTGGTATACGGTTCCGGCCCCCACTTGCTCGGGTCGGGCAGTCCGGGCGGCGCGGTGCGCAGCGACTGCAGCCCCGGGTCGGTGGGAGGAGCCTGTCCGATGTCGAGTACGTACAGATCGACGATCGACTCCAGTTCCCGGATCTGAGCCTTGGCCGCCTTGATCTTGGCTTTCCCGAACACATCACCGAAGTTGGCGACCACGATCGACCCCAAAATCACCAGAATAGCCAGCACCAACAACACTTCCATCAACGTAAAGCCGCGCCGCCTCTGCGGACGCTGCTTTCGCCATCGTCTTCGACGGTATCTCATCGACATCTCACCTCTCCTTTGTGGTTTACGAATCTGAATCAAATGGTACTGCTCATCTTGATCACCGGGATCAACAGAGCGATCACTACCACCAGCACGCAGCCGGCCAGGATGAGCAGCAAAACGGGTTCCAGCAATCGAACCGCCAACTCCAACCTGCGTCCGGTTCGACGCTCGAGATGATCGGCGATCTCCACCAGCACTCGATCGAGCGTGTTCGATTCCTCGGCCACACTGATCATCTCGACCACCGTTTGTGGGAAATGACCGCTGGCCTTCAACGGTGTGGCCAGAGACTCTCCCGAAGAGATGTTCTCCGACGCACGCTCGATGGCCGTTGCCAGGATGCGGTTTCCCGATGCATCGCGGCTGATCTCGAGTGAGCGGAGAATGGGGACGCCGTTACGCAGCAGCGTTCCCAACACTCGGCAGAAACGGGCCACGGCCAGGTTTTTGAACACGATCCCCAACAGCGGCATCCGGATTTTCCAGTAATCGACGGCCGTCCGTCCTCGGGGAGTCTTGGCCCAATTCCAGGCCCAGATTCCGCCGCCGATCAGCAACGGAGCCATCCACCAGCCGTTCGACTTGACGAAGTTGCTGAAGCCGAGCAGCGCTTCGGTCATCATCGGCAGTTCGCCTCGAGCCCGCAGATCCTCGAAAAGCTCGCCGAATTTGGGAACGAAAAAGACGATCAATGCCGCAATGATCAACGACCCGACCGTTCCCAGAAAGACCGGATAAGCCAGAGCGCCCACGGTCTGGGCCTTGAGATCCTCCTGTTGTTCGGTAAACGTGGCGACGCGTTCGAGTGCCTCTTCCAGAAACCCGCCCTCCCCGCCGGCTCGCACCATGTTCACCGCCATTTCGCTGAAGGCGTTGGGGAACCGGGCCATCGCCTCGGCCAGCGAGGCTCCATCCTCGACATGCTGGTAGACGTCGGCCAACACGCGCTTCAATGTGTCGTTGGCCGCCTGGTCCCGCAGCACGGCGATCGAACGCAGCAGGGGAACGCCGCTCCGCAATAGCCCCGCCAGTTGGCCGTACAACACGGCCATCGTCTGGCCCTTGACCCGCCGCCCCCCGAACGCCACCCGGGCCTTTTCCTCCGCAACGTCGATCGGAAACAGCCCTTTGCCCGTCAAGACGTTCACCGCATCGCGCTCATTGACGGCGGTTACCGAACCGGTCCTTTTCTCTCCTTCGTCAGTGTAGGCCGTATAAACGAAACTCGGCATGACAATCTCTCATCACCGCAACGCAACAGGTAGTCTGTAGTCTGTAGTCTGAAGCCTGAAGCCTGTAGTCTGAAGTCTGTAGTCTGAAGTCTGAAGCCTGAAGCCTGTAGTCTGAAGCCTGAAGTCTTCGGTTGGGATTCTCTGGGCTCGGGTCTTGGACTTACAGTTCCACGACGATTCTCCAGTGCGCCCGGATCGGATCGTGGTCCGATCGGCGGGCGACCGGGAAGTCGGGCCCGCACACCGGCGGCTCATGCCGACGCTCGCTGAAAACTCTTGCGAGAGATCATGCGATCCCCCTTGGTGATCCGCAGGACTTCATCGACCGATGTAACTCCTCGCAGCACTTTGCACCAGCCGTCCTCTCGCAAGGTCCGCATCCCTTCCTCCATGCCGGCCTTCTTGATCTCCCAGGTGCTGCCGCGATCGTGGGCCAATTCGCGTACTCGTTCCGTGGTGATCAATAGCTCATACAACCCCAACCTCCCCGAGTATCCGCTGTGGCGGCATTCCCGGCAGCCGGCGGGCCGATAGAGGGGCTCGGTCAATTCTTCCCAGGGAAAGTCGGGCGGCAAGTCGTCGCGTGTGGGACGATAAGGCTGCTTGCAATGCGGGCAGAGTTTCCGAACCAGTCGCTGCGCCATCACGGCCTCCACCGTACTGGCCACTAGAAACGGCTCGACTCCCATGTCCACCATCCGCGTGTAGGCCCCCGCCGCATCGTTGGTGTGCAGCGTGCTGAAGACAAGGTGTCCCGTCAAGGAGGCCTGGATCGCATTTTCCGCCGTTTCCAGATCGCGGATCTCGCCCACCAGCACAACGTCCGGATCGTGACGCAAGATACTGCGGAGCGAAGCGGCGAACGTCAATCCGATCTTGGGGTGGACCTGGATCTGGTTGATTCCTTCCAACTGGTATTCGACCGGGTCTTCCGTAGTGATGATCTTGATATCGGGCTGATTGATCTCCAGCAGAGCGCTATAGAGCGTGGTCGTCTTGCCGGAACCCGTCGGCCCCGTGACCAGCAGGATCCCGTGCGGCAAACGAATCAACTCGCTGAAAGCCTGGTAGGTGTCCTCCTCCATTCCCAGCTTCTTCAAATCGAGCACCATGGCGCCCTTGTCCAGGATTCGCATGACCAATCCTTCGCCGTGGATCATGGGAATCACGGACACCCGGACGTCGATTTCGCGGCCGTGGACTTTCAGTTTGATACGCCCGTCCTGCGGCAACCGTTTTTCGGCGATGTTCAAACGGGCCATGATCTTCAGCCGGCTGATGATGGCGGCCTGAAAGTGGTTGATCTCCGGTGGGACCGGCTGAGGATGCAACAGCCCGTCGATCCGGTAGCGCACTACCAGACCGGTTCCCTGGCTTTCGATGTGCACGTCACTGGCTCGCGAATGGATCGCCTCGAGCAACAGCTCATTGACCAATCGCACGACGGAGGCTTCTTGAGCCATTTCCGAAAGCTCGGAACCGTCGGTCTCGATTTCATCCAGCAGTTCGAGGCCGTCATCGTCGCTCCGCAACTGCAACAGACCTTCGACCGTCTCGCTGCCGACGCCCAGGTGTTCCTTCGCCAGACGATGGATCTCACTCCGCGCCGCCAACACGGGCACGACCGATTCGCCCGTCGCCGCGCTGACTTCATCGATCGGATAGAGATCGAACGGATCGCTGGTTGCTACCACCAATTGCCCATGTTCACGACGGAGCGGGAAGATGTTCTGCCGGTGAATCAACTTGACAGGAAATCCCTGCAGCAGAGACAGATCGGGCTCCACGTCGCGCAGGTCGACATACTCCAGCCCCGTCTCCTCCGCCAGCACTTGCAGCGCCTCGGGAACCTGAACCATCCCCAGGCGTGCGGCCTCATCGATCAGCGCGGGAGCGCTATGAGCTTGCCCGTTGAGTTGTTCAAGCTGGTCGGGTGTCAGCATCCCTCGCTGTACTAATATGGTTCCCGCGTCCATCAGTCCGATTCCACCTTCGTGCTCGAGTGGCCCTGGAGTTTATCTTAATCGGCCGGCCCATTCCGCCCAACAACCCGGCACCTGCCTCCGGCCGCAGGAGAGTCGCAAGCCGGTGGGGTCCGCAGACGGCTCCCAACCTTCATCCGACACCGGGCGGGCAGGGGGAGGGCGGCTTCTCTCTGTGGGTGCCGGAAAGACACGG
>JALSIV010000367.1 GCA_026989685.1 Pirellulaceae bacterium | reverse complement strand
CGATGCGTCGGGGACGGAATCGGACGTGATCCGAGACTCGTACGAGACGCTGCTGCAACTCGGTCACTCGGAGACGGACGCCCGCGAGAAGATCGACTCGGCCTTGGCACTGAAGAAGAAATTCAAAGACGTCAACGACTTGCTGCACACCGTGTATAGTATGAGTCGTTCGGTGTGACAGATCGCCGCGCCGACGCGTGGCCGGATCGGCGGGATGCGTCCATGAGCCGGTTTGGCAGTGTCGGGATCAGGGAGGTGTTGGAGCATGTCTCGAGAAGCCGTTTTGAAGAATTCGCTGTTGGGTGAAAAGGACAGCGAATTCGATTCGAATCTACGTCCGCAGCGCTTGACCGATGTCATCGGTCAGCGGGATGTGCTGGAACGTCTGCAGATCGTGATCGATGCGGCCAGGAAGCGGGGCGAAGCTCTGGGACACGTGCTGTTCGACGGGCCGCCGGGACTCGGCAAGACGACCTTGGCGCTCTGTTTGCCGCGGGAAATGGACTCAGCCCTGCAGATCACCAGCGGTGCGGTGCTCAAGGCACCCAAGGACCTGATTCCCTATCTCACCAACGCCGAAGAACGGTCGGTGCTGTTCATCGACGAAATCCACCGCATGCCGAAAGCCGTGGAAGAGTACCTCTATACGGCGATGGAGGACTTTCGCATCGACATCATTCTCGGTGAGGGAGTCAGTGCCCGCACGCACAATCTGATGCTCAAGCCGTTCACCCTGGTGGGTGCGACGACTCGAGCGGGCATGTTGTCGGGCCCGCTGCGCGACCGGTTCCAGGTGCGGGAACACCTGCGATTCTACGACCAGGACGAATTGACTCGCATCGTCCTCCGCAGTGCTCGGAAACTCGATGTGGCCATCGACGACGCATCGGCGCAACTGATCGCGTCCCGCAGTCGCGGGACGCCTCGAGTCGCCAACAATCGGCTGCGCTGGCTCAGAGACTTCGCCACCAGCCGCCACAACGGCCGGATCGACACTTCGATTGCCCAGCAAGGTCTGGAGATGGCGGGGATCGATGAGCGGGGACTCGATGAGCAGGACCGCAACTACCTGCGCACGCTGATCCGCGTGTTCCAAGGCGGGCCGGCCGGAATCGAAGCGATCGCCCACACCATGAACGCCTCGGTCGATACGCTGACGGATGAAGTGGAGCCGTTCCTGTTGCGTTCGGAGCTGGTGGTACGCACACCTCGAGGCCGCACGGCCACGGCACTGGCCTACCGGCATCTGCAAATCGACCCGCCCCTCGACTCGCAAGGGACGCTGTTTGGGGAGGGGTGAAGAGTGAAGGGTGAGGTGTGAGGTGTGAGGTGTGAGGGGTGAGGGGTGAGGGGTGAGGGGCAGGGCTTTTAACATCTTTACGAGGAGCGGCACGATCGCGTAAACTGTTGGCACATAAGGACGTTCCACTTTTTTCAGGTAAATAACCGCCGAAGCCGTGGTGGGATCAGCGCAGCGTGAGACAGGCCAAAAGGGCTTTGGCCGACTCGATGGGCGTGGTCAAGCGTGGTGCGACGGCGAGGCGCGTCAG
>JALSIV010000366.1 GCA_026989685.1 Pirellulaceae bacterium | reverse complement strand
CCGATGACCATGTCGCCGTCGATTACGATCACGAGCACCGCTGCGCTGAGCACGAGGGCTGGGGAGGAGGCGGGGTTGGCGGTTTCGCACCTCGCGATACTTTCCGCGAGCGGCGGAGAAATTCCCCGTTGGAAGATTGGAAGCGCGACGACCGCTGCCGCTCCTTGGCAACCGCTGGCTACTGCGAGTCTTCGCGTTCGGAGGCGATGCGACGACTGGCAGCCGAGCCCCAGGTCGTTTTATTGTGCTGTTCGGAAGCGCCGGGAGCAATTGTCAGCCATTGCCATTCACCCTGGTGGACCATTCGAGCGATGATCGCCATTTGTCCGACGTGGTACGCCAGGTGTGTGACGGAACGCATCAGTGCGGCCGCAACGGAATGAGGCTCGCCTCAAATGTAGATCGTCGCGGATGCGTTTTCAGGACCAACTATTTCCAGTGCAAGTTCCAACGCCGCCCAGCCCCGCTCGAAATGCTCCATCAGAGACTGGCGGTCCCCTTCTCAGTCCATGAACTCCGTATCGCGTTTTCGATCGGGCTTTTCACCATCCGTGGTCAAGAAGTCCGTCCAGCGGCTGCGCAGATTGCCTCCGAGGTGCCGCAAGATAATCGCAACGGAGTTGATATTCGGAGCGGGACGGGCAACCAATTCCTCGTCACTGAGCTGCCCGACGATCGCATCGATCATCCGGCGATATCCGGAGACGGTGTCGCCAATCCCTGATAGCCACATTGTGGATGGGGATTCGGACATGTATCACCTCACGAACGTTTGTGATCACCCGGCCGCAGCGATTACATTGATTTCAACGAAACCGGGCGTCGAAGGGGTCGATTGTAGCCAAGATGAGCCGGACGGTTCAAGCCTTGCGGACTGGCAAACGAGAACACTCCGAGATTCGGATTCTAACTGGACAGCGCCAGGTCAGA
Source organism: Pirellulaceae bacterium (assembly GCA_026989685.1). Taxonomy (GTDB): domain Bacteria; phylum Planctomycetota; class Planctomycetia; order Pirellulales; family Pirellulaceae; genus S141-3. The sequence continues at coordinate 624 of JALSIV010000366.1, read as the reverse complement.
AAATAGGCAAGATAGCCTCACCGCAAGTCCTGATTTGGCCATATCCATGATTTACCCAATGGGACGATCGGCGCGGTCCAGCTAATGGTTCGAACGCCGAGTCCCCGAACGCGACGGCAACGTCGCGCAGCGTGGTTTTGCGTTGAGAAGGAAAGCGAGGTCCGGCTGGAGCCACACCGGTCACTCTTGGTCTGGCAATAGCTCGGTTGCAAGAACGCCGACGACCAGGACGATCGAAAGCAGAGTGCCCGCACCAAACATCACCCAACGAGGCCATGTTCGATCATAGCCCAGCCACTTGATATAGGTTTCAATCGTCGGCCCTGCAAAGTACGCGGCATTTGCGATAACAGCGCCCTCTACCGTTAAGAGCAGCACTCGCCCATTGAGGAAACCGCCTGGAGCAATCAATAGAATCGTGATCACGGCGAGTATGGCAACGTAGACGACACGAAGTCTTTCCCAAGCAAGGAATGTCCTACGGGCAATGGCGAACAGTGTCCGATCAATGCTCTCATCGTTCACATGTGTTCCCACTGAAAACGTGTCGCTTGCGGGAGAGTGTGGCATTTCTGTCATCGGATCTTTCATCGGAATCTGCCATCGAACCAACGGCGAACTACC
>JALSIV010000365.1 GCA_026989685.1 Pirellulaceae bacterium | reverse complement strand
GAACCGCTGCGAGCGTTGCATTACGTTGGAATGAGCCGAGCGCGCGCGTTATTGAGTATGATCTACTATTGAGGAATTTCGCAGGGAAGACGTATGTCGACAGCGACATCGCTTCCGATGAAGAAAGTATCGCAGTGCAGAGCGGCCTCTCTTTGCCGGAGTCGGCAGGGGAGCCGAATCGATGGAATCGGAATGGTCGCCGAGCAGTGGAGACTCGCTTTGTTCGTCATGTGTACCATCCCGATAGCTGGAGATAGCAGCGTTCCTCCTTCAGGTCGCTGTCGGGCGGTTTCCACCACGTGGCGAGGGAGACCCGCACCACTGTTCCTGCCGGGAGTACCGGGACCGGCTCGGGTTCACCGACGTACACCAGCCGTTTTCCTCGGTTGTACATGTAATGCTTGCCGTCATCGGTTCGTTCGAGGTCACGATCGGGAATCCAAAACGCCGTGCTTCCGTCGGGAACACCAGTTCTATGCGAGATATACCCGCTGCCGTTCGTGGTAAACTGAAGCAAGCCGCGAAAGAGGCGGTCGATACTGCCACAACAGGGAGTGGCATAGTTCCGTAGTAACCGCTGCAAGTGCGAGTGTCTTCTGAGGCGGCGGACATTGTCCATGTCGACGCATACATTTTCCACGTGTGGTGGACGAACGGTGTCCATGACCCGGTACTGCAGTTCCCACACGTCGCCGACGTGGAATGGACAACTGCTTGACTGGTAGCTTCCATCCGCCGTCATCAGTCGTAGAGACTGGCATTTCCTGGTGATGCCTCCGATGCATCGCATGCCTTCCCGCATCCGCGTTCGGGCAACGATCAAGACATTCATGGAGTAATGTGCTTCAAGTCCACGTTCAAGTGTTCGGCGATACGACGGGCCAGAAGCGAGCGATGGCAGGCGGCCGGTTGCCGTTCTACACACAGGAACACCACAACTCGCGAATCCCGACCGAATTGCGAGACAAGATCATCGATGTCAAGCGAATCGAGGCACTCGCGAGTGTACGCCTGGACGAACGCCGAACTCAGCGTGGATCTCTCACGCTTGACCACCGCTTGTTGCTTGTCGATCTGTTTCTGCAGGTCCCGTGTTCGTTCGCTGGGCGCAAGATGTTTCAGATGGAGATAGCGAATTCCCCGATCGCGCAGGCCCTGCTGCAATCGTGTGCTGTTGGCGAATGCGTACGTCGCTCCGCGCAGGCCTCGGCGCCGGCGCACATCGCATAGCAAATCTGCGCCCGCCTCAGTCAACCTGCCGAAGAAGCTCTCCTCGGTGAATCCGTAGACTCCGATCGTGGCTACCAGCAAGAGATCACTCATGCAAGCCTCCTTGCCGCGAATCGGCTTGTACCTGGCCGTATCTTTTTCGTGATGTAAATCCATCGCCGAACAGACGCTTCTGGCCTCCCGTCAGTTGGTGGATCACAGCTTGCTGATTCATTAGAGTCCCATCGTGCAGAATGTGCTCGACGGGCACGTCTCGCGCCACAAGCACTTGTCCGATCAGCTTGCTTCGATGGCATCGGCTGGGGGCGGCCTCACTGCAGAACAGACAGACGCGGTGACCGAGACTAGAAGCCTTGCACAGACGCGCGATCCCCCGCTGGAATTGGGGCCGCTGCTCGACCAGGTCGTAGTCGACCTTTCCGTCCATATAGCAGTCGGCGTCATCCGGTAGTCCACCGAGCAGATCTCCCATGAACACATACCGGATGGCATCACGGCGCAATGACGCTTCGAGTGGCGCACGCGAGTAGTTGGGATTGAATCGCGAGTAGGGCGAGGAACGTACGTCGATCAAGTACTCGATCTCATGCTGCTTTAGCAGGTCGACGAGTTTCGGGAGTTCAAGGTTCCCGTAGCCCACAGAATAGACCGTCTGGTGATGCATGGCTGAACCCGCCCAAGTCCGGTCCTCATGACCTGTCATTTTGAACATGCAAGTGCATTATAAATCAGCGTGTTCGCCGGTACCACCTCCGCGACTACCGCTGAGCGCCCCTCCTGGCAAGATTCAGACCAACCCGAACGGCCAACCGCTCTACATGCCGCCATCGGTCCACCGTTGCGGAGAATCGAGCGGCCGAACGAACAGCACGTCGTCGACGAACGAGCACGTGGCTCGTTGACGGCCTACCAGCCGCCATAGCCAGAATCGCATCGGCATCTGGACAGAATGGATGTGGCTGAGACCGGCCTCTCCCACGATCGGAGCCAACAGACCCTCATCGACCACCATCCGGCATCCTCGAAGATGAGCCCACTGTGCGAATTCCCTGAGCGACGCCGGCTCGACTCCCGTCTTCTGCTCGAGGAATCGCTCCCAGCGGGAACCGGACGGCAGCACCAGCTCCCAAACACCGGACCGATCTCGCCAGTTCTCCGCGTCCGAGCGAGACGTGACGACGAATTGCCCGTAGCGGTAGTCCAACGCCAGTCGGCAGCGACTGAGCAGAATGGCCAGCGACACTCCCAGCGGCCAACCGCGCAAGTCGTCCGAGTAGGTGAGGTACAGATCCGGGTTGTCTGTCAGGATCACCGACCGTTCGATTCGGAGGAAGCCGTCTGAGCCGTACGCCGTCTCCAACGAGTCCAGCACCTGCGGGAGGGTGAGGTCGTGAAACGTGAGAGACCCACCGGGGTTTTCCGCGGTGAGAATCGACTTCGCCCAGTCGGGGGCCTCACGGCGAACACGGTCGGTAAACGCCGTCAGCGGTTTTCCGTCCAACGTCGTGATCCAGCCACCGTCAAAGCCGAGTGTCGTGGCGAGTGTCCGGTCGGCCACGTAGCGGTAGTAGCTCACTTCCCGCAGTCGTCCTTTGACATAGCGCGATGCGGTACGAGGCTTTCCCACCGGTGAGTCCGCCGTGTATTCGATCCAAGTGTCCACGGGAGTTCCCTTCCGATAGAACTCCCGCCGCAGTAGCCGGCCTGCCGGCGACCAGAACTGCCACGCGCCGTGCCTGCGCCCGTTGTCGAATCGTCCCTGCACCAGCAGTTGTCCGTTCCGGCTCCACATGCGATAGGGGCCGTGCAGTCTTCCCGCTCGCCACGTTTCCAGAAAGATCTGCTGCCCGTCGCGATTGAAACTCCGAGCCCGGCCGTGACGGACGAGACTCCCCATCCCTTTCCGTCGCAGCGTGTACTCATCGTGGCGGTAGTAGCCGCTGCGACTCGAGCCGAACGGATCGTCGGTTCCGATGCGGAACGGGTTGTCCAGGCCGGCCGGCCATCGCTCCAGGTGAGCCGGCGGAGGATTGCGCTCGAATGGCGAGGTGGTCACGGTGACCACGTGCTGAGGTCTTTGCCACCAGTACGCCAGGCCGATACCGACCAGTACGATGACCGTCAGGAAACTCCTGAGCGACCAGCGACGAATCCGGCGGTGATCGGACATGGATGACATAGGTGTGTCATCTAGGGTGAATGATCTCGGCAGCCAAGGCCACATCTTCGATCGCCAGGCCGACCGACTTGAAGAGTCGCGGAGCCGTTTCGGTTTGCTGCAATTGGCCTGGAGCGACTTTGCCGCTGACCAGGTCCTTCAGCGAAACGGCACGGGACCAGGACCAGCCCTGCTGAGCGGCCGCAATCAGCTCGCCCGCTTCGATCCGGCAGGCGGCGACGTCGTCACAGACGACCGGCTGCGAGCGGAGTACGGTCTCTGCCGGGATCTCCTGTTTGTGAGGCCAATTCGATCCCACGGCACAGACCAGCGTTCCGTCGCCGATGGCGGCATCGTCGAGAACCGGTGTTTGGCTGGTGGTCACGGTCACGATAATCGGTTGATCTTCGGCGGCTTGGGAAGCCGAGTCGCACGGCCGGACAGGGATCTCGAGACGGCGTTGCATGGCTTCGGCAAAGGACTGCCGCCGCTGCCGATCGCGGCAGTAGACGGTGACTTCCCGCAAGGCCCGAACGGCGGCCACCGCTTCGATCTGAGTCGTCGCTTGGCGGCCGCACCCGATGCAGGCCATCGTGTCGGCATCGCGCGGCGCCAGAATCCTGGCAGCCAACCCGGTGGCGGCACCGGTGCGAATCCGTCCCAGGGTGTCGGCTTCGATCAGAGCGGTCGGCTGTCCCGACTGAGCGTCGTAGAGAGCCACGTGGAACCGCGCGCCGCTGCGCGTAGTGGTGTACGTTTTCCAACCGACGACGCCGCGATACTCGCAGGCAGCCGCCATTTGGTGCAGCACGATGCCCGGCGAACGCACACGCTGACGCGGGGCATTGTCGGCTCGCCCCTCTCCCCACTCGCGAAACGCCTCTTCCAGCACGGCAATGGCCGTGGTCATCGTGATCCGCCGGCGAACATCGTCTTCGGTCAGCAGGAGCAGGCTCATCGATCCGGAGTGTCTTCTGGAGATTCGACCATCGGCATCATCGCTGGTCGATCGGAACATAGGGCCTCAGATCGGGACCGGTGTAGTTGGCTCGAGGCCGAATCAGCCGGTTGTGATCGTGTTGTTCGATCACGTGCGCACTCCAGCCGACGACGCGGCTGAGTACGAACAACGGCGTGTACAGGTCGATGGGGAGTCCCAGGTAGTGGTAGACTCGAGCGCTGGGCCAGTCGAGGTTGGGAGGCAGACCTTTTTCGCTCACCACGACCGATTCGATGACTTCGGCCGTTTCTTCCAAGTTCGTCTGACCGGTGCGCTCGGCCAGTTCGCGAGACAAGGTCTTGAGGTATTTGGCGCGAGGATCACCCGTCTTGTAGACCCGGTGGCCGAATCCCATGATTCGCACCTTGTTGGCCAGCGCTTCGCGGACCCACGACTGGGCCCGCTGGGGACTGCCGACTTCGCTGAGCACATCCATCACTCGTTCGTTGGCACCTCCGTGCAGCGGTCCCTTGAGTGCTCCGATCGCGGCGGTGATCGCGGAATGGAGATCGGCCAGCGTGGAAGCGACGACGCGCGCCGTGAAGGTCGAGGCATTGAACTCGTGTTCGGCGTACAGGATCAGCGTCACATTCATGGCCCGGGTGGCCAATTCGTCCGGCGCGTCGCCCGTAAGCATTTTCAAGACGTTTCCGGCGAAGGAGCGCCGAGGGTCGGGAGAAGGCGGCGGGTTGCCGGTCCGTAGCCGGTGGAAGACACCCAATGCCACCGGCAACTGAGCCAGCAGCCGCTCCGATTTGCGGAGGTTGGCATCATGGCTGTTATCCGCGGCTTCCGATTCCCAGTGCCCGAGCAGACTGGCGGCGCTTCGGAGGGCGTCCATGGGGAGTGTCTCCCGCGGGATTTGTTGCAGGGCGGTTACCAGATGCTGAGGGAGCTGCATGGCGTCGCGCAAGCGGGACTCGAACGCCGCCAGTTGTTGCGACGTCGGCAGATCGCCGTTCAAGATGAGGTACGCGACTTCCTCGAAGCCGGCATGCTCGGCCAAGTCCTCGATGGCGTAGCCCCGATAACGCAGCCCGCCGGTAATCGTGCTGATCGCCGTTTCCCCGGCAATGATCCCTTCCAGTCCCGGTCGGTAGATGGTGTCTTCAGTCGTCATGATGAGTCTCTCCGGAAAAGAACCTGCGGTCACGTTCTTGGTAGTCCGAATAGCCGAGCAAGTCGTACAGTTCCTGCCGGGTCTGCATGATATCGAGCAACGGACGTTGCGTGCCGTCTTCGGCGATCACGGCGAGAGCCGCCTCCATGGCCCGCATGGCCACGCGCAGCAGCGTGACGGGAAACAGCACGATGGAATAGCCGAGCTCGGCCAGTTCCTCGGTCGTCATCAAAGGGCTCTTGCCGAACTCCGTCATGTTGGCCACCAACGGCACATCGAAGGTATTGGCCACCGTTTCGAATTCTTCTCGGCTTTCCAATGCCTCAATGAACAGGCCGTCGGCACCGGCTTCGAGGTAGGCGGATGCTCGTGCCAAGGCCGCCTCGAGTCCCTCCACGGCGCGGGCGTCGGTTCGAGCCAGCAGCAGTAGATTGGGGTCGCTGCGCGCTGCCACCGCCGCGCGAAGCTTGGCCACCATGACGTCCACGTCGACCAGGCTCTTGCCCGAAAGATGGCCACACCGTTTGGGAAGCACCTGGTCTTCCAACTGAATGGCGGCGGCTCCCGCCGACTCCAGCTCCACCACGGTCCGCTCGACGTTGACCGGTTCGCCGAATCCGGTATCGGCGTCGACCATGACAGGGAGACGACTCGCCCGCACGATGCGGCTCGTTTCGGTGGCCAGTTCAGTGAGCGTGAACAGGCCGATGTCGGGAAGCGCGAGTTGGGCCGCGGAAAAGGCGGCTCCCGAAAGGTAGACGGCGGCGTAACCGGCTTGAGCCGCCAGGCGGGCCGCCAGGGGAAACGGGGCGCCGGGGACCGCCAGGCAACTCTCCGCGACCAGTTCGCGCAGTCGAGCACGCTCGTGGCTTGGCGTCATCGCGTCCCTCCACCTTCCTTGTCGTTGTCGCCCCGCACAGCCGGACCCCGGTTCACACGAACCTTCCTTATCCGAAGTGTAGCCAAGCGGCCCGAAGTGCGATAGCCTCGGGGCGCCGCACGCGACGGACAACCTGTCGCACGCCGCGCCCGGCAGTGATATAATGAGCCCGTCATTCCGAGTCGAACGGGCATCCGCTCGACGATCGCCGGCCCGCGCGGCGACACACCTGCGTCATATTCGAGGCTCGGGCTGATATCCCACCGTTTTTCCAGACCCCCGTTTTTCAGATCACGGCTTGTGCCGGGAGTTTTGTGCTCATGCGTCCCATCGTACCGATCTTCGCGCTGCTTTCCGCCGTTTGTGTTGCAACTCGAGTCGAAGCTCGTTCCCCGAACGTGGTGGTGATTTTCATCGACGACATGGGGTATGCCGACATCGGTCCGTTCGGGGCCGAAGGTTACTCGACGCCCAATCTCGACCAGATGGCCCGCGAAGGAATGAAGTTCACCGACTTCGTGGTTTCTTCGGCCGTCTGCTCGGCGTCGCGCGCCGCCTTGTTGACCGGTTGCTACCATCGTCGCGTGGGGATTTCCGGGGCTCTCGGACCGCGGTCGAACATCGGTATCCACTCGAGAGAAATGACGCTCGCCGAGTTGTGTAAACAGAAAGGCTACGCCACTGCCATTTTTGGAAAATGGCACCTGGGACACCACCCGAAGTTCTTGCCGCTTCAGCACGGTTTCGACGAGTACTTCGGCCTGCCTTATTCGAACGACATGTGGCCCTTGCACCCGGCTTACGCCAATCTTCCCGCCAATTCGGCCAAACGCAAACGAGGCTTTCCCGATTTGCCGCTGATCGAAGGAAACCGCGTGATTCTTCCCAAGGTGACCGGCAAGGAACAGGCCATGCTGACGACATGGTACACCGAACACGCCGTCGACTTCATTCGCCGCAACAAGGAGCGTCCCTTCTTTCTGTACGTGCCGCATAGCATGGTCCATGTCCCCCTGTTCGTGTCCGACAAGTTCAAAGGGAAGAGTCAGCGAGGCCTGTTCGGCGACGTGGTGATGGAAGTCGACTGGTCGGTCGGCCAGATTCTGGGCGAGATCAAGAAACAGGGATTGGCCGAGGATACGCTGGTCATCTTCACTTCGGACAACGGTCCGTGGCTGAGTTACGGAGACCACGCCGGCTCGGCGGGGCCGCTGCGCGAGGGGAAGGGGACGGAGTTCGAAGGAGGCATCCGCGAGCCGACGGTGATGTGGTGGCCCGGGAAGATTCCCGCCGGTACGACCTGCGACGAGCTGGCCTCCACGATCGATATTCTGCCTACGGTGGCCGCATTGATCGGAGCCGAATTGCCCAAACACAAAATCGACGGCAAGGACATCCGGCCGTTGATGTTCGGCAAGCCGGGAGCCCGTTCGCCTCACGAAGTGTTCTATTGCTATTACGCCGGCGGACAGCTTCACGCAGTACGCGATCGGCGCTGGAAACTGCATTTTCCTCACAACTACCGCACGCTGGCAGGACGGCCCGGCGGCAAAGGAGGAACTCCCGTTCCGTACCAGACCGGCAAGATCGGCCTGGCGCTGTTCGACTTGAAGAACGATGTGGGCGAACAACACAACGTGATCGACGACTATCCCGAAGTGGCGGCACGTTTGCAGCAATACGCCGAGATGGCTCGCGCCGATCTGGGAGACCGCCTACAAAAACGCAAGGGGCCGGGGATCCGTCCTGCCGGTCGGCTCGAGGAAGGTGACGAGCGATTGCAATGGCTGAAGAAGGGGGAGGAGTGAAAAGTGAAAAATGCAAAGTGAAAAGTGGGCAATGGGCAATGGGCAATGGGCAATGGGATAGAGAGTGCGGAATGAAGTGCCGAGTGTGGGCGAGCAGCAGGTGGTTGCCTCCAACACGGGTACGTTCGATCCGCGTGCCATAAACCCAAACCTGAGTGAACACGACAGGAGACGCGAATATGATGGCCGACGTACGAAGCGGCGTTTCGGCGGATGTTCCAGCCGGCAACCGCCGTGTCACGCGGCGGGGTTTTCTCAAAGGAACGACGCTGGCCGGCGCCGGCGGCCTGATGTGCGGTGTTCACGCGTTTCCCTTGGCGGCTCGCGAAAAGCCCCGAGCCAAAGTCGAGCGGCTCGGTGTCGGCGCAGTCGGCCTTCGCTACCAGGGCTCGGTCATCACGGAGAAGGCTCGAGCCTACGGTGATATCGTGGCGCTGTGCGACGTCGACCGGCACGTGCGCGAGCAGGCTCGAGCCAGCTTCGGCAGTACGCCTCGTATCTTCGAAGATTACCGCGACCTGCTGAAACGGAAAGACGTCGATATCGTTCTGATCGGAACGCCCGACCACTGGCATGCGAAGATCCTGATCGACGCCTGCAGGGCCGGCAAGGATGTCTATTGCGAAAAGCCTCTCACGCTCACCATCGACGAAGGCAAGTTGATTGGCAAAGTCGTCAGCGAGACGAAGCGGGTGGTGCAGGTGGGAAGCTGGCAACGCAGCGACCACCGTTTTCGCTTGGCGGTGGAACTGGTACGAGCCGGACGAATCGGCAAACTGACTCGGGTCACCGTCGTGCTGGGCAAGAACAAGACCGGGGGGCCCTTCGATGTGTGGCGCGTGCCCAAACACTTCAATTGGGACCTGTGGCAAGGGCAGACCCCGGACGTTCCGTACATTCCCGAGCGGTCGCATTACACGTTCCGCTGGTGGCAGGCCTACTCCGGAGGACAGATGACCGACTGGGGCGCCCACCATATCGATATCGCTCAGTGGGGCATCGGCGGTCTTCCGGTGAGAATCGAAGGGACCGCCAAATATCCTCGCATCGAGAACGGTTACGACGTACCGATCGATTTCGAGGCTCACTATACGTATGATAACGGCGTCACCATGCGCGTCCTCGATCACGGCCGAAATGGGATCTTGTTCGAGGGCAGCGAAGGCCGGCTGTTCGTCAATCGGGGAACGGTGGCCGGAAAAGTGGTGGACGCAATGGCCACGAAGCCGTTTCCGCGCGAATCCTTTTCGCTGTACGATTTCGACAATCTTTCGCGTCCGCCACGAGCCGGCAAGCTGGATGCGATCA
>JALSIV010000364.1 GCA_026989685.1 Pirellulaceae bacterium | reverse complement strand
GTGGACCGGGCCGCGATCGGTGGCCACGATCAGGGCCCGGTCCACCACGGCCAGGCCGCGGGCCGTGCCCGTGATGTCGGCTTGCCAGACGGCGCGCCCGTCCGCGAGCGACCATGCGGCGACTCGGTCTCGTCCGCCGCCGACGACACAGTCACCGGCCACGACCAGCTCGCACACGCCGGGCAGCGCTTGTTCCCATACGATTCGGTCTGTTGAAGCACGAGCCACGACGTTGCCGTGATCGGCGAAGATCGACCGGTCGGCTGTGAACACGGCGGCCTGAGCGCCCTTGCGAGCGGCCGTCTTTTTTCCTGAAGGGAGTTGGGAACGGGTGAGCCAGCCGGTCTTGTTGCCTGGCCCATGCCACAGCCGGTTCTCGGTGTCCACGGTCAGAAAGGAACCGCCGCCGCTGCTCTTGTGCAGAGGGCCGGTGCGCTTGCCCGTGGCCGATTCGAACAGTGCCGGCTCGATGCGTCCGCGGCAGGCGACCAGCACCGAGTCGACCAGGGCCATCGGGCCCTCCAGCGTATCGCCGTCGAGTTGAACGACGAAACGCCCGTCGCCTTCGGGCTTGCCCGTGCGAGCATCCAACGCGCAGAGAAACGCAGGCTGCCACGGCAGCAGGGCGAATCCGCAATAGACCGTCTCGTTGTGGACGACGATTCCCGTGCGGCACGGCCAGCGAGAGATCAACCGGCCGTTGTGAACGATCCACTCCTGATTGCGAGCAGCAGGTGGAGCGAACTTCCAGAGCAGCTCCCCGTCACCGGCTCGGTAGCATCGCACGAAACCGTCGTCGCCCCCGATGTAAACTCGGCCGTCATGGTAGCTGGGAGGCGTGTGCAGCGGAGCGTCGGCCAGTCGTTCCCAAAGCAGTTTTCCGTCGGCCAGCGAAAAACACCGCAGGCGGTCGTCCACCGATGACGTGCAATAGACTCGACCGGCGGCGACGATCGGATGAAAGGCGGCGTCGTAGTCGCGCATCCACATCAGCTTGCGCAGGTTGGCATAGGCGTCCCACTTGGCCGGGCCGGGCCAGGCCGTGCGCGGGGGGCTCGGTGAGCGCCAACTCCAGAGACGCCGGAGCCGCGGGAAACGAGGTGCGGCCGGTGTCACCCCGCTGCGACGCCAGTCATGGCGTGGGGTTGGCCAGTCTTCGCCTCGGGTCGTCGGTGCCCAAACGACGCCGACGGCCACGAGCCACAAGCAGGCGGAAACCGCAACGCGGAAGCACGGGCTGGGCATGGTGGAGACTCCGAGTGGACCAAGTGGACAGAGAGGATGGTAACATCTGCGCATTGTACGCGCAAGTCGACTCGGCTATCGGATTGCACTACGGTCCCTACGGTCTCCGCCCTCCCGCCTACGGTCTTGGGAACGCAGCCCGCGTTACGCTTTGACGATCTTGTCTCGGCCTTCGGTGACCTTCTTGGTGGCGTTGCGCGTGTCGATGACCAGCCGCGCGTGTCGCACGATGAAGTCGTAGTCGTAAGCCGAATGATCGGTGGCGATCAGCACGGCGTCCTGGGAGGCCAGGTAATCCGCGTCCAGCGTCTCGCACGCCAATCGGGGAACGTCGTAGTGACGCATCGCGGGAAGCGTGGGAATATGGGGATCGTTGTAGCTGATGACGGCCCCTTTTTCGATCAGCAGCTCCATCAGCTTAAAGGAAGGGCTTTCACGGGGATCGTCGACATCTTTCTTGTAGGCGACGCCGAGGATACCGATGCGGCTGCCACGGAGCGGCTTGCCGACATCGTTGAGCGCTTCCATCAACCGGGTGATGACATAGTTGGGCATTTGCTGGTTGATTTCGCCCGCCAGTTCGATGAAGCGAGTCGGAAGCTCATTTTTCCTCGCCAGCCAACTCAAGTAGAACGGATCGATGGGAATGCAGTGGCCGCCCAATCCGGGACCGGGGTAGAAGGCCTGAAATCCGAACGGTTTGGTTTTGGCCGCGTCGATCACGTCCCAAACATCGATGCCCAGCCGGTCGAACAGCATCTTGAGTTCATTGACCATGGCGATGTTGACCGAGCGGTAAGTGTTTTCCAGGATCTTGCACGCTTCGGCCACTTCGCAGTTGGCCACGGGCACCGTTTCCACGACGGCTTGGCCGTACAGCGCGACGGCCAGCTCCAGACTCCGCTCGTCCATCCCGCCGACGACTTTGGGGATGCGGCTGGCGGAAAAGTCCGGGTTCCCCGGATCTTCCCGTTCGGGGCTGTAGGCGAGGAAGAAGTCGGATCCTACGTCCAGTCCGGAACGTTGCAGGATCGGAAGAACCACGTCGCGGGTCGTGCCGGGATACGTCGTGCTTTCCAAGACCACGAGTTGTCCCGGTCGCAGCACCTGCGAAATCTTCTCGGCCGTCGATTCCACGTACCGCAAGTCGGGGTCGCGACTGTCGCTTAAGGGCGTGGGGACGCAAATCAAGATCACGTCGGGTTCACAGAGCCGAGCCATTTCACAAGTGGCGACGAACTTGTTCTGAGCGTACCACTGGCGGATCCAGTCGGAGGGAATATGCTGGATGTAACTTTCGCCCCGCTGGAGCAGCGCCGTCTTTTCCGGGTCGACGTCGAATCCGAGCGCCGAGAAGCCGGCTTGGATGAAGGCGTGGACCAGCGGGAGGCCGACATACCCCAAACCGACGACGCCCACGGTGGCGGTTTGGTTGGCGATCGAATCTCGAAGCGGCTGGAATACGTCCGTTTGGGTGGTCATAAACTTACTCACAATCCGGGATTATCACTTGGCCGGCCCATTCGACTCATGACGGACGGCACGACTGGGTGGAAACCTCAATCGATTATATCATGGAATCGAGAACACGGGATGTTTCGCGAGGTTGATCGACAACGACCGGTTCCGCCGGCCTTGCGGCGGTAGCCTTCGTAGTGGGAGTTTCGTTCGGTGCAGAAAATCTTGGTGACCGGTGCCGCCGGATTTATCGGATATCACGTGAGTCGCTACTTGCTGGAGCGGGGCGACCGCGTCGTGGGAATCGACAATCTCGACGACTACTACAGCGTTCAACTCAAGCGCGACAGACTGGCTCAAATCGAAGGTCATCCGGCTTTTCGCTTCGAGCCGATCGATCTGGTCGAGGCGGACCGGATGATGGCGTTGTTCGCCGAGGAGAGATTCGATCGAGTCATCCATTTGGCGGCGCAGGCCGGCGTGCGCTACTCGCTGGAGAACCCGTCCGCCTACATTCAGAGCAATCTGGTGGGGTTCGGCCATATTCTCGAGGCGTGCCGGCACCATCGAGTCGAGCACCTGGTGTACGCCTCTTCGAGTTCCGTTTACGGTTCGAACACCAAGATGCCGTTCTCGGTGCACGACAATGTCGACCATCCCGTGAGTCTCTACGCGGCGACGAAGAAGTCGAACGAGCTGATGGCGCACACGTACAGCCATCTGTACGGCTTGCCGACGACGGGACTTCGCTTCTTCACCGTCTATGGTCCCTGGGGAAGACCGGACATGGCGCTGTACCTGTTCACCGAGGCGATCATGGAGGGACGGCCGATTCGCGTATTCAACCACGGCAAGATGCAACGCGACTTCACGTACATCGACGACATCGTGGAAGGCGTCGTTCGGACCAGCGACCAACCGGCCGCCCCCAACGAAAACTGGAGCGGGGAGTGTCCCGACCCGGGCACCAGCCGCGCTCCCTATCGCGTCTACAACATCGGCAACAACGCGTCGGTGGAGTTGGGGTACTTCATTGAGGTATTGGAGGAGGCGCTGGGAAAGAAGGCCCAGAAGGAGTTCTTGCCGATGCAACCGGGAGATGTGCCCGCCACCTATGCCAACGTGGACGACCTGGCGGCCGCCGTCGGCTTCTCCCCCAAGACTCCCATCGAAGAGGGTATCGCTCGGTTCGTCGATTGGTACCGTCGCTATCGTGCCGGCGAGTTCGCTCGCGGTACGGCGGCTTCCGACTAGCCGCCGCTCGATGTGATGAGCCGCCGGTACCGCTACAATGCGCGAAGTGATGTTCGACGAGCGGCACTTCCGTTTTAAGAAAGGGACTCGTTCATGTTGCGGCAACAGATGATAGTAGTGGCCTGTTGGTTGGCGTTGGGTGCGGTGGTCGCAGGGGAAGAGGGGGCGCAGGGAGAGGTCCACAAGCTGTCGGGAGGTTTTCGGTTTACTGAAGGCCCGGCCGCCGACCGGGAGGGCAACGTCTATTTCTCCGACATTCCCAACAGCCGCATCCACGTCTGGACGTTGGCGGGCAAACTGAAGACGTTCCGCGAAGATTCGGGCGGCGCCAACGGCCTGTTTTTCGACCACGACGGAAATCTGATCGCCTGTGAGGGCGGGGCCCGGCGCGTCACGTGCATCACTCCCAGCGGCGCTGTGACCGTGTTGGCCGACCGGTACCAGGAAAAACGCTTCAACAGCCCCAATGATTGTTGGGTGGATCCGCAAGGCGGAATCTACTTCACCGATCCGCGTTACGGCAAAATGGAAGGACGCGAATTGCCCGGGTTCTGGGTGTTCTATATCACCCCGGATCGCAAACAGGTGATCAAGGTCATCGACGATCTCGTCAAGCCCAACGGCATCATCGGCACCAAAGATGGAAAGCGGCTGTATGTGGCCGATCCCGGTGCCAATCGGATTTACGCGTATGACATTGTCGGGCAGGGCAAGGTGGCCAATCGCCGGCTGTTTTGCGGAAAAGGATCGGACGGAATGACGCTCGATGAGCGCGGCAACTTGTATATCACTCAGGATCAGATCTATGTGTTTTCGCCCGAGGGAGAACAGATCCGAGCCATTCGGACTCCCGAACGGCCCGCCAATGTTTGTTTCGGCGGCGCGGACCGCAAGACACTGTTCATTACGGCTCGCACATCGCTGTACGCCGTGAAGCTGGACGTGAAAGGGCAGTATTGAGTTCGTCCCGAGAGACAGCGGGCTATTTCGTGACGATTTCGATTTCGGGTCGCAGCTTTCGTAGTTCTTCAACGAAGCGTGCGGCCGGGTTGCCGTAGTTGGTCGTCAGTTGGTAACACTGTCCCGACCGGTCGCGGATGCACCACGCGATCGTATCGTTGCGATCGTCCTTCCCGATCTCGCTGATGTCGTCGAGCGAGACGGAGAAGGACTCACCGCAGCCGCGAACCGGGCAACTGCAGGTGAGGGTATGCTCGTCGAGTCGGCAACGGAACACATCGCCGACGCGAATGTTGATGATCCCGTAGGTAGCGACACCAACAGTGACGGCCGCCAGGATGGCGAAGGCCGCAATCACGATCCAGGGGGCGGCCGTCCACAGCCAGGAAAAGAAATAGCAATAGAAGCCGATCATTCCGACGACGGTGTACGTGATGGTGAACAATGCCCACCAGCCCTCCCTGGCCGTACTCCTTTCGTGAATCAGGATGACTGCCGGTTTCATGATGTTCATGATAGTCGGAGCCGCCAACCGGGAAAGCGGGGCCGCAAGGTTGGGTACGCCCGGAGGCCGTTCCCCTGGCCGGGAATTGGGCTGGACTCTAGACTAAGAGGCTGTCACAAAACTCCATGCCGCAAGCAACACGCCCGAGGCCGGGAAGCGGTGCGGCGGGTTTTGTTACAGGCTCTAAGATCTGTCAGTACGGGCACGTTTTTTTCACCTCGAGCCGACACCGAACACCATGACCGAATCACCGCAAGTGCCGCGGACCATGTTCCAGAAGATCTGGGACGAACACGTGGTGCATGAAGATCCGGGGCAACCGGCCATTTTGTACGTCGATTTGCACTTGATCCATGAGGTTACCAGTCCTCAGGCGTTCGAGGGGTTGCGACTGGCCGGGCGGACCGTGCGCCGACCGGAGCGAACCGTGGCCACGCCCGACCACAACGTTCCCACGGACAACCGTACTCTCCCGTTCGCCGATCCGATCGCCCAACGGCAGGTCGAAGTGCTTCAGCAGAATTGCCGCGAGTTCGGGATCGCTCTGTACGACGTCGATGATCCGCGTCAAGGGATCGTCCACGTGATCGGGCCCGAACTGGGATATACGCATCCAGGCATGGTGATTGTTTGCGGCGACAGTCACACGGCGACTCACGGGGCCTTCGGAGCGCTGGCTTTCGGCATCGGCACCAGTGAAGTGGAGCATGTGCTGGCAACGCAAACACTTCGCCAGCTCCGGCCGCGCACGATGGAGTTGCGCATCGAAGGAGCATTGGGAAGGGGAGTCACGGCCAAGGACTTGATCTTGTTCTTGATCGGCCAGATCGGGACTCACGGCGGTACCGGCTATGTGATCGAGTATACCGGCAGCACTATTCGCGACCTCAGCATGGAGGGGCGGATGACGGTGTGCAACATGTCGATCGAGGCGGGAGCGCGAGCCGGCATGGTGGCTCCGGACGAGACGACCTATCGCTACCTCCAGGGGCGGCCGTTCGCGCCCGCGGACTACCAGGCTGCCGTCGAGCGTTGGAAGGAGCTGACCACGGATCCGGGAGCTTCCTACGACCGCTCGCTGCAGTTTTCGGCCGAGTCGATCGCACCTCAGATCACCTGGGGAACGCATCCGGGCCAGGTGATTTCGGTGACCGAGCCGATTCCCGATCCAGCCATGATGGAAGATCCCGTGGAACAGAAGTCGGCTCGACAAGCACTCGAATACATGGACCTTCGGCCGGGGCAGTCGTGGGAAGACGTTCGCATCGACCGGGTGTTCATCGGGTCGTGCACCAACGGTCGCATCGAGGATCTGCGAGCGGTCGCCGAAGTGGTTCGCGGCCGGAAGGTGGCCGACCACGTGCAGGCCATGGTGGTGCCGGGGAGCGGCCAGGTGCGGCGGCAGGCCGAACAGGAAGGGATCGACCGGATCCTGCAGGAGGCGGGGTTCGAGTGGCGCCAGGCCGGATGCAGCATGTGTTTGGCGATGAACCCCGACCGGCTGGCTCCCGGGGAGCGTTGTGCTTCGACGAGCAATCGCAACTTCGAAGGCCGGCAAGGAAAAGGGGGCAGGACGCACCTCGTTTCGCCGCAAATGGCGGCCGCCGCGGCGGTGGCCGGGCATTTTGTCGACATCCGTGAGTGGGGTCCGGTGGCCGGGTCGGTGGGTTGAGCCAGCCGATACCCTGTGATGGGAAGTCGTTGACCCTTTTTCGCGAAAGGCAAATCGAGACGATGGAACCGTTTCGCAAGCACACGGGGTGCGTGGCGCCTCTGGATCGAGCCAACGTCGATACCGATCAGATCATTCCCAAGCAGTTTCTCAAGCGGATCGAGAGAACGGGCTTCGGCGAATTCCTGTTTTTCGATTGGCGGTACCGCGAAGACGGCAGCGATGATCCCGAGTTCGTGCTCAACCGACCCGAATTCCGCTCGGCCACGATCCTCCTGGCCCGGAGAAACTTCGGTTCCGGATCGAGCCGCGAGCACGCGGTGTGGGCGCTGGTCGACTACGGCTTTCGTGCCGTGATTGCTCCGTCGTTCGCCGACATTTTCTATGGTAATGCGTTCAAGAACGGCTTGCTTCCGGTGCGGCTGGCACAAGAGGATGTCGACTATCTTTTCGAGCAGGCCGGTCCCGGATACGAGCTGACGGTAGACTTGGAGAACTGTCGGGTCCGAGATTCGCGGGGTTGGGAACGCTCATTCGAATTGGATCCGTACTTCCGCACGATGTTGCTCAACGGCTGGGACGAGATTGCGCTGACGTTGCGCCACGAAGCGGCCATCGCCGCTTATGAGGCCGGAGGCCGGAGACCGGAGGCCGGAGGTGACAGGTTGGACGGATGACGGTGAACATGCGTAGTGGCGGAGAGATGCACGCCCGGTGCGTCGGTGGTGCGGAACCGGAACGCGGCCGACCCGGGAATCGCCGAGTGTCGAGTCGATGCCGGCATCGGAGGAGCGATCAATGGCGGGATGGTACTTCGTCCGGATCGGCGCCTTAGGCAACGTGAGTCGGTGCTATGCGCCGGACCATTCCTACCCTCGATCGGCTCGAGTCGTCGTGCGCGGCGCGCGAGGCTTGCAGATCGGCCAGGTACTGGCTCCGTGTCAGCCTTCCGCCGACGGGACCGACATGCGCATCGTCCGCCCCGCCACTGTGGAGGACGAGTTGCTGGCGTCACGGTTGGAGCGACGGGGGAGGGAAGCGATGGCGGCTTGCCAGCAAGAGCTCGAGCGCCGTGGCTTGTCGGCATGCCTCCTCGACGCCGAGTACTCGCTCGACGGCCGGCAACTCTGCTTCTACTTTTTGGGTGATCCGCCGGGCGACGGTGACGATCTGATATCCGAACTGGCCGCCCTGCACAGTGCTCAGGTGGAGCTGGCCGAATTCGGCAAGTTGCTGACGGAAGGCTGCGGCCCCGACTGTGGCAGCGAAGCGGCGTCCGGTTGTGGCTCGTCGGCGTGCGCGGCGTGTAGTCTGGTTGGTGCGTGCGAGAAAAAAGTGGACCGCTGAAGCCGAATGCCGCCCCCACTCAACATGGTGATGGAGCTCGCCGAAGCGTTTCGCACGGGTACGCAGACGCCCGACGATCATCTGGAGCAGTGTCTGCGGCGAATCGCCGAGCGTGACAACCAGTTGCGGGCTTGGGTGTCCGTGGATGCGGCGGGTGCCCGGTACGCGGCGGCCGAGTCGACGGCGAGATGGCGGTCGGGCCGGCCTCTGGGGCGGCTCGACGGAATCCCGGTCGGTGTCAAGGACATCATCGACTTGGACGGTCAGGTTACTTCCGTGGGCGTGGACGGCTGGAGTGACGAGCCGGCTCGAGCCGATGCCGCGATCGTTGCCCGACTGCGGGAAGTGGGAGCCGTGGTGGCGGGAAAAACGGTAACCACGCCGTTTGCCTGTTTTGATCCACCGCCGACGTGCCATCCAAAGCGTTCGAATTGCACGCCGGGCGGCTCGAGTAGCGGGAGTGCCGTGAGCGTCGCCGATGGCCACGTTCCGTGGGCCCTGGGATCTCAGACCGGGGGTTCGATTGTTCGGCCCGCGGCCTACTGCGGAATCGTCGGTTTCAAGCCGACGTTCGGGCGGCTGCCCACCGAGGGGGTTTTTCCCATCGCACCCCACCTGGACCACCTGGGCTTTCTCTGCCGCGATGCCCATTCGGCTTGTGTCATCTGGGAGACCCTGGCGGGGGAACCCGTGACACTCCCGAATACACTCAAAGTGGGCCTTCTCGACGACGTCCAACGGACTCGCGCCGAGAGCCAACTGCTGGAGAGTTTTCGGCGAGTCGTCGAGCGGTGTCGGGAAGCCGGTCTGGAGGCGGAGCCGGTGGTATTACCGTTTGATTGGGGCGAGCTGTTGCAGTGCCATGGAACGATCATGGCCAAGGAAGCTGCCCAGACGCACGCCCGCTGGTACGCCCAGCGGCGACCGCTCTATCGGCGTGGGATGGTGAGTTTGCTGGAACGGGGCAGATCTGTTTCCAGTCGGGAATACGAGGATGCCTTGGAACGTCAGCGAGCGTGGAAGGCCGAGCTGGAGCGGTGGTGGGGCAGCGCGGGAGTGGACTTGCTCGTGATGCTGTCGACGCCGACGACGGCACCGAGTCGGCGGGACACGACGGGAGATCCCTCGTTCAACAGTCCCTGGAGTCTGCTGGGAGTGCCGACACTGACCATCCCCGTCGGCCGAGCTGCAGACGGGCTTCCGGTCGGTTTGCAGTGGATCGGTCGATCCGGTCGGGATGTCGATGTGCTGGGCGCCGGCTGGTGGTGCCGGTCGCGAGGAGTTTGCCGGCCGTAGGATGGCGGGGGTGGCGCATCTGGAAAAGGCGCCGCTTCTGGCAGTACTGGCAGGACGCGAACGTCGATCGGTTTCTTCACGTGGGCGATATCGCGGACTCGATAGACCGAGTAACGCATAAGCGGCAGCCTGCGCGCTGCGTGCCGATGCGGGGGTGGTGTGCACGGACGCGATGGACAGCAGCGTGAAGACGCCCAACGTACGGAGACGGAGTACCCCCATGAGCAGATTGCATGGACGTGGTGGATGGCGGGAGCAGCAGGCGGGACGGAGCCGGACCGACTGGAGTCGCGCGCTGGCGGTCGTGGCCGCGCTAATCTACTTGTGTTCCCAAAGCGGGTGTACTCGGCGCCACTATCGGCTGCAGGCCAATCGAGAGGTCGCCGCGTTGGTGGAAGAACACGCGCTCGATCCCCGCTGGGCCATCGGCCCCGGCTTTTCCACCGACCAAGATCCTCGCAGCCGCTTCTACTCGCCTTACGACCCGGACCGAGTTCCCATGCCGGCTGACGATCCGCTGTCGGCTCAGTACATGCGCGTGGTCGATGGCAAGCGAGGCTGGAAGCATTGGTACCGGTTCGGCGTCGTTCACGACTTGGAGAACCCCGGCTGGATGGAGCAGTTGGCTCAGTATGCGCCGATGACCGAACAGGGCGAGATCATCCTCAACGTGGAGAACGCCTTGCGGTTGGCCTATATCCATTCGCCCAACTTCCAGAACCAGATCGAGACCCTGTACCTGTCCGCATTGGACGTCAGCACCGAGCGGTTTCGGCTGGACACCCAGTTCTTCGGCACCAACAACACGACGTACACGCACCTGGGAAAACTGCGCAATTTCGCGGGTGAGACCAACACGCTGCGGACCGATACGAACTTTCAACTGAGACGTCGGTTTGCCACGGCGGGCGAGTTGTTGGTGGGGTTCGCCAATTCGTTCGTCTGGCAATTCACGGGAACCGACACGAATTTCGCCACCAGTCTGGTCAACTTCAACTTGATCCAGCCTCTGTTGCGTGGAGCGGGACGTGATATCGCTCTGGAACAGTTGACGATCGTCGAACGGGCTCTGTTGGCCAACGTGCGGGCGTTCGCTCAGTACCAGCAGGGGTTTTATACGAACATTGCCATCGGTGAACTCGGAGTCCGCAGTTTGCAACGCCGCGGCGGCTTTTTCGGCGGAACGGGGCTCACCGGTTTCACGGGCCAGGGAGCGGGCGGTTTTGGCGGCGTCGGTGGAGCCGGCGGCTTTGGATTCGGTGGTGGCG
>JALSIV010000363.1 GCA_026989685.1 Pirellulaceae bacterium | reverse complement strand
CGCACTCGGCCGTTGCGGTCGGTCATGCCGGTCAAATTGCCGACCGGGTCGTACGCGAACGTCCTCGCGTCGCCGAGCTGATTCGTTTCGCTCGTAAGGCCTCTCAACCCGTCGAACGTCCAAATCGTCGTATTGCCGACCGGATCGGTGAGACTCGTCCGGCGGTCGAGCAGATCGTAGCCGTAACTCCAGGTCGGGCTGTTCGAAACGTCCGAGTACTGCATGCTCGTCATCCGATAGCCCGCGTCGTAGGTATAGGCGATCGTCTTGTCCAGTGGCGTGTCGACTTGCAGGAGTTGACTCAGGCCATCATAGAGAAATGTCCGCTCATTTCCCAGCGGATCGGTGATGGTGGTGACGTGCTCAACAACGTCACCACCTCTGGCTGAACCTGCCTAGATTTCGTATCCTTCGACATGGCGTACTCCTTTGCCCGTTCCGGGCTGCCAGAGGACTTTGTTGATTATAATCTCTAGCAGGATACGCCGCCTTTTTGGCATCGCCCAGGCCACAACTTCTGACAATAGCTCGTTGAGAGCCCGGTGTGTTGTCTCCCGGCACTCGACTCGCGGTTTTTCTCGCAGTTCGATGAGACAGGTATTCTGATTATTCTGATGGCCGGTCCAGTTCGTCTTCGGTGGATGTTCTTGCAGGGAACGGGGATCGTGGTAGTGATTGGTGTCGGGATCTACTACCGGTACTTCACACCGACCCCCCTGCCGCCCTCTCCCGTTCCACCAGCGACTGAGGGCCGTGCCGTGCAGTCCCCCGCACGGCATCGACTTGGCGGGGCATGGAGGATGCGACGATGAGCTGTCTACGTCTTTTCGATCTCCCCGTGACAGGTCTGTGGAGGCGGCGGTATGGGATTGGCTTGCTGGTGGTCATGGCCGGTTTGCTTGCGGGCTGTGAGCGGCCAAGCTATCATCCTGCTGAAGTTCCACCGATCTCAACTCGCGAATTGACAGCCACGGAGGTCGTTCCCACACTCGATACGCCCCTTGCGAAATCCGGCAGCGCCGTATGGTGCGCGACCTTTCAAGTGGCGTGGAACCACTTGCGAGATGATGTCTTCCGCGAGCCATTGAAGGTAGCGAATGCCGAAGACGTTGCCGATCGGTTGAACCGATCTCCCGTATCGAGCGACGTGCTGCCGGCGGGAACCCACTACGCGGCGGCAGGGCGCCACCGCGATGGGGTTGTGGAGAAGATTCGGCGGGAAATGGCGGAGCGATTTCCGTCGGTTCGCGTTCCCGACTTTCAGGGCACCGCGGGGTTTGTGACCTATTCCTATCTTGAATCCGTCGTGCGATTTACGACGCCGTTCAGCAACACGCGGAAGCCGATTCGGTTTCGGGATTCTTCCGGGAAGACTTATCACGTGGCCGGTTTCGGCGTCTATCAGGGTGGCGATTTTGAATTGGCCGCAAAACAGGCGGCTCAGGTCGAAGTGCTGTTCGTCGAATCCGGAAAGGAAGGCTCCGGCGACAAGGCGATGCAATCGTTTGCTCTGGACCTTACGGCCGACCAAAGCTCGCAGCAGGTGCTGCTCGCGATGATACCTCGAGCCGGCAGTTTGCAGGAGACGCTCGATGAGTTGGACCGGCGAATCTCCGAGTGGAAACCACGAGAGTACGAGCGAAAGTTGCGTGTTTTCGACACACTGGCCATTCCCAACGTGGTGTTTCACCTGGAGCACCGATTCGCCGAGTTGCAGGGCAAAGACAAGGCAATTCTCAATCCGGGCGAATTCGAGGGGTTGTTCATCATGCAGGCCCAACAGTCGATTCGATTCCGACTCGACCGTAGCGGCGCGGTCGTTGTTTCCGATTCCAACGTGGCGGCCAGCGCGATCCCGCGTTTGTTTGTGGTCAACCGTCCGTTTTTGATTGTCATCCGCAAGCGGTCGGAGAAACATCCGTACTTCGTGGCTTGGGTCGACAGCGGGGAGTTGCTGGAAACGGTGGCATCTCGCGGATCCGAGTGAAACGGCACACGTCTTGGCCTCTTTTTCAATTCCACGTGAGTCCTTCGGGGAGTCGATTGAGGTTGCGGCATCCGTCCGGCGTGACGATCACCATGTCTTCGACGCGCACGCCGCCGATCGCCTTGCTGTAGAGGCCCGGTTCGATGGTGAGTGCATCCCCGACGACCAGTTCGGGACCGCCTTGGTCGAGCAGCGGCGGTTCGTGGACCTCCAGGCCGATGCCGTGTCCGGTACCGTGGACCATTGCCGTGTAATCGTCCGTCTCGCCGGCGTCGGGTAGACCGACACGGAAGCCGTGTTGGCCAATGACCTCGATGGTAGCCAGATGCACGGCCTCGCCGGTTACTCCGGCTCGTACGGCCGCCGTTCCCGCCACCTTGGCCGCGACGACCGCCTGGTGCATCGCTTGCAGGCGATCGGGAATATCGCCATGCACGACCGTGCGTGTACAGTCGCCGTTATAGAGTGTCTTGCGGTTTTGCGGAAAGATGTCGATGATCACGGGCTGTCCGGTCTTCAGTGGACCGCTGCCACTTTCATGGCAGTCGGCTCCTTGAGGACCACCGGCCACGATGCTGCCGGGATTGGAGTATCCCAGTTCGAGCAGCCAGACGTCGATCATCACCTTGAGGCGTTCCGAAGTGAGGGGAGCTCCGTCGAACTGGAGCGTGCCGTCGGCACCGGCCGAGGCACGGGCAACCGTTTCGCAGGCTCGACGCATCACCGTTTCGGTGGCCCTTTGGGCTTCGGCCAGCCACTCGATTTCCTGTTCGTCCTTGGCCCGGCGCTCGGCGACTCCCCACTCGAGGTCGCAGTCGATGTCGATCGAGGCCTGCTCGAGCATGGCGGCGTAGATCATCGGCAGGCTGCGATCGACGGTGACTTGACCGATTCCTTTTCGGCGGAAGAACTCGGCGGCAGCCTGAGCCGTCGCCGTTTCGCGGTCTCCCGACAGCCCACCGGCCGGGGAAAAGTCGCTCGGGCAGTGGATCCAATCGGCG
This sequence comes from Pirellulaceae bacterium, assembly GCA_026989685.1. Taxonomy (GTDB): domain Bacteria; phylum Planctomycetota; class Planctomycetia; order Pirellulales; family Pirellulaceae; genus S141-3. The sequence continues at coordinate 8,036 of JALSIV010000363.1, read as the reverse complement.
CGAGCCTTCCGGCGGGCGCGGTCCATTTCGATGTCGCGCAGGATCAGCACTCGCTTGGTTGTTCCGGCGTCGTCGACTTCGATCAGGACGGCCGGGTCGCCTACCAGAAACCGGATCTGGTGGTACAGAGCCATATTGTGAGCCGGGATGCCGGCCATCATGCGGGCAGTGGGGGCATTCATCGGGAATCCTCATAGGGGGCGCGAGTCGAATACGGTCGGTTCCGCTATCCAGTCGGACGGGCCGCCGGGAACTTGGTGGCTCGGCGTTGCCCCACCAGTTACGCCAGGCAGCTACGGACCGTACGTTCTTTTGCGAATCCGGGATTGATCTTATAATGGCCGGGGTGGAGGGGGAACCGACCGGCTGTCGGGAATACCGGTCTGTACAGCATTTGGAACGGGACATGTTTCGCACACTGTTGAAATCGAAGATCCACCGTGCAACGGTGACCCAGGCCGATCTGCACTACGAAGGTAGCGTGACGATCGACGCCGATTTGATGCGAGCGGCCGACATCGTCCCGCACGAACGGGTGGAAGTGTACGACATCACCAATGGTCACCGACTGGCGACCTATGCCATCGAGGGGCCGGCGGGCTCGGGCGTGATCTGCATCAACGGCGCGGCCGCTCATTTGGTAAAAGCGGGCGATCTGGTCATCATTACCAGTTATGCTCAGTTTTCGCCGGAAGAAGTGGAGCGGCATCGGCCCACCGTACTGCTGGTCAATGAGCAAAACCGCGTTGTGCCACCGGCGTCGGCGGCTGTTTAGCGTTACCTGATAGTCAGGAGAGGGCTTTGGCCATGCGCTGCCAGTGTTTGTTCGCCGTCTGGGTGCTGGCCGCCGGTCTTTCCGGGCCACTGATTGCACCTGCCGCAGTTCCTTTCGAACAATCAGGCTGCGACCGAATCTGGCTGACGAGCAATGAGGTCCTGGAAGCCGTCGTACTGCGGCGAACGCGCGGAGAGTTGTGGCTGGCCGTCGAGCAGAGTTGGCTCACGCGCCGCTACCCCGAATTGGCTGGGCGGTGGGACGATGCGGCCAAGGTGGAGGCCGACCAGCGAGCTCGAGAGGTCGTCGGGCGGATCGAGGAATGGTCGCGGCGGCGCAGCGATTGGCCCGAGTTGCTGGCTTTTCTCCGAGCCGAACGAAAGCGGCTCGAAGAGACGCCGCCGGCTGGCGGAACTTTTTTTCTGCGTAAGATTCCCGGAAGAACCGTCCGCCGGGTTCGCCTTCAACCGGCCGCCCGACGCCGAGTCTGCCTGGCGGCGTGGGTTGCCGGTGTGACCGGTGTGACGGATCAAACGGTTGCGCAGTTGCGCGAGATCCTCGGAGACCGCCAGATCGATCCGGAGGCGATCGGCTTCGATGAATTCCTGGCGCTGTTGCCGCCGAAGGTCGATTCACCCGCTGAGTGGCGAGTCCGGCAGGCATTGGTCGAGTGGCAGTTCGGTCCGAAATTGATGTATCAGGGGACGTCGGCGTTTTGGATCGAGGTCGACGAACAGGGGCAGCCGGCCGGCGGTTTGGCGGCGGGTAGGGGACTGGAATCGTTGGCGGCGGAATTGCTGGGAGGAGCGGGCAGAGCGAAGTCGCCTTTGGAAACGGCGACGGCTGAGGCTCGCAAGAGAAAGTTGGCGGGGTTTCTGGGAAAGGAACTGCAAACCGGAGCCGGAGGCGTTCCCCGTCAAGTCTCTGTGAAGTTCTACGTTGTATTCGGCGAGCGCGATGCGCGGCCGGTGATTTCCATCTCTCGACCGATCAAGCCGGGCGATGCGGCGGCGGTCAAGCAGTTGGAGCAGGACCCGCAGATCGCGAAGGCCCTATCGCTCGTGCGTTCCTTGGGGCTCGACATCGATGCCGGGCGTTTGCAGATGGCGCTGGGGGCGAGCGCCGGAGTTCAGCAGGCACTTCGCGACGCCGACGCTGCATTCGTGCGGCAGCAGCAGCTCTACGCCCGCTCGCTCGATGCACCGCTGTGGTGGCCGTGACTGTCGGGCCTGCCTCAGCCGCCTCATGCCCCCCATGTCCCTCACCGCTGGCTGGCCTTGCGAAGTTTGGGTTGCGGTCGGGCCTTCCATTTCTTGACGTCCTCCGACAGCACTTCGAGCGCCTTGTCGAGTTGCCGATCGATGCCTCGAGGCATTTCCGTAGGTTGGGGCCAGATGATGAAGTGGGGCACGGCGCCGTTGAGTTCCATATCTTCCCCCGTCGGCAGCACGTACCATCCGCGAAAAGGCATTCGCAGGAAACCGATGTCCATGATCCCGGTGCCGCCCGTGCTGATGACGCCGCCGGCGGTGGGAACGCCGACCAAGCGTCCCCGCTTCAGTGTCTTGATGGCGTGGCTGAAGATCTCGGCGTTGCTGAAGCTGTTTTGATTGCACAGCACGACGATCGGCTTGTGCCAGGTGGCGTAGACGGTGCGATCTTGCGGATAGCCGGGCTTACCGCCGCGAGGGACGGTGATGGCGTGCAGGGGCTGGGTGAGAATGGTAAGTAGATGGTCGGTGGTGAAGCCGCCACCGTTTTCGCGCACGTCGATCACGAGGCCTTCCTTGCCGGCGGCGACTTGGAACAATTCCCGTTCGAACCGGTAGAAACTCGACATGTTCATGCCTCGGATGTGGACGTAACCGAACCGGCCATCCGATTGCTTGGCGACGGCATCGCGGTTGGCGCGAACCCAGTGTTCGTACAGCAGGGAACGAGCTTGAGCGTAAGTGATGGGTCTCAAGGCGACTTTGCGGTCCTTGCCTTTCTCGTCGCGAACTTGGAGCACGATGTCGCGGTCGATGCGGCCGTTGAGCACCGTCGTCAGGTCCATGCCGATATCCACGGCCTTTCCATCGATACTGAGAATCGTTTCACCGGGAGCGACGCGGGTTTTCCGCTGGTAGGCGGGACTGTCGTAGATCACGTCTCGCACTTTCAATCCCGGGCCTTGGAACGACGGATCGAAGCGGATGCCAAGGTGTGCCGTGATTTCCGTCCAGTCGTCCCGGCGGCTGGTGAGCGAGGATGATCGAGCGAAAAAGCCGAGGTGCGATCCATTGAGTTCCCCCAGCATCAGTTGGACGACTTCGGCCAGCATGCGCTCATCCTCGGCGGCCGCGGCCATCGGAGCGTATTTGCGATAAATGGCGCCCCAGTTGCGGTGGTTGAGGGTCTCGTCGTAATAGTGGTCGCGCATCACTCGCCAGCACTGCATGAACGCCGTTTCGAATCGCTTGGAGATGTCGAGCGTTTGACGAGCGGTGAAGGAATAGCGTGTTTCGCTGCCGCTGGAGCTGACCGAGGCGGGGACTCCACCGTTGAGCCACACGATGATGTTGCCTTTGGCCAGCCACTGGGCCTGAGACCCTTGCTGAGTAGTCAGCAGCCGGGGCGAGAGACTTGTCGGAGGGGAAATTGTGTAGGTGCCGCTCTTGCCCGAAATCGTGGCTTGGAACGCCAGCTTCTTGGAATCGGGCGACCAAAACAGTTGGGACTCGGTGGTGTTGCGGATACTCACGCGGTGCACCCGTTCGGCCAGTCCCTCGAAGTCGATCGTCACCTTGGGGAGTGCCGGCGAGGAGCCTTTCCGTTGTTCGGCCGTCGGCTTCTTCGCCGATTCCGGTTTGTCTTTCTTGTCCGCCGTTTTTTCGAGCGGCGTTGTTGCCGGTTTGGAAGGTGACGCCGCTTTGCGCACCTTTTTCATCTTCTCGATGGCCTTCTTCAGTGTACGGTCCCGTTGACTTTCCTCTTCGTCTTGGAAACGCAAGAAGACATAATAGATATCGGTTTCTTCGCCGATGCGGCGTCCCAAGAAGGCGATCATGCGACCGTCCGGGGACCAGGCCGGCGCATAGTCGTTGTCGGGGTGCCGGGAGATGTTGTAGGACGCTCGGTTGCCATCGACGGGAATAATGTAGACGTCGCGATTGAAGTTGTTGTCGTAAACGGCGTAGACCAGCCATTTGCCGTCGGGGGACCAGTCGTAGTCGGGCTCGTTCCAGGACGCGAACAACTGCCGAGCATGCTTGCCGTTCAGATCGCATATCCAGAAATCGCCTCGTTCGCGGCAGTAGCCCAAGTGCTTGCCGTCGGGACTGACCGAAAGAGCGAATTCGACAACCGGGTCGTTGGTGAGTTGTTTGAGCGTGAAGGTGTCGTTTTGCCACCAGTACAGCGAGGAGTCGGCTCGTTCCGCCTTCCAAATGTCGGCCTGTTCGCCGCGGTCGCTGACGAAGAACAAAGCGTTGCCGTCTTTGGAGAAAACGAGATCGCGTTCCTCTTCCGTGGTCCGCGTGATCGGCTTGGGCTCGCGCAGCTCCGTGTCCATCACCCACACGTCCCCACCGGCGATGAAGGCGATCTCCAGACCGTCCCGCGAGAATGCGACTTCGGTGGCACTCTTGAGCAGCCGACGGAGTTTCTCCGCGCGAGGTTCGTCGCCCTCGTAGCGCACATCCAGTTTGCGATGCTTGCCCGTCTTGGTGTCGAGAAGGTACAGATCAAACAGGTGCCGAAACACGATACGGCTACCGTCGGCCGAGATGGCGGGGAATAAAACCGAGTCATCTTCGAAATCGGTGAGCTGCTTTTCCTGTCCTGTTTCCAAGTCTCGATGCCAGATATTGAAAGCGCCGCTCTTGCCGGTGACGTAGTAGAAGGAGTTGCCCGAGGGGTGCCACAGCGGGTAGCGGCAACCCGTTTCGTGAGCGGCCAGTTGGGTGAAGGAATTGTCCGAAGTGTCGAACAGCCACACTTGAGACGCCTGGCTGCCACGGTATCCTTTGCGCCAGTAGCGGGTGCCTTCACGGGTGAACAGGAGGCGTTTACCGTCGGGTGACAGATGGCCGTCACTACCGTAGCCGTCGAACAACAACCGCTCGCCGCCTCGAGGACGAACGGGAACCTGGAAGAAGCGTTCGGAATGCCTCCAGAAGTGATCGCGCCGAGCGATCGTTAGAAGGGATTTTCCGTCGGGGTACCAGCCGGCCAGGTCGTGTCCTTCGCTGTGGTAGGTCAACTGCTGCGGCTTGCCGCCGGAAACCGGCATGACGAAAACTTGAGCCGATCCGGCGCGAGTGCTGACGAAGGCGATTCGTTTGCCATCGGGCGAAAACTCGGGCGAGCGGTCGCCGGCCGGGTGAGACGTGAGCCGGCGAACGGTTCCTCCTTGTTCCCCGACCAGCCAGATGTCGCCCCGCCAGGAAAAGGCGATCGTTTTGCCATCGGGAGAGATCGCGGGCGTGCCGGCCAGACGAATGGGAATCCCCGCATGGGATGGATCCAAGCCGCCAACGAACAACAGACAGCCGCCCACCAGGCGGGCCAACCGCAGGGTGCTGCTTCCACAAAATGACTGCATGGGAGGGTTCCTGACAGGTGAGGTGCAATTGCTTTCCGAAAGCAGATCGGTGTTCGGCCGACTCGGTCTGACCGAAGTTGGCTTGAATACATGGAAAATCTAGGAAAAATGAGTCAGATACGCAAGATATTCAGGTCATGGCGAGTTGCCGGTCTCGGCGTAAGATGGGTGTCTGTGACAGCATGCAGCCGCCACCGCGTCCCCTCACCCCTCACACCTCATCCCTCACCCCTCACACTTCACACCTGCCGACGCAGCCCGCGTTAGGAAACGGGATTCGGATCCGCCGCGGGAATACGAAATTGGACGACGGTCCCCTGGGTGAAGCGTGGGCGCAGTCGAATGCTCCCGCCGTGGCGCTGGATGATGCTATGGCAGATCGCCAATCCGACGCCGATTCCATCGGGCTTCGTGCTGAAGAACGTATCGAAGACGCGGTCGCAATCGGCTTCAGCGATGCCGGTTCCCCAGTCGTGAACAGACAATTCGACCCAGGGACCGACTCGGAAGGCGGTTAGCAGCAGCCGGCGTTCTTCGGGAGGTCGTGGGCTCATGGCGTCGACCGCATTGGCGATGAGATTGAGCAGGACTTGCTGAATCTGAACTTCATCCACCAGTGCGAACAGTTCGCACTCGACGGCCACTTCGACTTGCACGCCGACTTGCACTAAACTGGTGCTGGCCAGTGTCAGGGAGTCGTGGATCAGTTCACTCACAGAGACGCGCCCCACGTCCATCGATTTCCGGCGGACGAATTGCCGGAGGTTTCGAATGATTTTGCCACATCGCAATGCCAGCGTGTCGATCTTCCCGAATAGCTCCGACAGAAGCTTGCGATCGACGGGTTGGCCTTGGCGCAGAGCCTGTCTGCCCATCGAGGCATACAGGGCGATGGATCCCAGGGGCTGGTTCAGTTCGTGTGCGATCCCGGTAGCCAATCCACCGACAAGGTTGATTCGTTGAATATGGGTCGCCCGCTCCTGTTGACGCCTGGCGCGGTCTTCCAATTTGCGTTGAACGGTAATGTCTTCGATGACGACGATCGTCCGATTTCCCAGGTACGAACGGAATCTCGCCCGATAAAAAGACGTGTCTTGAGAACCCGCATAGGAATACGTGCGCGACACGACGCTGTCCGTGGCGTGGGCTTCGGCAATCGCAGATTCGAACACCTGCGCGACTGCTGCGGGAAGGACATCACGAAGTGAGTGGCCTTCCAAAGCATCGGGAGGCATACAGGCGTGAGTTTCCGTGCCACTGTGCACGCTGATGATCACGTTCCGTTTATCGATCACCACGACCAGATCGGGGATCGCATCGATCAACGCCTGCAGCTCGGCTCGTTGATGCTCAAGTTCTGCGGTGCGTTCCGAGACGCGTTGTTGCAGTGTTTCGCGATGGCGTTCGAGTTCGCAACAGTGTTGTTTCCGCTCGGTGATATCGCGACTGATGCCGACAATGGCAGTGACCCGCCCCGACTCGTCAAGCACAGGAGTCTTGACGGTTTCGAAGATACGTCTTGGACGAACCTGTTTCCACGTATGTTGCTCGATTCTCAAGGGGCGGCCCGTGCGAATGACCTGCAAGTCTGTTTCGCGGATCTTGGCGGCTTCTTCTGGTGGCGAGAATGCGTCACAGGTCTTTCCGACGATGTCTTCCGGCGCGAGTCCGAGCAGAGCCGCATAGGCTCGGTTGACGATGATGAAGCGTCCGTCCAGATCCTTGAGCCAGGCGGCATCCGAAATCGTGTGGAAGAGCGTTTCGAGAACGTGGCGCTGGTGATGAAATCGTTTCTCGGCCGATTTTGTTTCGGAGATATCGAGGCAGAACGCGACGATGCCGTCGATCGTGCCTTCGTCGTCGCGCAAAGGTGCCATCGACACCGAGTACCAGAATTCTCCGCGCGGCAGTGTGGCGACGGTGTCGAACAAGACTCGGTTCCCCTTGGTGATGACCTGCACCATTGTGTTTTCGATCGTTTCGGCCTGCTCTCGAGGTAGAAACTCCCTCGGAGTGCGTCCCAGCAGTTGGCTTTGATCGAGTCCGTAACGGGTCGAAGTGTCGTTGGGAGTCCACACCTCGACGATACGACACGACGTATCGAACACCGCAATTCCGCAGCGATGGAGCGACGACAGGACACCGTCGAGCGGCCGGTGCGTCGAATGCTGCCGATGTCTGCGATGGGAATGAGGAACCATCAGTCGCACTAATCACGGCCGCAAACCGTCGAGGATCTGCCGGCGGAAGGGCCGAAAGGATCTGCGGGAGAGGTAAGGAAGTCGGGCGGGCATCGGTCAGCGGGACAACATCCATTATAGCCGGCCGGACCAGCCAGGCTAGACAGTCGCAGGGTGAACTGCGAGCTGGTCGGCCAGAGCCCGCCATTTGTTCACCCGTGCCAGTGCATCGTTCACCGTCTCGATGACCGCGGACAGGTCGAGGCCGGATTTGGGAAACATGGCGTCGGCTCCGTCGAGTCGAGCCACGGACAAGTGGACGAGATCGGTGTGAGCTGCAATCACAATCACGGGGATCGCTCCATAGATCCGTTTGATGTTCCGGACGAGCTCAAGCGTTTCGCGACGGCGGCAGTCGACCTCCAACAAGAGGGGTATCAAGTGGTCTGCCAACCACCGCAGTTCCGCCGACACGCTGAGCTGCTGATGTTCCGCA
>JALSIV010000362.1 GCA_026989685.1 Pirellulaceae bacterium | reverse complement strand
CCCCCCCAGTCCGGGCGCGCAAGTCCGTGCGTGCACCTAGCAAACCGGAGAACGGGAACCTGACCTTGCGTCGACATACCTTTTTTTGCGATAAGACCTGCTCCCCCAACCAACAAGCATCCCTTTGCGGTCCGAGGATATGCCATGGCAGGCTTCAAGACGCATATCAGCACCAGCACGGCGTGCGGGATCGGCTACGGACTGGCGGGCTACTACTATATGAACGTGCCGGCCGACGAGGCCATTTTGGCCGGCACGCTCTGCTCGTTCGGTGGCATGCTCCCCGACCTCGACAGCGACTCCGGCGTTCCCGTTCGCGAAACCTTCGCCTTTCTGTCGGCCATCGTCCCGATGATGGTCATGGCCCGGCTCCGCGATTCGGGGCTCTCCCCGCACACGCTGCTGGTGATCGGCATTCTCACGTATGTCGGGATGCGGTTCGGCGTCAGCCGGCTGTTCAAGAAATACACGGTGCACCGGGGCATGTGGCACAGCATTCCGGCCGCTGCCAGTGTCGGCCTGCTGGTCTACATCCTCGCCTATGCCCACGGCCAGTTTCTCGCCATCTATACCGCCGGCGGCGCGGTGCTGGGCTTCATGAGCCATCTGGTGCTCGATGAGATCTGGAGCGTCGAACGCAAGGGTGTGCGCGTCCGGCTGAAGAAATCGTTCGGCACGGCGCTCAAATTCTGGTCCACCAGGAGCATGTGGGCCAATGTCTCCACCTACGGCAAACTGGCACTGCTGGTGGCCATCGTGGTCATGCAACCGAAGTGGCTTACCCAAGTGCATCCCCATGCCCAACCCGAGTCGCCGAGAGAAAAACAAGTGGCCGACGAGCGAGCCGACAAGGACCCTGTCGACCGAAAAGCGGCCGGCCGGTTGCTACGTTAGCGGCGATCGTTCCACGATCAATGTGACGGGCCCTTCGTTGACCAGTTCCACCTGCATCATGGCCTGAAAACGCCCGGTCGCCACGGGGATCCCCTGAGAACCGACTGCCGCGATGAAACTCTCGTAGAGCCGTTCGGCCTGTTCGGGCCGAGCGGCTTCGGTGTAGCTGGGCCGGCGTCCCTTGCGGCAATCGCCCAATAGCGTGAACTGCGACACGATCAGCATCGCGCCCCCCACCTGGCGCAAGTCGAGGTTCATTTTGCCGGCGTCGTCGTCGAAGACGCGGAGCCCGACCAGTTTGTCCGCCAGCCACCATGCTTCGGCTTCGGTGTCTCCGCGAGCGACCCCCAGCAGCACCGCCAGGCCGCGACCGATCTCCCCCACGACCTCGCCGTCGATCAGGACGCGAGCCGATGAGACTCGCTGCACCACCGCCTTCACGATGCATCTCCCGCAATGGTCTGCGCTGCCCGAGTCTCAACCTGGTCCATGATCGTGCGGATGATCTTCGAGTTGCCCGCGATGCGCTGGATCTGCCAGAAGTAAGACAGAATGATCCAGCCGCTCCCCAGCACGGCGACGAAAAAGTGAACGGTTCTCCAGCGGACCACGGTCTCGAGATCGCTCCGGTAGGACCGCACAGGGTCGGCCAACGCTCCGAACACCACGATGGCCAGAATGGCCGACATCGACAGAAAGGCCAGAAAAAACGCTCGACGCTTGTTGAGCAGACTCGCGTGAGCCAGTTCCCGATCCAGGTCGTACGTCTCCACGACTTCCCGGCACCAGCGAGCCGTCCCCAGAAAGTAGGTGATGGCCACCGCATTGACCAGCAGCGTCAACAGTGCGGCGACAATGCCGACCCAAATGTGAGTGGTCAAACGCCCTAGCTTGGGCTGGAACTCTTCGCGAGCCTGCTCGAAGGTGCGTCGAGCCGATTCCTTGCGTTGATCGTCCGACAGCAAGGAACGGGAGGCTCGCCGGTATTCGCCGGCCACTTCCCGCATCTGCCTGGTTTCCTCCGCCATGTCGCCGGTGCGCAGCCCTAGGGCCAAATTGGTCAAGAGCGCGATCACCGAGAGCGCGGCGAGGATGGTGAAAATGCGAGTCACGAGGGGTGGGTGCGGAGCCGTTCTTTGCGGAAATGTTGGGGACGTAAGGACTGATCAGTATGGTAGTGGGAGCGGTCGTGCGGGGCAACGGGCAAGTGATGGTGGCCGATGCGGTGACGCCACCCTCTCGCCGCATCTCATCGTCCTGCCCTACAATGTCGCCGCGACCATCGGTTGTCGCTGCCAGCCCTTCAGCCTCTCGCCTCCGGCCTCCCGCCTAGCGAGTGCATCCCGCGTTAGAAAGGAATCGCCCCGATGAGCCTGCCCCTTCCCCGCCCCGGTCGCTGCATCGTCTTTTTGATCCGTCACGGGGCGACGGACAACAACCGAGCCAACCCGCCGCGGTTGCAGGGACGAGGCGTGGACTTGAGTCTGTCAGCGGCTGGAGAGTGGCAGGCCGCGCAGACGGCCGAAGTGCTTGCCGCGTGCCCGCTCGCCGCCGTCTACGCCAGTCCGCTCAAACGGGCCACGGAAACCGCCCAGCGGATCGCCGCTCGGCACCAACTGACCGTGGGGACGGTCCCCGACTTGATGGAAGTCGATGTGGGCGAGTGGGAAGGGCGCAGTTGGGTCGACATCGAGCGAACGGAGCCGGAAGCCTATCTGCGTTTCATGACCGAGCCGGATCGGCATGGTTACGTGGGCGGCGAGAACTTGACACAGGTGCGCGACCGCGTCGCCCCCGCCTTGACCGAGCTGGCGCGGCGCCATCTCGGGGAAGCGATCGCCGTGGTGGGGCACAACGTGGTCAACCGGGCCTTCCTGGCCGATGTGCTGGGGATGCCTCTGCGACGAGCCCGTTCGCTCAGCCAGGAGAACGCCGGGATCAACATCCTGCGTTACGGGAACGATTGGAAACTGGTCACCCTCAACAGCCTGTTTCACCTGTTGCACGAACCGGCTGAAATCGGTTAAGAAGCCGTCACAAAATTCCAGGCCGCAAGCAACACGTCCGCGGCCGGGAAGCGGCGCGGCGGGTTTGGTTACAGGCTCAAAGAAGCCGTCACAAAACTCCAGGCCGCAGGGCAACACGCCCGAAACCGGAAAGCGGTGCGGCGGGTTTTGTTGTCGGCTCCAAATCCTTGCAAGGGAGTGACGATGGACGAACAAACCGTGGCTCGATGGTTGCAGGAAGCTCGCAGCGCGGTCGCTTTCACCGGCGCGGGCATCAGTACCGAGAGCGGCATTCCCGACTTCCGCTCGCCCGGCGGCATCTGGGCTCGAACGCAGCCGGTCTACTTCGATGAGTTCCTCGCGAGCGCCGAAGCTCGCAACGAGTACTGGAGGCAAAAGTCGATCTGCTATCGCGACTTCGGCAACGCCGAGCCCAACGCGGGGCATCGCGTGTTGGCGAGCTGGGAAGAGCGGGGCCTGCTGCGAGGCGTCATCACGCAGAACATCGACGAGCTGCATCAGCGAGCCGGATCGCGCCGGGTCTGGGAATTGCACGGCACGGCCATGCAGGTGATGTGTCTCGATTGTGGCAAGCGCTACGCGACGGAATCGATGACACGCGAATACGAGCGGCTGGGGGAACCGCCGGCTTGCCCCGCGTGTGGTGGACTGCTGAAACACGCTACCGTCTCCTTCGGTCAGTCGCTGCCGGCCGATATCCTCTCCGAGGCGGCTCGGGTGGCTCGAGAATCCGATCTATTCTTCGCGATCGGATCGTCCCTGGTGGTTCATCCGGCGGCCGGGCTGCCTCAGTTGGCGGCCGAAGCCGGCAGTCGACTGGTGATCATCAACCGCGATCCTACGCCGCTCGATTCACTGGCCGCGGTGCGGTTCAGCCAGTCGATCGGGGAAGTCTTGCAACGCATCGACGCAGCCATCTCCCCCACTTTCTCTTGATCGCGTTCCCCGCATCGCTTATCATCCCGCCCCACATCCCGTCACCCGCCTGTCTGGGCTCGTGTGTCCGGGTACGACGAGAATAGAACGTGGTCCCTGTTTCCAGCCGTGTGCCCATGCCGTACTCCACTGCCTGCCGACCTCGCCCGTGGCTGACAGGCACAGTTGTCTTGCTGGTAGCCGTCACTGCCGGCTGCGCGAGTCACTGGTGGAACGGTTCGAGCGAATTGGCAGCCACCTCTCTGCCAAACGCTTCCGCCGAAGTCGAATCGACGGAGGAATCGGAGACGGGTAGCGCCGAAACACGGGGCCGGGAGACCTCCGCGAACCGCACGGCATCAACCGAAACAGCCGACATCACCAAGCCGTCCGATGCACAAGCGGCGGTCGCACCGCTCGAACTGAGCGAGATTCTGGCCGACTATCGCAAGGACGTGGAAAAACTTCCCCCCGCCGAGCGTCGACGCGTCATGCAGGCCATGATGGCCATCGCCGCCGCAGCCGCTTCCGAGAAGAAGCCGGAATCGGCAGGCGCGCTTGGAGCCTCCGACGACGCTGCCTCGGCGCCCCCTTCATCCGCGACCTCTGCCGAGACCACGACGGCCACCGAGAACAAACCGACGGAGCCACCGGTGCCTCGCGCCAGTAGCCCACCGGCCTCTTCACGCCCTGCGGTGCACCCCACCAGGCAACCGGCACAGGCGGCGTCGATCCGTCAAGCCGATTCCAGCAGGCCGCCGCAGTTGGCTCGCAACGATCGCGGACAGACGCCGGCGATCCCATCGAACCGTCCAGCTTCGTCACTCGTTCAGAACTCCTCGGGGGACGAAACGAACGTTCCAGCCCAAACGGTGTCGGATGTCGATTGGCTCACGTCCGTCGAGCGGGCCGTCACCGATCTTCAAAAACAGCTCAATACGCCCAAGGACGAACAACAGCTTTCGACAACAGAACTCGGGCGGCGCGAGGTGCTGTTGAAGATGCTCCAAATCGTGGCCGGCGATGCCGAATCGGCATTCGAGAAATTCCAGTACGTGGATGGTCGCGAGGCGGCGTTTTGGCGAGCCGAGTTATTCGGTCTTCATTTGGGCGTTCAGGAAAATCGGACTCCGGTCGTCAGCCAGCGGGCGGCTCGAATGCTGGAGCATTTGCGGAAGGCGACGTGGGAACTTGCAGCGGTCAGTACACTCGACTTGCGCAATGCCGCCTTCTGCCGCAGTGTACTGGGTTACGCCGACGTGGAGAAATTTCGTCCCTATCGCTTCAAGCCGGACGAGGAAGTGCTGCTGTATGTCGAAATCGAGAACTTCGCCGCGGAGCGAATCGCGGTGGCCGGCGAACGTGGAGTGGGAAGTGGCGAAGGGGTTCGCTACGAGACGGAGTTCCAGGGATCGTATCAGATCTTGGATGGAGAAAGACGGCGTGTGGCCGAACAGCAGTTGCCGCGCGATCGACAGCAATGCCGCAACCATCGGCGCGATTACTACGTCGCCTATCGCATCTACATGCCTCGCAACATCGCCCCCGGCCGCTATACGCTCGAACTGACGCTGGAAGATGTCAAAGGGCAGAAGTTCGGCCAGGCCTTTCTCGACTTCGAAATCACTCGGTGAGCATGACGTCGGCACATTTCGACGCGATCGTGATCGGTCTGGGCGGGATCGGAAGCGCCGCCTGCGCCGCACTGGCTTCGCGGGGCGTCCGCGTGTTGGGCATCGACCGCCATTCGCCGCCTCACGACCGCGGCAGTTCCCACGGCGCCACACGCATCATCCGCCGCGCTTACTTCGAACACCCCGACTACGTGCCACTGGTCGAGCGGGCTTATCGACTCTGGGAGCGACTCGAACAAGAAACCGGACGGCAACTGTTGACCCGGTGCGGCTTGCTGCAGATCGGGCCGGGCGAAGGCGCCGTGCTCCGTGGAGTGATGGCCAGTGTCACCCGGCACCGGCTGACGGCCGAAAAGTGGACCGCCGCTGAAACGCGCAAGCACTTCCCCCTGTTCTCTTTTCCCGACGACTGGTCCGCCGTGTGGGAGCCGGGAGCCGGTTACCTGGCAGTGGAAGATTGCGTGGCGGCTCAAATCGAATCGGCTCGCCGACACGGCGCCGCTTTCCAACTGGAGACGGTCGTCCACGGATTCCGCCAAACCGGCTCGCGCGTCGAGGTGACCACATCGGCCGGCGAGTACCAGGCGGAACAAATCGTGGTCGCTCCCGGCCCCTGGTCTCCCGGAGTTCTTTCCGACACCAACCTGTCACTGAGAGTGCTCCGCAAGCAGCTCCATTGGTTCGAAGCTCCGAGTGCGTTCTCCGTCGACGCCGGGTTCCCCACGTTCCTGGTCGATACGCCCGGCGGCGTGTTCTACGGTTTTCCGGCCATCGACGAGCGAGGACTCAAAGTGGCGGAGCATACCGGGGGCGAGGAGGTGGGCGACCCCGATGAGGTTTCACGGGAGCTCGACGACGAAGATGCTCGGCGAGTCGCCGAGTTCGTTGGAGGCTGCTTTCCCCAGTGCGGACAGACCCGCCGCGACCATGCGGTCTGTTTCTACACCATGACCCGTGACGAGCACTTCATCATTGATCGCCACCCCGCCATGGACCGGGTTCATCTGGCGGTCGGGTTCAGCGGGCACGGATTCAAGTTCGCACCGGCGATCGGTGAAGTGCTGGCAGACCGCGTCACCGGCAGTGCCACCGAGTTGCCGGTCGATTTTCTTCGGATCCGGACTTGACGGGCATCAGCAGACGGCGGCTTCCATTCCCAGCCGCATCGTCAACTCTTCGAACGTGCGGTAATACTCCTCGCTCGAAGAATGCACGTGCTCGGCTTCCGTAAGGAACCTCAGATTGCGGTCGGGATAGACGTCGTTTTGCTGGAGGATTTGTTCGAATTCACGGAGCGGCTGACCGTACATGATCAGCATCTTGTGTTCGTCGAACTGTATCTCCTGCGGCGTGGCCGGGTTCAGGACGGCGATCCCCGCGCAGCCGTCGTTGAGCAGCAACTCCTCGTACTCCCAGAGCGTGCTCTTGAGCACCGGCAGGTCGATGTGTTCACGGTACAGGTCGAGGTGCCCGCCCTGGTCGTGGTGGTGACTGGTTTCCAGGACGACATCGACGACGGGGCCCAGCGGATCGAGTAGTTCGAGGAACAGGTCGAACAAGATCTCGCGAGTGGCCGAGGCCATGATCACCGGAACCTCGGTCTGCCCCTCTTCGTCCTGGTAAGTGTCGTGCCGGTATCCTTGGCGCGGGATGATTTGCAAGTCGTAGGCCGGTCGCACGGCACCGGTCAACGTGAATGCACCGTAGGTGTCGATGGCCAGGTGAGCTTCGAGTTGCTCGGGCGAAAGATCATCGAAGCTGTTGCTGCGAGTGACGGGAGTCGGCGGCGTCTCGTGCAGCACGTTGTTGAAAAAGCGTTTGAGGAATCCCATGGAGGTCTCGGCACTGCGGAAAGGAGTTCGGCTGTGGGAGCTCGCCGGAGAGTCGCCGCGAGGCGGTCCGGTGGGTCACCCGGTACTCATCAGGACTCTAGGTTACGCTGACCGCCGGGGCGGGCGTTCCGGCGGTCGCGCCGGGCTACTTTCCCGGGAAGTGACCGCTACAATCTGCAGCGGCCCGTTCCGCCACGGTGTCAGGCTATCCAAACCTAGCACCCGAGCGGCGTGGAGTGCCTCAAATGCGACGCCGATTTCCCAGCCGGCGGTCGAGGAAAAACCCGAACAGTGACGCGTTGCACGGCTTGGCGCGAAGCTAGCGCTTGCCCGACGATGAAGTGTTGAACGGAAACAACACGTTGCTCGAGCACCACCGCTGCACTCTCGCACAGTGACCGGCAGCCGGAGAAACCACGCCAATGGCGACAGAAACCAACCGACGGCCGACATCCCCAGGCCCGCCCATCCGAGCGGCCGGCATCCTGTTGTTTCGAGACGAGCCGCGGCGCGAATTCTTGTTGATGCGGCATGCCGACCGCTGGGACCTGCCCAAAGGGCACTTGGAAGAGGGGGAAACCGAACGAGACGCCGCCCTGAGAGAATTCGAAGAGGAGACCGGAATCCCTCGCTCGGCCGTGAAGGTCGATCCCGACTTCCGCTACGAGTCCCGCTACCAAGTGCGTCCGCGCAAACACCCGGAACGCTTGGTTCCCAAAACATTGACCGTGTTCCTGGCGAAACTGACCGAGCCTCACGAAATCCGTGTGACGGAACACCAGGGCTATCGCTGGTGGCCGTGGCCCCCGGCAGGATCGATTCAAGCCGTGGCCATCGACCCGTTGCTGGCCGCTGTCGAAGCCTACTTCCATCACTCCCCTGCCCCAGAGAAGTCCCATGGCCAAGATCTACACCAAGACCGGAGATGACGGTACGACAGGTCTGTACGGAGGTTCGCGGGCTTCGAAAGCCGACCCTCGCATTGAGGCTTACGGCGCGGTCGACGAACTCAACGCCTGCCTCGGACTGGCAATCGCCTGGGCCTCTCCCAGCGACTCGCTGGTCGAGCTGTTGGTCGAGGTTCAACGAGACCTGTTCGACATCGGTGCGGAACTGGCCAGCCCGGACCCTCGATCCGCCAAGACGGTCTGGGAGGGTAGCGCGAGGATTGCCGCGCTCGAGGCGGCGATCGATGCAGCCCAGGCCGAGCTGCCGCCACTCAAGTCGTTCGTGTTGCCCGGCGGCACCCGGCTGGCCGCCGGATTGCACCTGGCTCGGACCGTTTGCCGTCGCGCCGAGCGGCGGGTGATCGCGTTCGCTCAGTCCGCCAACCGGGGCCCCGGTGCAATCGTGATCTATCTCAATCGCCTCAGTGATCTGCTATTCGTGCTGGCTCGTCAGGCCAACCATCGATCGGGACACCCGGAGACTCTCTGGCACGCGAAACGACCCAAGCGAACCTGACTCCCCTGCCCTGCCCTGGTTTACAGCTCAAGGCTCATCGGGTAGTCTAACCGCCGATCACCGGTAGGGTAGGTGCCGATCCACGCTGCTCCGGGCGAAGTGCGAACAAACGAGGCGGGTTCGCCGGCCCAATGCGGTGTTGTCGACGGGAGAATTCTCCTGTCGCCGGCTCCCCCCTTTCCGCTGTGCGATCCGATCTGCCCAAGTCGGCGCCCTGCCAGTGGCGAGCCGCCGCCTCGTGTCTTTGTGGCAATCCCGGCCACGAGCCAATGGACACATGGCCGGCCCGACGCGCTGCCCCGCCGTGGCAGGCGCTGTCCCTCCAGCCGCCCCGGAAGGAGTGGAACAGTTGGCCGTGACATTCGAAACGACGGTACGAGAGGTAGCCAATCCATGAGAGTCCAATGGAATAACAGGCGGTTGCTAGTGATTCCTTTGTTGGTGTGGTTGTTGACGTTCTCGAGCCTGACTGCGATGGGGGGCGAGTCGAGCGCACCAGCGGATCTGGAGGCCAGATTGGCCAAGCTGGAGCAATCGACCGGCGGCGACTTCGATTCGGGAGCCAACGCCTGGATGCTGACATCGTCGGCGCTGGTGCTGTTCATGACGGCTCCGGGACTGGCCATGTTTTACGGCGGGCTGGTGCGGCGCAAGAACGTGCTGAGCGTGGTGATGCAGTGCCTGTTCCTGATGGCCATCATGTCGATCGTATGGGGCCTGTGGGGATATTCGCTGGCGTTCGGGGACGGGGGTTCCCTGGTCGGCAACGGAGACTATTTGCTGATGCGCGGTGTCCAGATGGCAGACGGCGAGGCTCCGATGGTGGAGGGCCTGGCCATTCCCCGGCTGACCCACATGGTCTTTCAAGGCATGTTTTTCATCATTACTCCGGCGCTGATCTGCGGAGCATTCGCCGAACGGATGAAGTTCTCGGCAATGGCCCTGTTGATGGTACTTTGGGGCACGATCGTCTATTGCCCGCTGTGTCACTGGGTTTGGGCGGAGGGAATTCTGGCGTTCGGCGCCGAAGGGGCGCTCGCCGGAGGTGCTCTCGATTTTGCCGGCGGCACCGTCGTTCACATCAGTTCGGGCGTGTCGGCTCTGGTCTGCGCCTTGGTCTTGGGACCGCGACTGGGCTACGGTCACGACGACATGCGCCCCCACAACCTGGCATTCACGTCGCTGGGTGCCGCCATGCTGTGGGTCGGCTGGTTCGGCTTCAACGCCGGGAGTGCTCTGGCCGCCGACGGCTTAGCGGCCAGCGCATTCGTCGTCACTCACTTTTCCGCGGCGGCCGGCGCCGTGGCCTGGTCCATGATCGAGTGGGTTCACCGGGGCAAACCGAGTGTACTGGGAGCGGCCTCCGGAGCGGTTGCCGGTCTGGTGTGCATCACGCCGGCTTCGGGGTTCGTGCAGCCGGTACCCGCCATGGCGATGGGCGCCCTGGCCGGCATCGCCTGCTATCTCGCCTGCGCCCTGTTGAAGACTCGCTTGGGATACGACGATTCGCTCGACGCGTTCGGCGTCCACGGCATTGGCGGAACGTTGGGGGCGGTGCTCACGGGCATCTTCGCGACTCGAGCCGTGGCGCCCGACTACGCCGACGGTCTGTTCTACTCGTTTTCCGAAGGGGGACCGCTGTTGGTCGGCCAGATCGTCGCCGTGGCCGTGACAGCGGTCTTCTCGGTGGCCGTCACTCTGGTGTTACTCAAGTTGATCGACGCCACGGTGGGGCTGCGGGTGAGCCAGGAGGACGAAATGCGAGGTCTCGACGTGTCCGAACATGGAGAAGAGGGCTACATTTTCACCGGCTGACGCAGGGTTCACCGGCTGATGCAAGGTTCACCGGCTGACGCAAGGCCGGTCGGTGCGATACACTGGGGAGGCAAGAGCGTCACGGGGCGCGACCGGTTCTCCGAGCGTTGGGTTGCAAGGAACCAAGTCATGAAAAAGATCGAAGCCATCATACGCCACTTCAAGCTGGAAGACGTCAAGAACGCTCTGAACGAACAGGGTATTCACGGCATGACGGTGCAGGAGGTGCGGGGATACGGTCGCCAAAAGGGACACACCGAAATGTACCGCGGCGCCGAGTACACGGTCGATTTCGTCCCCAAAGTCAAGATCGAAGTCGTTTGCTCCGATGACAACCTCGACCGCGTAGTCGACACCATCTTGAGGCACGGGCAGACGGGCGAAATCGGCGACGGCAAGATTTTCATTTCCGATTTGCAGGATGCCGTTCGCATTCGCACCGGCGAGCGAGGCGAAGCGGCT
>JALSIV010000361.1 GCA_026989685.1 Pirellulaceae bacterium | reverse complement strand
GCTCCACGGCGGCGATGCGGTAGGTGTCCACCGTCACCAAGCCGACTTTGCGACGGTCGCGCAGGTGGAAGTTGGCGGCCAGCTTGGCAATCGTCGTCGTCTTGCCGACACCCGTCGGTCCGACCAGAGCGATCAACCGCCGCTCGTTGGGGTTGACGCGAATGGGGCCGGCAATCGCGATTTCATCTTCGATCATGCGCGTCATCCGCGCTTTGAGCAGAATCGGGTCCTCGAGGTCATGCAGGCTGGCGCCGGCTCGCAAACGGTCGATGAACTCACGCGCCAGCTCCTCCGGCATCTCAGCGTCGATCAAATCCGTAAACAGGGGAAACAGCGAGCTGGGAAGATCGGTGACCGCTCGACGATTCTCCCGCTGGTGCAGGGCATCGACCAGCGACTCCAAGCGCGACGCCTGGTCGAACCCGTGCTCGACTCTCCGAACCTCCCGCCGCTCTTCGCCCAATCGACTGGCGACCCGCACGTTGTTCGCCGCCTGCACTTCGACCAGCCGACTCCCCGTCAGCCAACTGAACCAATGCTTGGGAACTTCGCGCGTCTGCAAGACGGCGGCGCGGGGGCCCAACTCCTTGCGGACCTGGCTGAGCGCCTCGGGGAGCGAACGAGCTCGAAATGTTCGGACTTCCGTTTCCATCATTTCATCCTTCTCAATTCATGGCGATCACGTCACACACCGGCTCCCGTGGTCGCCGGCTGCGTGACCATGCCTACCGATTCGATCTTCGTGTCGCGAGTCACTTCGTTGTAACTCAGGATGTGCAACTGAGGCAAATGCGATTCGGTCATCTGCCGGAGGCCGGGTCGAATTTGAGGGCTGACCAGCAGCACCGGCGGGTGCCCGGCCCGGTTGAGCTGTACGACCTGCTTGGCAATCGCCTCGGAAATCTGCTCGATCGTGATCGGCGAGAGCCGAATGAACAGGCCTCGCTCAGTGTGTTCGATCCCAGCCGCGATCTGGTCTTCCATAGCCGGATCGATCGTCACGACATGCAGCACGCCGTCGGCACTTCGCAATCGAGTGCAGATCGTGCGAGCCAGCCGATGCCGAACATGTTCGGTGAGCCATACCGGGTCTTTGATCCGAGGTGCGTGGTCGCCCAGAGCCTCCAGGATCAGCCCCAACTGCCGAATGGGAACGCTCTCGCGAAGCAACATCTGCAGCACTTGCTGCACTTCGGACAAACGCATCACCCCCGGTATCAGCTCGTCGACGACCGCCGGAGACGTTTCCTTCAACTCGTCCACCAGATGCCGCGTGGCGTCGCGCGTCAGCAACTCATCGGCGTGCTTGCGCACCACTTCCTGCAAGTGCGTCGACAGCACGGCGGCCGGCTCGACGACCGTGTACCCCATCGTCTCCGCTCGGTCCCGCAACTGGGGATCGATCCAAATCGCCTTCTGGCCGAACGCCGGATCGACCGTCTCCTCGCCGGGCAACTCGCCGCGAACGGCTGCAGAACCCATCGCCATCAGCCGGCCGGGATAGACGCGGCCGTCGGCGACGGGATTGTTGGCGATCTTGATGCGGTACTGATTCTCGTCCAGCCGCATATTGTCGCGAATCCGCACCTTCGGCAAGACGATCCCCACGTCGGATGCCACCGCCTGGCGGACCCCCGTGATGCGCGGCAACAAATCACCGCCCCGCTTGGGATCGGCCAGCCGAATCAGACCGACACCGATCTCCATTTCCATCGGATCGATGGCCAGATAGTCCTCGATCCGATCGTCACGCTTGGCGACCTTTTGCTGCTCCTGCTGCTCCTTCCGCGCCGCCTCGGCCACTTCTCGCTTTTCTTTGCGCCCGAGTGTCCATGCCAGCGCCGCGCAGCCGCCTCCCAACGTAAGCAGCGGTATCCTCGGAAGATTGGTGAACACCAGCACGCCCAGAAAACCGGCGGCTACCGCCAATGCTTGAGGGCGGGAAAACAACTGCTGCAAAAACTGCCGCGGCAAGTCGGAGGACTGGGAGCTTCGGGTTACCAGCAGCCCTGCCGCCAAGGAGACCAAGAACGCCGGCACTTGACTCACGAGGCCGTCCCCGATCGTCAGCTTGGTGAAAAGCCCGCCGGCCTCGGCCATCGACATGCCGCCCTGCCAGACGCCGATGACCAGTCCGCCCAACACGTTGATCAACGTGATGATAATGCCGGCGATCGCATCGCCGCGCACGAACTTCGAGGCACCATCCATGGCACCGAAGAAGTCGGCCTGCTGCGTAATCTCCTCTCGCCGCCGCTGCGCCTCATGCTCGTCAATGATGCCCGCATTCAAGTCGGCGTCGATCGCCATCTGACGCCCCGGCATGCCATCCAAGGCGAAACGCGCGGCCACCTCGCTGATTCGAGTTGCCCCCTTGGTGATCACCACAAACTGAATGATCACAATGATGCCGAAGATGATCAGACCCACCACGATATTGTCACCGGCGACAAACTCGCCGAATGCCTGAATCACGCGCCCGGCTGCCTCCAACCGATCCGTATCTGCGCGAGTCAAGATCAGCCGGGTCGATGCCACGTTGAGCACCAGGCGGCCGAGCGTGGTGGCGAGCAGCAAGGAGGGAAAAATGGAAAACTCAAGAGGAGTCTTCACGTAGACCGTGGTCAGCAGCACGATCACGGCCAGCGTGATATTGGCCGCCAACAGGACGTCCATCAGCATGGCCGGCAGCGGCACCAGAATCACCAGCACGCTGGAAATGATACCGATCGGCAGGATCAGGTTTTGCCACTGAGCCAATCGTCGCATGATGGTCCGTCACCGCGCGTACCGAGAAACCGAAGCCGAGTCTCGCCAAGCAAGTTCGGCTGCTGATCACGAGGGCGGAACAGTACCCAAAGCCGACGGCATTGTCCAGGGCGGATTGGGCGCGGCCGCTTCCCATCTTCCGCCCCTCTCCCCCTTTCTCACTCGGCCGCTCGTCTGTATCTTCAGACTATCGTTTCGCATCCCCTTCCACCTGCCAGCCCGATTGGATACCCATGAGTCTGATTACATCCATCCATGGTCGTGAAATCCTGGACAGTCGCGGCAACCCCACGTTGGAAGTCGAAATCGGCTTGGAGGACGGCTCGGCCGGACGCGCGGCCGTTCCCAGCGGCGCCAGCACCGGCGCCCACGAAGCGTGGGAAATGCGGGACGGTGACCAGAGCCGTTACGGCGGCAAGGGGGTCCTGCAGGCGGTCGCCAACGTGAACGGGGAGCTGCGCGAACGGCTGATCGGTATGGACGCCTGCGACCAGCGAGCGCTCGATGCCGCCATGATCGAACTGGACGGTACGGAAAACAAGGCACGGCTCGGCGCCAATGCCATCCTGGGGATCTCCCTCGCAGCCGCTCACGCGGCCGCCCAGTTCACGGCTCAGCCGCTGTACCGCTATCTGGGGGGATCCGCAGCCAACCTACTGCCGGCCCCCATGATGAACATCGTCAACGGCGGGGAACATGCCGACAACTCCGTCGACGTCCAAGAGTTCATGATCATGCCGCTGGGGTTCAATTGCTTCCGCGACGCCCTCCGCTGCGGCGCCGAAGTCTTCCATCAACTCAAGCAAGTCCTCCGCAGCAAGAACCTCAATACGGCCGTGGGAGACGAAGGTGGGTTCGCTCCCGATCTGGAAAGCAACCGAGCGGCGCTCGATTTGATCAGCCAAGCCGTTGAACAGGCGGGATACCACCCGGGCGAGCACGTCTGGTTCGCACTCGACGTGGCGGCTACCGAGTTCTATGACGCCGAGAAACAAATCTACCGCATCGACGGTGGCGAGCTCGATTCGGCGGGCATCGTCGACCTGTTGGCTGGATGGGCCGACCGGTATCCGATTTGTTCGATCGAGGACGGCTGCGCCGAGGACGACTGGGACGGGTGGAAACTCCTGACCGAACGCCTGGGAAGCCGAGTGCAACTTGTGGGAGACGACCTGTTCGTCACCAACACCATTCGCCTGCGGCGCGGGATCAATGAAGGGATTGCCAACAGCATTTTGATCAAGGTCAATCAGATCGGAACCCTCTCGGAAACCATGGACGCCGTCCACCTGGCTCATCGAGCCGGCTACACGGCGGTTACCAGTCACCGAAGCGGAGAAACCGAAGACACCACGATCGCCGACTTGGCCGTCGGACTGCGCACAGGTCAGATCAAGACCGGATCCTTGTCGCGGAGCGACCGAATCGCCAAATACAATCAGCTTTTGCGGATCGAGGAGGATCTGGGGGAAGGCGGAGTCTACGCCGGACCGATGCTGGTGAGCCGGTAACCGTTTCGGAGTCGGCCGACATGGCCCCTGCATCTCATCCTCATCCTCGACTGGCACAATCCCCCTGGTTCTGGGTCCACCTGTTCGCCGTGTTCTGTCTGGCGGTGCTGATGCTGCGGGGTGACAAAATCGTGGCACTCAGGGCTCAACGAGCGCGCAATGCCCAGATGCGAGCCCAGGTGTCGGGGCGAACCCCTGCCTCCCGCTCCACCGATTCGACCGTCCTGGCGAATTCTGAACGCCAACGCCTGATCGCCGCTTACGCCTTCTTCGGGCTGGTCGCCCTCGGAGCCTGGTGGCAGGTATGGCGGACCGTGCTCCGACCCAAATTGCGCGACGACATTCGAGCCGTTCGCAGAGCATCCTTGTCCCAGTCCGAAGTGGATCCATGATCGGTTGGATGTTGCAAAGCGCCTGGCAACTGGCGATCGGGGGTGGCCTGCTGACACTGGCCGCTGCCTTCGTTGCCGCGAAGCTGCCCGAGTTTCCCAAGCTGTGGCGGATTCCCAAAATCGTGGCGCTGGCAACCGTTGGGCTGGTCGCCGTCAGTCTGCTGGTCGAGACGGAGGAAGAGCGAATCGGGGCGATGCTGCACGAAGCCGCCGCTGCCGTCGAAGCCGGAAAATACGATTCCCTCGCGCCCTACATCCATCCCCGAGAAAAAGGACTCCGGCGGCTGGCCGAGGCGCTCCTGCAGACCTATGAGATCGATCGGGTCGCCATCAAGTCCAACCT
>JALSIV010000360.1 GCA_026989685.1 Pirellulaceae bacterium | reverse complement strand
TGAAGGTCACCGTCGACCGGAAGGCTTCTCCCCCGCGAGCGGTCGCCACGTTCAACGTGGTTGTTCGAGGCAGCCGGCTGTCATCGCAAACCGGCACGCGAAACGTCCCCCGCTTCGTCGTGCTCAAACTGGAAAAACAGGGCGATCAATGGAAGGTGATCGAGCTGCAACACTACGATCCGACCATGTCGTCTCGCACAAAAGAGTACCGCCGAAAGCACGGAGTATCGTATCCGTGAAATGAAAAATGGGAAATGGGAAATGGGAAATGGGCGGTGAGCAATACCAGCGTCGCTGGATCAGCCCTCTCACCCTTCACCCTTCACACGTCACCCTTCACTCTTTATCGCGTGATTCTGCGAAAATCTGCAGTTCCTTGATTTCGCCCGTGTCGAGCCAGATTCCGTGGTCGGGGCACTGGTCGACCTCGACCGGACAACCGTCGATCCACTTCCTGCGCTCCATCTGGCGACCGCACTGCGGACAGTCGATCAGTTCCGATTCCCGCCCGCTGCGGTCGATGTCTCCCGCGCTGCGCATCAACGCCATCAACGTGGAACGCTCTCCCTTGGAAAACTTGTACTGATGTTCGTCCAAGATAGCCTGGAGCGTCTCCGCCTCCAGCCAGTAACCCCAGCACGTACTGCAGAATTGCACCCGGTGCGACTCGTACTCCTCCGGACGCATCAGCAACTGGCAGCGAGGACAGCGTAGATTGTCGGCACCGGTCATCGGCGATCTCTCATTTCCGCAGCAGACAGAAGACTCGAATGGGGGACACCATTTGAGCGACCGGAAGAGGAAGGTCGAATATCCCACCAACATCCGACTCTCGTTCCGGGCTTTCCCGGCGACATCCCCCCTCGTCAATTTCACCGGAACGGCCACACCGGCTACTATAATCGATAATGGCATCCACCGGAGAGGGGTGGCGGAAATGGGGCCCATTTTCCGCTCTTCTATGGGACAAGAGGTATTGGGACAAGAGGATCCCATGGCGAATCGGCAAGGTTTGAGACAATCTGTGAGCAACATGTGAGCGACCAAGACGCCGGAGACGGATCGGCCGTCCCCGACAAGTCCGACCAGACACTCATGCGGCGTTTCCAGAACGGCGAGGACGACGCGGCGACGGCACTCTATCTGCGCTACGCCAAGCGGTTGCAGCACTTGGCAACTCGGCAGTCGAGCCGATCGCTCAATCCCCGTTTCGACCCGGAGGACATCGTCCAATCCGTATTCCGGACGTTCTTTCGTCGTGCGTCGTTGGGACACTACCAGATTCCCGAGGGCGAAGAGCTGTGGAAGTTGCTGTTGGTGATCGCGCTCAACAAGATCCGCTCACGAGGCGAGTTTCACCGGGCGGCCAAACGGGACGCCGGCAAGACCGTTCCGTTGGTCCGTGGCGACGGCGACGGCCGGAGGCCGAATTCCGACGAGTCGGCATTTCAGGTGTTGCGCATGACGGTCGAGGACCTGATTGCCGATCTTTCCCGGTGGCAACAGACCATCATTCTCTTGCGGATCGACGGCCACGACGTCGAGTCGATCGCGAAACAAAGCGGCAAGTCTCGCCGCACCGTCGAACGAACGCTCCAACAGTTCCGCGGTCGCCTTCGAGCCGTGCTCGATGAAGGTGGAGAATCACCGTCATGAACAACTGGGAATCGGATTTCGACCCTCGAATCGACGAATATGTCGACGCGTTCGAGTCGGCATGGCAGGCCGGAATCGCCGAGAATCTCCAGGCGTTTCTTCCGCCCCCCGATCATCCGTCCTATGCCGAAATCGTGGTCGAATTGGCTCGCATCGATCTGGAGCGGAGGTGGGGTGCGCCCGATGGCCGCGGCCGGACGGCCGAAGATTACTTCAACCTGTTTCCCGACGTGTTCGAGGATCCGGCTTGGCGGTCGGTTCTGGCCTACGAAGAATTCCGACTCCGGCGTCTATCGGGCGAAGCAATTGCGCCCAACCAATTTGCAAGCCGATACGGCGTGGAAGCGGAAGGGTGGCCCGAGATACCTGTGGGACAACGGGAACCCAGCACAGTGCGAGCCGAGTCGGGTTGGCTTGCCGAGGTGTCCCAGTGGGAGTTCCGCTCGCAACAGAAGTTGGCAGCCGCCCGCAAACGACTCCCCAACGTCGGTGAGGAGTTTCTCGGGTTTGAACTGGTTGGGATTCTCGGAGAAGGAGCGCTCGGCCGAGTTTATTTGGCGAGGCAAGGAGACCTGAGCCACCGGTTTGTGGCTCTGAAGGTCGCCGTTCAACCCACCGACGAACCGCAGAGATTGGCCCAACTGCAACACACGAACATCGTTCCCATTTTTTCGCTCCACCGCGCAGGTCCCCTCCAGGCGACCTGCATGCCCTTCCTCGGTGCCAACACGTTGGCGGACGTACTGGGGCAATGGCGAGACGACGAAGTGCGCCCCCGTAGCGGTGAAGACCTCGTCAGCACCTTGGTCGCCCGGGACAGTGAAACGGTGATCGGCGAGGCGACTCGCCACGAGACGGACCGGAGACGCCCCCGTGCACGGTCGCTCGAGTTGCTGCGGTCCATGAGTTACCCTCAAACAGTGCTTTGGCTGGGAGAACGAATCACTCGCGCCCTCGCCTGCGCTCACGACCGCGGAGTCGTCCACTGTGATCTCAAGCCCGCCAACATCGTGCTCACCGACGACGGGGAACCCCTGCTGGTCGACTTCCACCTGGCCGCCGAATACGGGGAAGGAGCGGCGACCAGTTACGTCGTCGGCGGTACACTCCCGTACATGGCCCCCGAGCACCTCCAAGCCATCCAGCATGGCGGCCGCGTTGCTCCCACCGCCGATGTTTATTCCGTCGGTGTCCTGCTCTTCGAAATGTTGACCGGGCAACTCCCGTTTCCGTCTCGAAGCGGACCGTTCGACGATGTCGTCGAGGATTTGGTGCGAGACCGAAACGACTTGTCGAGCGTGCGAGAGAGGCTCTCCGCATTCGCTTCGCCCGCCTGTACGGCGATCATCCTCAAATGTCTCGATCCAGATCCCAGCCGGCGGTTCCCCACGGCTACGGAACTCCATGAGGACCTGCGACGCCAACTCGACCACCGTCCCCTTCGACACACCGCGGAACCGTCGTGGCGGGAACGCCTGGTCAAGTGGTCCCGTCGTCACCCCCGCCTATCTTCGACGTCGACCTTGGCAACGGTGGCCCTGCTGCTGCTGCTGCTCTTGGCCGTGGGGTGGCGCTCGACGCGCCGGCAATTGGCCCGCAGGGATGCTGAAATGGCCTTGCTGCAACTGTCCGACGCCGTCTCCACCAGCGAAGCCGCTCTCACGGCGCCCGAATCCGAATTGCGACACTGGAAGGAAACGGCCCGATGGCTCGACCAGGTTCTCGCACCGTATCACCTTCGCCAGTCTCCCGAGACTTGGCGGGATTCGCCCCTGGTCCAAGCCCTCCCGCCAAACCGACGAGACGAGCTGACCCGAAACGTCGGACAAGCCCTGCTGCTGTTGGCCCTCAGCCAAGCTCGGCTGGCCCAGCGCGATCCGAAACCCCAGCGCCGACAGGCGTACAGGAACACCGTGCGCGAGCTCTCCCCGCTGGCAAAGGAACTCGCAGCCAAGGACCCCAGCGCCACGGCGCTGCTGGAGAAGCTCAATCGGCTGGCCGCAGGGCTGCCGCCAGCCCAGCCGGCAGGGCTGCCCGTGGCGGAGGACGGAGACCGGTACCTCCTGGCCCTGCGGCTCATTGAACAAGGAGAGCCCTCCCGGGCGGCCCGGCAACTTGAAGTCCTGACGATGCGCCAGCCTCGGCGCTGGAATGCCTGGTTCGGACTGGGTAGCTGCTACTACTCGCTGGGCAGGTTCCGGGACGCCGAAGCCGCCTACACAACGGCCGTCGCACTGTTCCCCGAAGGCACGATCGCCTACGCCTATCGCGGAGCCGCGCGCCTGAAGCTGGAGCGCTGGGGTGCAGCCATCGAAGATTTTCACACCGTGCTCGACCGCGATGTCCGTCGCCACGATGCATGGGTCAATCTGGGGATCGCTCAGATGGCCCGCGGTGATACGGCCAAGGCAGTGGCCTCCTTCGATCGAGCGCTGAAATACAATCCGCAGTACGTGCGAGCCTACCTGCTTCGGGCTCTTGCCAAACAGCGGCTGGGAGACATGGCGGCAGCCCAGGCGGACCGAAAACGGGCTTTCCAATACCATCCCCGGGATCCTCTCAGCTACGTCGCCCGGGGAGTCGCCATCATTGCCCAAGACCCCGAGGCAGCGCTGGCCGACTTCCAAGCCGCATTGCAATTGGATCCCAACAGCACCTCCGCGCTTCAGGACGCCGCCAGTGCCCTGGCCGAACGCTTGCACCGCAATGAAGAGGCCATCCCGTTCCTCGATCGACTGGTTCGGCTGCGCCCCGACGACCCTGGATCACTGGCTTCCCGCGGCGTCTTGCTGGCTCGGCTCGGTCGTCGAGACGAAGCCGTTCGCGATGCTCGGCAGGCATTGCTCAAAAAACCGACCCCGCTGCAAACGCTGCAAATCGCCTGCATCTACTCCCTCACCTCCCGCATTCACCCCTCCGACCGTCAACAGGCCATCCAACTTGTCCGCCGCGCTTTGGCCCAACGACCGCTGCTGGCCTCTCTGGCCCGCAACGATGCCGACCTGGCCCCGATAGCAAAAGATCCCGAATTTCGACGTCTCATCAACTCCGCCGAGGAGCTCATCTCCCCCAAAATAAAGTAGACCGAAAAGAAACCTGGGAAATCTTGGCGGAATATGGGAACCATTCCTGCTTCTCCTGTTGGACCCGAACTGTGACCCCCAAACGAGAGAAACGCCATGACTCAGCAACGCAAACTGCGTCGCCGCAACTCCCAACGTCGTCGCGCCAACCAGCGTCGTTGCCGACTCGAATTGCTGGAAACCCGGCGAGTTCTGTCGGTAAGCGGGCTGCAGAATCCGACGCTGCCCGAAGACGTCAATGCCGACTACCTCATCACCTCGCGGGACGCTCTCATCGTCATCAGTGAGCTGATGGACGGAAGTGGCGAGTCGGAACCGGGCCATGTCTCCGCATATGTCGACGTCAACGGCGATGACGTGGTGTCGTCCCGTGACGCGCTCCACGTTATTGAATCACTCTCGGCCGGGACGACGCTGTTGGCCGAAGTCGTCAATCTGGAAGCACACATGTCCAATGCCGAGGGAGCGCGGGGCAAGATCGAATACGAGGTAGAACCCGAGCACGGCGGTATCGGGCGAGAGTTTTCCGTTACCCTCAAAGGTGCCCCGGTCGGTACTTATGACGTGCTGATCGACGGGACGCTACTGGGACAAATCACAACGAATGATCTCGGCTACGGCCGTGCACGCTGGTCCACTCATCCCAGTCGAAACGAATTGCCGCTGCCCCCCGATTTTCCTCTCGCCAGCGAAGGGACTCCGGTTGAAGTCGTCGGTCTGTTCACCGGATCGATGGCAGCGGATGACTCACCGTCCGATCCCGGCGATTCTTCCGACGCGTCTGGCACAACCGACGAATCTTCCATCTCCGACCCCTCCCAACATATCGGCGAGCTGGAAGCCCACATGAGGACCGACTCCGGAGCTCGCGGCAAAGCTCAACTGGAAATCGAACCGGAACATGGCGGAGTGAAAACGGAATTCAAAGTCCGTATCCGCCGAGCTCCCGCCGGCACGTATGATGTTCTCGTGGATGGTTTTCGTGTCGGAACGATCGAGGTCAACCAGATCGGCAACGGAGAAGCGGAATGGTCGAGCCACTCCGACGACGAAGACAAGCTGCCCCTCCCGGCAGACTTTCCCGGCACAACCATCGGCTCGACCGTGGAAATCGCGGGCCTCTTCACCGGCACCATGAAGCCTGACGGTGCACCGCACCGAGACGATTCACACAGTGAGGATCACCGTACCGACGGAGACGACGATTCCAGCAGCCTCGACTCGGCCAATGACGATTCGTCGCTCGGCCAACTGTCGGACGACTCCTCCAACCACGATCGCTCGTCCGATGACGATTCTCAATCGGATGACGACTCCCGGTCCGATGACTCCCACTCGGATGACGACTCGA
>JALSIV010000359.1 GCA_026989685.1 Pirellulaceae bacterium | reverse complement strand
TTCCGGATGTGTGGAAGCGATCGCATCCGGACAAGGTTCGCGAGTTCCGAGCCGAGGAGCAGCGTCGGATCGCCGAGCGCAAACGCTATCGTCGTGCCCAGCGTCGGCTGGCTCGTTTGGAAAGCTGAGTTCTCGTCCTGTGATGCACCAGTCGGAACCGGATAACGGCGGGTCGTTGGCAACCGTCGTGTTGGGGGCTTGCCCCCGCCGACAACCGGCCGCCATGGCAATGGCCCGCCGCGAGGCTTGTCCCCGCGGAGGCGACGACTGACAGCTACCAAGCACTCGAAAACTCGGCTTTTCTCATTTCGCAGGCTTGGTGCCTGCGAAATGAGTTTGCCTTGCCCACTGATCATCTGCGGCTCGCTCGAGAACTCGCTGGGGAGCGGACGCCCCAACCCCGACCGGCTCGTCCAACGTGCGGTTGCCGAGCCGGCACCGCTACGCTTGCCGGGAAGTCGCGCGTTTTCGATAGGCAGATGGATGCCGCAGCGTGGTCAGGCTGGAAAGCTCTGGCCCAACCTGGTCAGGCTGGAAAGCCTGACCTACGGGAAGTTGCCGACCGATCCATCCATGTTCGTGTAGCGAACGCGAGCCACGCACAGCGACACGGTCACAATGCGCGCTTACGTTCATTCGACGCATTTCGGGCAGGTCGAGATTTTTCCGATTTAGCCGAGGCACGAAAAGCTTGGGATGTCTACCAGCGGGCATCGAGATCGAAAGGGCTGCTGATAGGCGGCAGAAGATCTTCACGCACGCTTGCCGAAAACTCACCTCCGCCGGTGGTTCGAGCAGATCGACTGGAGTCGTTGATAGACGCGGGAAGTAGTTCTACGGCAGCCGGCACTGGCCGTCCTCACAGGTATCATGCTTGGACCACAGCCGAAAACGGTGGCGGGCCACCTGCCGATAAACCCACCGCCAAAGCGGCATGCTGCCGGGGAAATGCATCACGGGGACCAGCCACCATAGGCGAGGAATGCGGCGCGACAGGTATCGAAAGGCGTCGGCTCCTCCCCACCGGTTCCCCTGACGGTCCACCAGTACCATCTCGCGGAGCAACCGATCGCGAGTCAGGTCGGGATAACGCTGCGGGACCCATGCATCCTGGAGCGGCACAAAGGCAAGCTGCCCTCGGCGATCCCACCGCGCCAGCCGCTCGACCTGCGAACGGCAAAACCCACATGCCCCGTCATAAATCACCACGTCCGCCTCGGGTCGCTCAACTGGACCCGGCAGATCTGTCGATTCACCCTGCAGAGGGGTGCCTGTCATGGCGTTGGCGTTTTTTCGAGAAGGGGCACTTTTCGAGGAAGATTCCGTTTTGACTCGGCATCGAACCGATTCTCCTGTATTATAGGTCGAGTCGGGCGAGTCGGCCGGGGGTGCCAGTCGGCAACCGATACCGTCCTCCTGCCTCTTCGCTGGGGAATTGCCTCTTCGTTTAAGGAAAGTCGTCTCCGATGAACGAGATCCGTCAACGAGTCCGGCAGGCTCGGCGCCGTCTGATGACGCAGCGCTTCTTGCAGGTCCTTCCCGTGTGTCTGCTCATCACACTGGCGATCGCCTTGGCCGGAGTCGTCTGGCCCAAGTTATCGTACGTCGCCGGAGCTGACGAAAACTGGCCGTGGTATTGGATCGGGGGCGGAGTTGTGGCGGGCCTGATCAGCGCGTTGTTGTGGACCTGGCTGCATCGCCATCGCTCGTTGGAAGCCGCCATCGAAATCGACCGACGCTTCGGACTGAAGGAGCGCATCTCCAGCGCGCTGGCTCTAGACGAACAAACACTCCAGACACCGGCGGGAGTGGCCCTGTTGTCGGATGCCGAGCGAGCAGCCGGACGGATCGAAGTAGCCGCTGCCTTCCCCGTTCAAGTCCGCTGGCACGGCTTGTTGCCACTCGGCGTGGCAGTGCTGGCCGTCGCGCTGGCCGTGGGACTCGACAACGCTTCCCCCAAATCCGTGGAAGCATCGTCTTTGAATCGGCTGGCACTGAAAAAGGAAATCGATCGCTCGGTCAAAGACCTCAAGAAGAAACTCGAACAGCAAAAGAAGGAATTGGAACAAAAAGGGCTGGACGAATCGAAGGAATTGTTCGAACTGTTGCAAAAGAAGCTGGACGATCTGCAGAAGAACAACAAGGGCGATTACAAGAAGACATTTGTCGAGATCAACAATCTGGCGAAAAAAATCGATGAACGCCGGCAAGAGTTGGGTGGCGCCCGCGAAGTGCAAAAGCAACTCGAGCAGCAACTCAAGGATGTCTCTCAAGGCCCCGCTGAGAAACTGGCTCGAGCACTGAAAAACGGCCGCTGGGGAGAAGCCAAACAGCAACTCGAGCAACTCGCCAAGCAGCTCGAACAAAACAAGATGACCCCGGCCGACAAGGCCAAACTGAAGAAGCAGATCGAACAATTGAAGAAGCAGTTGGATCAACTCCAGCAGGACTACGAACAGGCCAAGCGCGATCTCGAGGAACAGATCGCGCAAAAGAAGAGATCGGGAGACCTGGACGCCGTCAACCAGTTGCAAAAGAAGCTGGACCAACTCAAGAAGCAACAAAACCAAATGGATCGCCTCTCCGATCTGGCTCAGAAGCTGGGCGAATGCCAGCAGTGCATGGGCAAAGGTGACGGCAAGGGTGCCGCGCAGGCCATGCGGCAGATCGCCAAGGCGATGGGGGAAATGGAAGCGGAGTCCCAGGAACTTCAGGCCCTCTCCAATGCCATGGATGAAATCGCCGAAGCCAAACAGGGCCTGGCCAAGGCGTGTCAGGGGATGGGGAAGAGCATGGGGCTTCCGTCCGACGATTTCTCTCTGACACCGTCCAGAGGCTTGGGACCCGGCCGGGGAGCAGGAGCTCGCCCCGAAGAGGAATCCAAGACCGGAACCTACCGTAGCCGAGTGCGGGGCAATCCCAAGAAGGGAGAAGTGGTACGGATCGGCGATGCCAACGGACCCAACCGCACCGGCCAGTCCACCGTGCAGGCCGCCGAGCAGGTCGAAAGTGCCTTCAAGGAAGATCCCGATCCGATCGTGCAGGAGAAACTGCCGCGATTGGAGAAGCGGCAGGCGACCGAGTACTTCGAGAAACTCCGGCGCGGCGATTGAGAGAACCGGACTTGGACGAACGGCTCCAGAGCTCCGCACCATCCGCGCCGGCCGGCAGCACCTTTTTCCATCCCGCGTCGCGCATGACCGGCTCGTCGGCGGACCCGTAGACCACCAGATAACGGACACCCGCCTGCTCCAACACGTTCAAGGATGTGCGGTCGGGCAGACGCCGCAGCGCCGGCAAGACCGTCCGCTGTGAATCGGGAAAATAGCCGTTGTAACCGTTGAGCAGCCGGCAACCGTGAACAGGTTGCCAATACATGGCCAGCGCCGAACGACGGTGATCGACGGCCATGCCGCCGCGTCCCAGCGGAACGACCGCCAGCACACTTCCTCGGTCGTGACGGCCCAGCCATCGCGCCCATTCGGGAACCGGCGGCGCCGGCGCAAGGACTCCAAGGCCCGGCCAGCTTTCCGCCACTCCCAGGAGCAGAATCCCGGCGAGCCCCCAGCAGCGGCCGGCTCGTCCCTGCCGGATGAAGCCGCAGCAGCGCGGCAACTCGGCAACCAGCATGCTGGCTGCGGCCACCAGAGCGACCTGCACGAACAGGGCATAGCGGAACCAATTGCGTATCGCTCCCATGCCGGGAACGTATTCGGCCAAGCATGTTGCCAAGGAGTTGTCTGCATATCCGAGCCGTGGAGCCATACTGAGCACCATGCCACCGATCGCCAATAGCAACAATGGACACAGCCGTCGACGCTCGCGCCTTCTCCACAGCCAAGCCACTCCGGCAAAAGCGGCCGCATACTTCAGCGGCCCGATGCCCAGCCGGCGAACGGGCATTTCTCGAGACTGCCCGAGATAAGGGCTGTGCAGATAACGGGGCACGGTCGCCGACATGGCTCGCACGACCACCGCCTTCCTTCGCGCTTGGCGGAGCTCCTTCCACTGCCGCAACAGCATGGGAGACACCAAAACGGCAAAAACCAGCAGTGCCGTTCCCAGTCGGGCGACCTCACGCGGTCCCGATCGCCGATGGCCCAGCCAGCCGACGATCCACAACGGAAGCAGAGAAAGCAAAAACAGACCATAGTGGCAGTTCATGCCGTACGTGATCGCCAATGCGATGCCGATCTCGGCCGCTCGCAGCCGGCTCGGCTGCTTCATGAAACGGCTTGCCGCCGTCAGCGTCCAAAGGACACTCCAAATGGGAACCACTTGAAACACGCCCAGACTGGTGAGAACCAGCGGGAGGCTCGCCAACCAGGCGCCGCCGATCCAGTCCGCAGGTGGAGTCACGTCCAACGCTCGGAGAAAACGCCGGCCGAACCAGCCGTTGAGTGTCAGGTGACCTAGCAGCAGCAGATTGTAGGCGGCCGGCATTCCCAGCAGGTGCCACAGCGGCCAGGTGAGAAGACCGCTGACCGGTTGCGGCTCACCCAAGACGAAGGTATGCGGTTCCGGGTAGAAGATTGGTGCGTTCCAGTAGCCGGCCAGACCGTGGTCGATTCGGTCGGCGTTCCACCACAACGTCCAGGCATTGAGCACTACAACGGTGTCGGTCGGCTCCTGTCCGAGTGGAAGGTGAGTTGCGCAGCGAAGAGCCAGAGGCCAAGTGAGCAGGATGGCCAGGGCGGCGAATCCGGCCAACTCGAGCAGATTCGCCCGCAATGTCGCAGCTTCCGATGAAGCATCCGCGGGAGCCGGCGTATCATGCGTCATGGCCATTCCGACAGACTCACTCGGTGGGCCATTCGAAAAGCCGGTCACTCCCTTGGACCACGATCCAGTGCCGATCCCCTTTCACTTCGGCGAACTCGCTCGTATCGCCACCGGGCCAGCGAATCTCGAGCCGGTCGACCTGCCGGTGCGTCCCCAGCCCGATCACCACGCGTCGGTCATTGACTGCCGCATATCCGTCACCGGCCGTAACAAAGTAGTGGCGTTCACGGTCACCCGTTATGACGACGATTTCGGCACCCGTGGCCGCTCGGTTGCGGACTCCCTTGAGTTCCAGCGACAAGAAGTGGTGGGGGGGATTCCCCATGTTTTGCAGCACGGCGGGGGGGTGATCCAGATGAGCGATCGCCACATCGGGTTTTCCGTCGCGATTGAAGTCCCAGCGCAGCAGACCCCGCCCCAGGTATCGCCCATCGAAATACGGCCCCAGTTTTTCCGCCGGCAATTCGGTGAATCGGCCATTGCCGCGGTTGGCGAACACTTGAGGCGGCATGCGGTAGGCGATCGTGGGAGCCTGATCGATATGGCCGTTGGTGACGATCAAATCGAGATCGCCGTCCAGATCGAAATCGGCCGCCTGCGTTCCGAATCCGAGCATCGAGAGGCTGGGATCGCGCAGTTCTGCCTCCGCGGTGGCGTCGATGAACAGCCGTCCCGGCTGCCGGGCGTAGAGCGTATTCGATTCGTTGAAGAAATTGGTGACAAACAAATCCAGGCGGTTGTCTCCCGTGAGATCTCCGGCTGCGACGCCCATGCATGCTTGCGACTGCCCGTCGCGATCGAAGGCGACTCCCGATAGCAGGCCGCTGTCGGACCAAGCCTCCGTCGTCGCCGTCTGCTTGTCGTTCCAATAGAGATGATTGGCCGTCATATCGTTGGCGACGAACAAGTCGACACGGCCGTCTCCGTCGAAATCGCCGGCCACGATTCCCAGGCCGCGCCCCGGTTGCCCATCGAGTTTGCCGGGACGAAACGTGCCGTCTCCTTGGTTCCAATAGAGTTCGTCCTCTTCGGCGTCGAACATGGTGGGACGGCAGGCGGTCACCACATTGCCGCTCTTGCACTCCATCGTCAACGGCTCCTCGCCTCGCAAGTAATTCACGACCACCAGTTCATCCAGGCCGTCGCCGTCCAGGTCGACCATCGCGGCAGCCGAACTCCAGGTCCGGCTCGACAGCCCAACCTGATCGGTCACGTCGACGAAGGTGCCGTCCCCTTCGTTTCGCAACAGCCGGTTGCGCCCGATGTTGGCGATCAAAATGTCGGGAAAGCCGTCGCCGTTGTAATCGCCGATGGCCAGGCTTTGACCGTAGCCGATTTGTTCTAGTCTGGCCGCAGCCGTCACATCGACCATGCGGTTCCCCAGGACGTTGCGATAAAGACGGTCGAAGTGCTCGGGCCGGAGTCGGCTCGGGTGCTCGTTCGCCTGAACCAGGTAGAGGTCGGGCCAACCGTCGCCATCATAGTCGACGGCTCCGATTCCCCCGCCGAAATCCTGGTGCAGGCGAATGCCGGGAACTCGAGGATCATCGCCGTTGTGGAGCTGGAATCGGATTCCCAGGGCTGTTGCGCGCTGAGCGAACGAGATGGCCTGTGCGCCCGACGGTGCGGCGTGCACGGTCTCCGGCTCGGCCGCCGATCGACTCCAGTCGGGAAGAGGCAGCTCGTGTTGGGAAAAGCGTGACGCCGGATTGCGATCCGGGGCTACGATGCCTGCCGCCTTGACGGCAAGTTGCTGGACCCGGACGAACCCGTTGAGAGCAGCCTTGGAATCGGACGCGAGCTGAATGGCGACGTAGTACCAGGCTCGAGATTCCAGATAGCGACCCAAGTGTTCGGTGATTGCCGCGGCGGCCAAAACGTGCTTGAGCTCGGCTCCGTCTTCGTAGATCGCCCGGATCACTTCGAACAGTCGATCCAGTTGACCGGCATAATCGAGGTAGGCTTTGGCGGCGTCGATCGAGCCGCTCTGCAACAGCAACTGTCCCAAGCGGTGGCAAGGGCGCCGATCGCCGGCATAGCGCCGCATGCTCTCCCAATAACAGCGGATGGCCGCTTGCGGTTGACCGGCTGCTTCCGCCCAGCGTCCGCGAATCCACCAGATCAGCGGATGGGAGTCGGCGTGCGAGGCGAGTTGAGCCTGCCAGTTTCGTAGTTCATTCCAGCGTTGTCGCTGGGCAAGCAGTTCTCCCCATGCCACCTGGACCGCCAGAACATCGGGGCGGTGCTCGAGCAGTTGCCTCAACTTGGCTTCGGCCGCATCCCACCGCTGCGCCTTCATATCGAGGCGAGCCAGCCCGAGCAGGGGCAGCCACTGATCCGGATACTGCCGGCGAGCCTTCTCGAGCAGCTCGGGTTCATCCACCGGATCGAACAGATTGGCGGCCAGGATCAGGTGGTGAGGCTGGGCACGACCGGCGCGGATCAAAGTGAAGAGTTGAGCACTTCCCTCCCAGCGGCGTCCTTCGAGAGCCAACAGGCGTCCCAACTGTTCGACGGCGGTCAGGTGGTTGGGTTCGATGGACAATGCGTCGCGCAACCGCCGTTCGGCCTCATTGAAGTCGCCTTCCCGCATCAAGGTTGTCGCCGACTCATACAGGGCGGCCACTCGCCACTGCCTCTCCTGCCGGGGAATCCGATCGTAATACTTGAGGGCCTTGGTCAAATCGCCCTTCGCGGTGGCGACTCGTCCGCCCAGCATCAGCAGGGGTGGCGACTCGGGGAATTGCTCGAGCAGCGTTCGAACCCGTCTGCCCGCCTGCTCCAGGTTCCCCGCCTGCATCAGCCGCTCGATCTGTTGCAGTTTTGCCTGCTCGGGCCCCGCCGGGGACGTTTCCTTCTTGACCGGCTTTTGGGGTTTCGACTGGGTGGGAGACTGGGTGGCCGACGGAGCAGCCGCGGATGTTTCGGTGGGGAGCGGTGCCAACTGCATGGTCCGATAGGCCACGACGGCGACCGTGGCCAGTACGGCCAGCAGCCCCAATCCGAGCAGCCAGACCGCTCCCGATCCGGATCGATATGAAGAAGGTTCGTCGTTCAAGTGAAAGCTCCTCGGAAAGACGGCGTGGGGTCCCGTTCATTCTACCGTGCGGCGGGCGGAATGCGAGGAGCGGGGTGGGGCTGGCGTTTGAGTGGTGAAACCGTGTCGAGCACCGCATGGCTAATTCTCAAACCGGTGCTGGTCGCCACTCATCCCGCTGCCATTTCTCTCTTGTTTCCGCCGTCGCGAACCGCTAATTAGAACCCTGGTTCGTGGCATCCGGCACCGGGCAACACGCCGCCGTGGCTTGTCGTCGTCACCACCGCACCCGCAGCCTCCGGCCTCCCGCCTCTGGTTTTGCAGGCATAGCCCGTGTCCCGAGACCTAGGCTCGGAGTCTTGCGAGAAAAATGGAACCGTTCGGCGGGCGGAGTGAAAATGGAAAAAGTGCGCTGTCTGTGTTGGATCGGCTTGGTGGTAGCTTTGGCGGGCTGCCGCGAGTGGACCACCGTGCCGCGAGAATCCGTCACCTTGCCGACGCCTCCACCGCCCCTCGACGTGGCCGAACTGGAAATCGCATTTATCGATTTGAATGCTCTGGCCGATGACGGTCCCCAGTCGATCTGGCGGGAAATCGACGAAACCGTCGTGCCGCTTGAGCAGCGGAGCCTGTTTCTGGAAAACGGATTGCGCTGGGGAGTCGTTGGACCGATCGTGCCCCCTCGACTGCAACGCCTGTTCCGGGAGACGAGTGCCGAAGCGGGCGAGGGAGCCAGCCTGGAAAAACAGCTCGATTGGGGCAGCGACGGCCGCGTCGCCACGTCGCGACGTGTCCAACTCCGAGATGGACGAACAGCCACCATCGTGGTGGCCAAGCCGTCCACCGAACCACTCGTTCTGTTGTGGAAAGACGGCTCGGCGGCTCGCGGTGTCGAATTGCAACAGGCCGAGTGCCAATTCGAACTGCGGACGCGGCGACTCGATGGCGGTCATCTGGCCGTCTCGCTGGTTCCCCGGATCGCTCATGGCAAGCCCCGATCGAAGATGGTGGGCCACGAAGGAACCTGGATGGTACAGACCGAACGCGAACGCCTGGTGTTGAAACGGCTGGCCCTGGAGGCCACGCTGAGTCCCGGGCAGATCCTGGTGGTCGGCGCCGCCTCGCCGCTGCGAGCCGTCGGCGCGTCCTTCTTCGCTCCCGGCCACGAACAACTTCGGCCGCGGCGGCTGCTGGTGATCCGTCTGGCCAACGCCCCGGCCGACCCGACCTTCGATTCTCCCCGTCTCGCCGATTGACGCAAGCGGCCGTGCCGATCAAGCTATGGTGCGGGTAAACACCATCGCACTGCCAAACGGGAGAACCTCGATGAACCAACCGACCATCCAACGTCGCCGTTTTCTGCAAGCCGCAGCCGCCGGAAGCGCCGCGGTGGCCTTCCCCTCCGTCGCTCGAGCCGCCTTGGCCCCCGCCAAGCCGATCTACGAGATCTCCCTGGCCCAGTGGTCGTTGCACAATCGCCTGTTCGGACGGGCCAAGCCCAAAATGGATCCGCTCGATTTCGCCGCCACTGCCGCTCGGCTCGACATTCGCGGCGTGGAGTACGTCAACCAGTTTTTCAAGGACCGAGCCAAGGACACGAAATACTTGGATGAAATGAAAAAGCGAGCTGCCGACGCCGGTGTCCGCAGCCTGCTGATCATGATCGACGGCGAAGGCGCGCTGGGAGACCCCGATGCCACGCGGCGACAGCAAGCCGTCGAGCGGCATCACAAGTGGGTCGACGCCGCCAAGTATCTTGGTTGCCACTCGATCCGAGTCAACGCGCGCAGCGGCCACAACCTCAGCTACGACGAGCAGATGAAGCTTGCGGCCGACGGCCTGCGAAAACTGACCGAGTACGGAGCCAAGCAGGGGATCAACGTGATCGTGGAGAACCACGGCGGCCTGTCATCCAACGGCAAATGGCTGGTCGGCGTGATGAAGCTGGTGGACCACCCCTGTTGCGGAACACTCCCCGACTTCGGCAATTTCGAAGTCGACCGCAAGAACCACAAGTGGTACGACCGCTACCAAGGTGTGAAGGAAATGATGCCGTATGCCAAAGCGGTCAGCGCCAAGTCGCACGAGTTCGACCCGAAAAAACCGTGGTCGACGATCGATCGAGCCGGCTATGAAACCGACTATCTCAAGATGATGCGGATCGTGCTGGACGCCGGCTACCGCGGCTTTGTGGGAATCGAATTCGAAGGCTCGGGCAACGAAATCGAAGGCATCAAGAAAACCCACGACCTGCTGGTGCGTGTCCGCGAGAAACTGACTCCCGAGTATATCTGACGGAGATCGGCGAATCAGTTGTCGGCGACCGACGCGGCGGTGGAACCGGTCCGAGTGGTCTTAGAGCCTGTAACAAAACCTGCCGTACCACCTCCGAAGCTCGGATATGTTGCTTGCGGCACGGAGTTTTGTGACAGCCTCTTAGTCGGCTTCGACTTCCAGTAGCGGCCGTAGGCCTGCTCGAAGAACGTGCGCCGCTCGACGGCTTCCTGCAACTTGAACTGGGCGTCTTCCAGAGCGGCCTCGAGTTTCTCCGCCTGCCGGCGCATGGCAGCCCACTGCTGTTCGCTGGCGTCTTTCTCCTTCTGCAACTTGGCCAATCGCGTTTGCAGTTGCTTGAGCTGGGCGGCAACGGCGGCGATCTGCTTTTCCGCTTGCGTTTTCATGTCCGCCAGCCGCTCGACTTTCCGGGCGGCCGCATCCCGCTCTGCCTGGAGCTTCGACAACGACTGCTCGAGACTGGTGACCTCGGCATCCAGCGAGTTCTTCAGCGCCTCGAACCGGGCCAACTCTTTTTCGACGCCATCGATTTCGGCCTTCGACGCGGCTACGGCCTGTTGGGCCTGTGCCGCGGCCGCTTGTTTTGCAGCGAGCGCCTTCGCCGAGGCGGCCACTTGCGCGGCGTACTGCTTGGCCGCTTTCTGCGCCGCCGCGATTCTTGCGGGGAACGGTTTCTGCTGGCCTTGCAGCTTGCCGATCAACGCCGTCAAATCGCGGACCTTCTTATCGAGGCCCGGTAGTTGTTGGGTCTGTTTGGTCAGTGTCTGCTGGGCGGCCGCGAGTGCTTGTTGGGCGGCCGTCTTGGCCGCCGCCGCTGCCTGCTTGGCCGCCGTCAGCTCTTTCAGCTTGGTGTCGTGAGCT
The DNA here is from genome assembly GCA_026989685.1 of Pirellulaceae bacterium. GTDB lineage: Bacteria > Planctomycetota > Planctomycetia > Pirellulales > Pirellulaceae > S141-3. Next base: position 186 of record JALSIV010000359.1, on the reverse strand, counting down.
TTCTTTTGCTGTTCGGACTGGGGTTTCTCGTTTTGCAGCGCCGCCAGCTGCTTTTCGATCCGAGTCAGTTTGGTGGCGGCTGCTTGAGCCGCCTGGGTCTTGGCGGCCACAGCTTGCTTGGATCGCGCCACCGCCTGCCGAGCCTGAGCGACCGCTTGCTTGGCAGCTTCCACTCCCTTTCTCGCA
>JALSIV010000358.1 GCA_026989685.1 Pirellulaceae bacterium | reverse complement strand
GTTTTCAGTTGCTGGTCGAGAAACTCCGGCATGAAGTCATTCCGCCCAAACAGCGGAAATCGGCTCCCACATCCAAGACCGACAGCGCTCACCCGCTCGATGCGGCTCCTCCCGTGGCATCGGGCATCGCCGAACCGGAAGAGGGCGAGTCACCGACCACGCTGGAGGACATGTTGCGGCGGCGCGAAGACGAGTCGGCTCGCGAGTTGGCTCGGGCCCGAGCGCTGGGGGACCGCCTGGGGCTGATGGTGCCCGATGACGTTCGGCTGAATTGGGGAGGGCTCCAGGAAAAATGGCTGCAGGGGGACCATCAGAGCTGGTATTACATCACGCCGGATGGTTCGCTGTATCGTTGGACGGGGAAACAAAACGTGCTCGACGGGCTGACTCGAGCGTTTCGCCGCTACGTTCTCGGCAACAAGCGGGCTCGAGGCGAGTTCGTTGCTCGTTTCGGAACACCGACCACCGAGGACGAGACCAACGATTTCTACGCCAATCCCGAACGCCTCACGGCGCGCATTCTGACCGGCGTGGTGACGGGCCCGGAGGTTCTGGAAGAGTTGACCCGGCCCGGCGGGTCGCTTTACCCGGTCGGCGGTGATCTATCCGAAGAGGGTAGGCGATTGGAAGCACGCAGGCAGGCACTCAATCGGCTGACCGGCGCGTTGTTCGGTCCCGGCCCCGCCTCCCGCTATGACTGGACCGTGGACGGTCTGCCGAAGGTGCTTGATGCCGAGCACCAGCAAGCGTTACCCAAGGGGTGGCGAACGGCGGCTCGGGAATACCTCGAGCGGCTGGTCGAGAAGAAGTTCAAAGGGAATCGCAAGGCGCTGAGGGAATTGCCGCCGGGCGACCAGGAATACTACTTCGCGGCTCTGTGCCGCAAGGTGGGCATCGAGCCGCCGGCCGTGCCGACGTGCATCATGGTCACCTTGAGCGATCCGGCGACTCGCGATTTGAGGCGGGTCCTGGGACGAGGCGTGTTGGGAAAGCCGCGGGGGAAACTGATTCGTCTGGCCGAGAGTGCGGGAGTCGTGCCTCCGCCCAAACCGCCCCTCTCCCCATTTTCTCCCGAGCCGGATTTGTCCGGCCGAGTGCTCCGTCTGGGAGGGCCGCCGGTCGACAACGTAGCGATCGACGAAGAGGGGAGCATCACGCTGGCTCGGTTGATCGGGTTCTGCATCATCCTCGGCTTCGGCCTGTCCTACCTCTGCTTCCGCAGCATCGAAGCGATGATCATGATCTTCTTCGTGGGGGGCGTGAGTGCTCTGGCCAGTCTGGCGATCGTCTGGTGGAACGGCAGTTCGGTCGACGCGATTTTGTTGAGCATGCCGGCGCTGGTGTACGTGCTGGGGCTCTCCGGGGCCGTTCACATCGTCAACTATTATCGCGAGTCCGCCGAGACGGGCGGGTTCGACGGGGCGGAGGATCGAGCCGTCAAGCATGGGTTCGTGCCCTGCACGTTGGCCGCCTTCACCACGGCCTTGGGGCTGATGTCGCTCTACAACAGCAACATCATCCCCATCAAGAAGTTCGGACTCTATTCGGCTCTGGGCGTGATGGCCACGTTGATTCTCCTGTTCACGTATTTGCCGGCCGCACTGGCGATCTGGCAGCCCTTCAGGAAGACGCTCAACCAGCCGTCGTCCGGTGAAACGCTCCATCAATGGGTAACCGCCTTCTGGCAGCGGTTGGGACGGTTCATCGTCCACCGGCACGCGTGGGTCGCTGTGGGGTGTCTGGCGGTGATGGTGGCCTTCGGCTTGGGCCTCCCCAAACTCAATACGTCGATTCAGTTGTTGAAGCTGTTCGACCAGAACGCCAAGATTATCCGGGACTACGCCTGGCTCGAGCGCCATCTGGGCAAGCTGGTGCCGATGGAACTGGTCGTGCGTGTCGACGAAAGCCGGATTCGCCGGCCGGTAGCGCAATTGGAGGCGGATGTTTCCGACGAGGAATTGCGCCGAGAGCTTTATCGGTACAGCTTCTTGGAGCGGGCCGAGATGGCCATGCTGGTTCAGCAGGCCGTGGAGGAAGTATTCGGCGAGCACGGAGTCGATATCGTGGGTCGCGGCATGTCGGTCACTACCTTCTTGCCCCCCATTCCCGACCCGGGATCTCGCCAACGCGTGACCCTGAATCGGTTGCTGGAGGAAAACCGCCAGCGCCTGCTCGAGGAAGACTATCTGGCGCTGGACGATGACGGCAAGAGCGAACTATGGCGAGTCAGCATTCGACTGGCCGCACTCAAGGATGTCGATTACGGCGAGTTCGTCCGCGAGTTGAAGCGAGTGGTCGAGCCGGTGATGAAGGCCTATCAATATCGCGATCAGATTCTCACTGCCGTCGAACGGGAACTGGACAACGAGGCCCGCAGTACGTCGGCCATTTGGAATGGTGGAAGGATCTGCGTCCTGGGAGCTCCCTCGCCGGGAACTCCCATCCACGCCACGCGCGACGAGCAGGGCAACCTGCAGGTTCCTCAGACGCCGCTGTTCGGCAACACGCTGTACCGGTTGCTGCGGGCCAAGGGATTTCGCAGTCGGGGGCCCAAGCGGTACCTGTTGTGGCACGCCCCCCAAGCGCGCCCGTTTCCCGAAGGCTACGCAACGTCGGAAAAATGGGGAAAGGTGCTCGAGGCCTGCCAGGTCGTGGTTCTCGTTTCGGACGATCCGGGGTACGATCTCGAATTCGTCAAACAGCATGCCCGCGTGTTCATCGACGCTCGCAACCACAGATTCATTCCACCGGTGGAGAAGCGGCATTGGCGTCCCACGCTGGCCACGTTCAAACAGGTCATCCCCATTGTGGGACGTGTCGAAGCGGAGAAGCCGAGAACCCATGTTTCGCTCGACGATCCGACGGCGACGGCCAAGGAAAAAGGACTGCCGTTGCAAGTGACGTACACCGGCGTGGTGCCCATCGTCTACAAGGCCCAGCGAACGCTGCTGGAAAGCCTGATCAACAGTATCATTTCGGCATTCTTCATGATCGGGGCCGTGATGACGCTGCTGCTGATGTGGGGGAGTTGGCGCGCTCGCAATCTGCCGTCGGGCCTCCTCTCCATGCTCCCCAACGTGTTCCCGGTCGTCATCATCTTCGGGTTCATGGGGCATCGCCGCGTGTTGATCGATATCGGCACGATGATGTGCGCCTCGGTGGCCATGGGCGTGGCGGTGGACGACACCATTCACTTCCTCGCCTGGTTCCGGCACGCGTGCCGGATGGGGATGTCTCGCAGGGAGGCGATCCTGGAATCGTACCGCCGAGTGGCAACGGCGATGACTCAGACGACACTGATCGGCGGGCTGGGGCTGGCCGTGTTCTCCTTCAGCACGTTCACGCCCACGCAGCGATTCGGCACGATGATGCTGACCCTCCTGCTGGCGGCTTTGGTGGGTGACCTGATCATGTTGCCGGCGCTATTGGCCGGGCCGTTGGGGCGTTTTTTCGTCCCCAAGCCCAGCAAGAAGGCCGGGTCGGCCGGGGGCGACGGGGGCGTTCCGGCGGCGGGGGAGCCCGCGGAGCCGTTTGAAGCGGGCGGCGCTTCGCCTCCGCCCCCACACCAACCCGCCTCGCAGCTTCAGGCGCCCAAGATCGTGCGGCGCAACTCGGGGCACACTTGATCGAATGCCGCCGGCCGCCCCCTTGGCCCATCTTGTCCAACTTGGCTCGCCGCGCTCATAATGCGCCCCTTATCGAGTTCCCCGTCACGAATCGATGAAGGGCGTCTTTTATGAATCGACCGGCTCCCCGCACCGGTGTGACCTTCGACGACATTCTGTTGGAACCGCGGTACAGTGACGTTGTTCCCTCTCAAGTCGACGTCACCACTCGACTCACCGACCGCATTCACCTCAATATCCCCCTGCTGAGTTCGCCGATGGACACGGTGACCGAAAGCGCCATGGCGATTGCCTTGGCCAAAGAGGGCGGTTTGGGGGTGATCCATAAGAACCTCTCGATCGAGGACCAGACGGAAGAAGTCTACAAGGTCAAACGGAGTGCCAACGGCATCATCGTCGATCCCGTCACACTGGCCCCCGATGCTCCCGTGCGCAAGGCGCGTGAAATGATGGAGCAACACAACGTCTCCGGCATCCCCATTGTGAGGGATGACGGAACGCTGGTGGGCATTCTCACTCGCCGGGACCTGCGTTTTCTCGAGCAGACCGACATGTCGGTTTCTCAGGTGATGACTCGTGATAATCTGGTCACGGCCATGGGAACTGTAACGCTCGAGCAGGCTGAACGGATTTTGACGGCTAAAAAAGTGGAGAAACTTTTGCTGGTTGACGAATCTTACAAACTGACGGGACTCATCACGATTCGCGACATCGACATGATGAAGCGATTCCCGCTCGCCTGCAAAGACGAACTGGGAAGACTACGAGTCGGTGCCGCGGTGGGTGTGCGGGACTACGAGCGAGCCGAGAGCCTGATTCGAAAGGGCGTCGACTTGCTGGTGGTCGACAGTGCCCACGGTCATTCGGCCAACGTGATCGAGACTGTCCGAGAGATCAAGCGACGATGGGATATCGATGTCGTCGCCGGAAACGTAGCGACGGCGGAGGGATGCCGAGCGTTGATCGACGCGGGAGCCGACTGCGTGAAGGTCGGAATCGGGCCCGGGTCGATCTGCACCACTCGCATCATCTCCGGCGTGGGCGTGCCGCAGATCACCGCGATCCACGACACGGCCGCCGTGGCCAGCGACGCCGGGAAAACCATCATCGCCGACGGAGGCATCAGGTATTCGGGAGACATCACCAAAGCGATCGCGGCCGGAGCCCATTGTGTCATGATCGGTGGATTGTTCGCCGGGCTGGCCGAAAGCCCGGGACGGACGATTCTCTATCAGGGACGCACGTTCAAGGTCTATCGCGGGATGGGGTCGATGGGTGCCATGGTGCAAGGGTCCAGTGAACGGTACCGACAGAGCGCTGAGAAGGGACGGCCAGGCAAACTGGTGCCCGAAGGCGTGGAGGGTCGAGTTCCGTTCAAGGGGCCGCTGAGCGATTTTGTTTACCAACTGGTCGGCGGACTACGTGCCGGCATGGGATATTGCGGAGCCCATACGATTGAGGAATTGCGTACGGACGCGCAGTTCATCCAAGTTACCGCGGCAAGCGTGCGAGAGAGTCATCCTCATGACATTGCCATTACGCAGGAAGCACCCAATTACAGCTCGGACGACTACGGCGGCCAGGAATGACGCCGCCCTGCGTCCCCTTTGGTGGGCCGCTGCCGTGCTGGTCGGCCTGTATCTGACGGCGGCAACCGAACCGTCGGCACGAGCCGAGGAGAAGTCCCAACCGGTCGCGCCGGTACCGCGACGGATTCAACTGACGGTCGCCGAGCCGCTACGCCGGGGCGACCAGCACGATGGGAAGAACTCTTCGGAGGATCGGACCAGGCGAGAGTCGGCGCCGGTGGTTCTGCGCTGGAGACGACCCGCGGACGCCCGCCCGCAGTCAAGGACGCCCGCTACCCAGAAGAGCCCTGTCCGGTTGGTGAGTGCGACAGAAACACAGGACCGGCCGGGGCGGTTTCAACCGCCGAGCAACATGCGGCCCGTCCAACCGGCTCCGGCGGTGGCCGGCAGCGCGGCTGATCAACCAGCGAGCACAGTCCTGAAGGAAGCCCCCGTCCGCTTGCGGCTGGTTGTGCAAGCCTCGGCCAACCAGCCACTCGATCGTCGACCGTCGACCGCTGCCGAGCGGCCCCGCCATCCGGCCAGCCGGCTGGCGACGCGGCAGCCGGCCGAGGCGGCGCCGATCCCCGTCCTCAATCCGCCTCAGCAATCGCCTCGGCCGCCGAAAGCCGTTCCACCGTCGGCGAACCGGACGGCGGTTGCCGATGAACCGGTTCGCGTGGCGCAGCAGACCGACTCCGCGCCGCCGCGAGTCGAGCCGCCGGCCGAGCCAAAACCGAAACTGGGCGGCGTTCCCAACTCTCCCAGACCCCTTGCTGGAATGCAGTACTCGCAGGAGCGCTGTCGGCAACTCAACGACGAATCGGTGGAGGTGCGCACGGCCGTGCGAGAAAACGTGATTTCCAAGATCTCGTTGGACATCACCCCCAGTCGTCGAGAGAACTTGCGAGATCCGGCCGTCGATCAGGTCCGGGACTGGCGCGACCGCAATGGAAAAGTCGTGGCGCGAGGCAAATTCTCCGATTTCAAGAACGGACGAATCTGGGTGGAGACCGTCGACGGAAAGACCGTCCAGCTTCCCTATCCCGATCTCAGCGACGAGGACCACTGTTTTGTAGCCTTTGTGTGGGGCATCCCCGTGGAGTTCGCACTGGACGATGTCCAATACCAGGGACGCAACTGGGTCGCCAGCTCGTTCGCCTGGAAGGCCTCCGAAGTCTCCCACAAACCGACGTACTTCGAAGAAGTTCAGCTCGAACGCTACGGCCACACGCTGCATCCGCTGGCTCAGCCGTTCGTCAGCGGTGCTCACTTTTTCCTGAATATCGCCGTGCTACCGTACAAGATGGGCATTCATCCGCTGCACGAATGCCAGTACCCACTGGGCTACTACCGACCGGGAAGCTGTGCTCCGTGGCTGCTGCCCCCGGTCCCGCTCAGCGTTCGTGGCGGATTGGCGGAAGCCGGTGTGATACTCGGCGGTATCTTCGCACTACCCTAGCGCGGGCTGCGCCCGCAAAGCCGGAGGCTGGAGACTGGAGGCTGAAGCTGTAGGTAATGTCGTGACAATCGGCGGAAATGGCGAGGACCTTAGGACCTTAACAAGCTCGCACAGCAACCGGCAAATCGACCAGATTGCCGGTTGGACTGGAGACGGGAGCGATTGGACTGGAGGCGGCAAGGTGCCGACGAGCACCTTGCCGCTTGTCCGTACCGAGAAGGTTGGCTTCACCGATCCTTTTTCATTACTCGAGTTCGCAGCCACCCTGGCCGCACGGAGAAACGCCTCACGTTCCCCCCGGCTGGCAGACGGGAAGCTCGCCGCCGCTCGCGCCGGTGTGAGCGGCCGGAACGCTGAACTGCTTCTCCAAGGACGAAGCCTGGCAATGAGGACACTGCGGGGTCTCGCTGCCGCGAATCAGCAATTCGCAAGCCTTTCCGCACGACTGACAGACGTATTCGTAAATGGGCATCGTGGCATCCTCGAGCAAATCCCGGTAACCTACGGTTGTTATGGTCTTCCGCTCCCATTTTACGACGAAGCCGAATACGGATGAAGCGTCCTGCCACGTTAAAGCGAGACGAGGTGCGCCGCCTCGACCGCCTGGCCATCGATGAGCTGCGGATTCCAGGCACCATCTTGATGGAAAACGCCGGGCGCGGTGTGGCGGACCAGTTGGAACAGTTGGGGATCGAGGGGCCGGTCGTGATCTGTTGCGGCCGCGGCAACAATGGAGGCGACGGGCTGGTGGTGGCTCGGCAACTCGACGGGCGAGGGCACGCTGTTCGCGTCTTTCTGTGGGGCGTCCCGGAGAAGCTGGCTCCGGATGCCCATCGCAATTTCGAGATCCTGGAGCGTGCCAGGATTCCGTTGGCGGTTCGGCCTGCTACCTCCCGGTGGCCCGAGTTGATCGAGGCGCTGGAGACGGCCGACTGGATCGTGGACGGCCTCCTGGGAACGGGAGCCAAGGGAGCGCCCCGGTCGCCGATGGCCGAAGACATCGAGCTGCTCAATCGAGCGGCCGGCCGACGCCTGGCCATCGATCTGCCCAGTGGACTGGACGCGGACAGCGGTGAAGTCGCAGGAGTGGCTTTCCGTGCCGACTGCACCGTGACGCTGGTCGCTCCCAAACCGGGATTCGCTCAAGCCGGCGCCTCGCACTATACCGGCGAGGTCCGAGTGGTCGACATCGGGTTGCCCCGTCGTGTGTGGGATCTTCTCAGGTGATCGACTCTCGCCGCTGCTACGCTCTGCGGTGACGCAAACGCTCCTGAAGTTGCGCAACCATCGCATTCAGCTCGGAAACGGAACGTTGCAACAGACGCGCCGTTGGAGTAGGAGTGTCGCCCAAAAGCTGCTCGAGCACTTGGATCTTACCAATCAGGACACCTTCCTCGCGTCCTTGTTCGCGCCCTTTTTCGAGTCCTTCGCGGCGGGCGCTCTCGATCGCCCACTGGTAGTCCCGCAGTGCTTTCTCACGCTGGTCGTACATCATCCGGTCCACCGTCCGCTCGGCAATCCGCTCCGCCTCCGATATGGCCTGCTGAAACGGCTCCTCCGGAAACAGCGCCCGCAGACGCCCGGCGTCATACCTGTCCGCATATCGCAGGAAAAACACCCATTTCTCGATCTGGGACGCCTCCGCGATCGCCTCTTCTCGGATATTGTACTTTGCCAACTCCACCGTGTGTACCTCGATCGTCTCCGCCAACGTCCGACCGTGCTCGGCATCGGGAAGCTGGAAACGGTGGTGCGGCACCCCGCGGTCGGAAAACAGCACATCGCACAGCAGGCAGATCGAGATCGACGACAACATTTCGGAGAACCATTTGTGTCGCGTGGCGATCGGGTGCCGCTCGGCGCAGCATGCCTGGTGGGTGTCTGTGAGTTCTTAGAGTTCTTAGAGGCTGTCACAAAACTCCCTGCCGCAAGCAACACACCCGAGGCCGAAGAACGGCACGGCGGGTCTTGTTACAGGCTCTTATACTTCCAGAAACGCCTATCGTTCCCCATCTTCTCCCTTTGTCCTCTATCTTCTCCGTGCCCCCGTGCCTCCGTGAGATCCCTTCTGCTCTTATCCGCGTGCCATTCGGATCGATGCTATGACCGCTTCGCGGCTGGACCGTTTGCCCTAGAGATGCCGTGTCCAAAACTGCATGGCCGATTTGCGCGGGCCGCCGGTGAAACCGAATCTCCGGTAGAGTCGCTGAGCGCCATCGTTGTCGCTGCGCACTTCCAAAGTCACCTTGCAGCAGTCTCTCTGCCGGGCCTGTTCGAGGACGGCGTGGAGTAGCGAGGCGCCGACGCCTTGGCCGCGCGCTTCGGGGACGACGGCCAGATCATGGATGTTGATCAGAGGCCGCGCATAGAACGTGGAATAGCCCATCAGGCAAAACGCCAACCCGACTGCACGTCCGCCCGCATCTTCGGCGAGGATCACCAGCAATCTCTCGAGCGTCGGCAGGTCGGACCTCAGGCGCTCGAGGACCTCGGCCGCCAACGGCTCGCCGGCCCCCATCGGTTCTCGAGCGTACATGTCGAGCAGTTCGATCGTCGTGGACAGGTCGGTGGGGGACTGCAGATCGGCCAGTCGGGTCCGTACGGACTCGCGAGAAGTGGAGGAACATTCTGACGGAGTGGTGGACGCCATGGTTGAAATCTCACGAGTTGTGGTCGATTGTTAGATTCTTAGAGCCTGTAACAAAACCTGCCGTCCCACCTCCGAAGCTCGGATGTGTTGCTTGCGGCACGGAGTTTTGTGACAGCCTCTTAGAGCCTGTAACAAAACCCGCCGTGCCGCTTTCCGGCCTCGGGCATGTTGCTTGCAGCATGGAGTTTTGTGACAGCCTCTTACTTTACCACATCTACGCGCCGTGCGTCCATGCCGTAAGCGGTTCTGTCGTACCGAGCCGATCGTGGTGAGTGTTCGTCACGCACTCTCGGTGAAAACTCACGATACCGTACTCGTACTCGTACTCGAAAAGAGCATCTCGCTTGCCGAGCCGCTCTTCGATCACGATCAGCGGGATGTTTGCCGCCTGTTGACGGAGTAACTCGCTTCTTCCTGCGATTTCGTGGTCGCTCGTCAGGAAGCTGCGGCGGCACATAGCGATGGAGGCATCGCGTACGAGTTAAGGAGTACGAGTACGAGAGTAGGAGATTCCAGAGCAAGGCGTGGAACGGTCATGGCGCAGAAGGCTGTTCGACAGAGTGGTCGATTTGCGCGCCCTCGGCTCCCGATCCACGTGCAAACCCTCTCGTGCGCCCATTCAGAAGGTGATCAGTGTTCCTCCGTTGCCGTAGTTGTCGCGCCACGTGGCGAACGGCTGCCGTCCCGGATGGAACTCGATGACGCCGGCCGGACCGTTCGACGTCAGCCATAGCCAGCGCGTGGGGTCGTTCGTGGGAATCGCCACGAACGGGGCGGTCCGGATTCCGTCCGTCCAGACGCCCACTACGGCCGGCACTCCGTGGAAGCTGGCTGCTCGCATGTCGGCGACCAGATAACAGGGTGCCCCATTGCCGCCCAGCATCACGGCGTTGCGATCGAAACGCGGAATGTCGCCGGCTTGTCCGGCCGATCCGCCGGCAGTCCACAGGCTGGCGGCAAGTACCCAACAGGCCGGACGCAGCATTCGGCCGAGGGTGAACATGGTGTTGGTCCGTGCAGAGATCATCGAGTCGTCTCCTGTGTTGCAAGGGAAATCAGTTGGCCTCAGTAGTGAATAGCCGCTTGAGGGACGGTTCTTGCGCGACTTGGCGAAAAAATCCAATGGATGCGGGAACTTTTCGAATGGTCCGCCGGTCCAACACAGCGGGCAGTGCTGAAAGAGACCGACTGACAAACCGACGCAGAGTTTCCGGGAGGGCGTCCCCTGGGTTGGGAGCACGATTGATGGAAGGCAACGCACCGGCGACGCGCCCCAGCCTGCTGGCCCGGCTCTCCGACAGGCAAAACGACGTCGCGTGGCAAAGCTTTCATGACGCTTATGGGCCGCTGATCTACGCTCACTGTCGCCGTCACGGCCTGCAGCATGCCGACGCGGTGGAGGTTGTCCAGGACGTGCTGGTGGACGTGGCTCGAGCCATGCCCGGATTCCGGTACGACCGGAAACGGGGCCGATTTCGCGCTTGGCTGGGTACGCTCACCTACCGGCGGCTGTGCCGCTATTGGCGTCGACTCCGACTCCGGCTGCCCCATGCATCGCTCGATGTCATGCGCCTCGCCGAATCCCTCGAGGACCACCGTGCGGACTGGAACGACGACGTCGATACTCACGTACTGCGCCAGGCGATGCGCGAAGTCTCCGGTCGGGTCGAGCCGTCCACTTGGCAGGCCTTTGTGCGAACATGGTTGCACGACGAACCGGCTGCCCAAGTCGCCCGTTCGATGGGGCGCGATACGGCATGGGTCTACGTGGCCAAGTCCCGCGTTCTTCGGAAGGTACGCCGAGAAGTGGAACGACAGATGCGGAATCTGGCGCTGGATTGACCGGCAACCGTGTGGGCGACGAATGAGGTGATGGGAACCAATGACGGAGCGGATCACTCGCATCGACGACACTTGGAGCATGCGCTGGGAACGTGCCCGGCGGCGACTGCGGCAGAACGCGGAGTCGGAACCGGAGCTGGACCGAGTGTGGTCGTCGGCGTTGGGGGAGGGGCCGTCCGACGGCGACGTCGAACATCATGCCATCGATCAGTTGTCGAACGTGGGCTTCCGAGATTGCCTGCTGATTGGACGAGGCAGCTCGTCGCTGGTTTTTCGTGCCTGTGAGGCGGAGACGGGCCGTCGAGTGGCCGTCAAAGTGCTGACGACCGACGACTGGACCGATGCGGCTCGGGAGCGATTCCTGCGGGAAGTCGTGGTCGCCTCCCAACTCTCCCACGATCACCTCGTGCGCGTCTTGCGAGGCGGAGTGCTGCCGCGGCGCTGGCCGTACGTCGTCATGGAGTGCATCGAGGGCCGATCGCTGGCCGAGCATCTGGAGGAGGACGGCCCGCTGGTGCCTCCCGAAGCCGCACGAGTCGCATTGCAGTTGGCAGGGGGGCTCGAAGCATTGCACGCCGCCGGCTGGATCCACCGCGACATCAAACCGGCCAACGTGCTGGTGAGCGGAGCGGAAGCGAAAGCCCTGCTCGCCGATTTCGGATTGATCCGCCCTCTCTGCCCCGGTGGCACCGTCACCTCGTGCGATGTGATTCCGGGCACGCCGTACTACATGGCGCCCGAGCGGTTCCGGCCGGAGTTGGAATGCGACCGGCGAGCCGACGTCTATGCTCTGGGGGTGCTGCTGTTTGAAATGCTCACGGGAAACGTGCCCTTTCGAGGCAGTCTTCCCGAGTTGATTGCGCAGACGCTTTACGGTTCGGTCGACTGGGAGCAGCTCGTCCGGCGCGGCGTTCCCTTCGGGCTGATCCGCATCGTGCGTCGTGCCATGGCCAGACAACCGACCCGCCGGTATCCGTCGGCCGCCGCGATGGCCGATGACCTCCGTGCCTGGTTGCGAGGAGACGAGCTTCCTTCGCTATGCCGTCGCAGACATTGGAACAACCCGCGCCGCGCCTGCCAAGTCGCCCTCGGGTTCTTGTTGAGCCTGGCGTGCGTGAGCTGGTCCGAGGGGGCCGGTCGAACATCGCTGCCTCTGTCTGGCACCGGCCGAACCGCCGAGTCGTCGGCGTCGGTGTCCGCTCCGGAACCGGCTCTCCGAACGCCGCAGGATTCCGCGGCCGCCATGGCGATCTCATGGATCGCCCACCAGCGGCAGGCCGCCGATCCTCGGCCGAGTTCCCAACGCCGCGTGGCGCTACAAGCCATGTTGCGATTGATCGATTCGGTCGAAACCGCTCCATTGCCGCCCGACATCGATCCTCGGGAATTCGAGGCCGGATTGGCTCTGATGCGCGCTCGCCTCTATTGGCAACTCGGGGAGGGGGATCGTGTTCTCCATTGCGCCCGGACGGCCGTCTCTTTCTACGACTCCTTGGCCGCCCGGAGACTGGCCGACACGGAGGCCGGAACCTCCACCGACGCGGACGACCTCCGGCCGCTCGAGTCGGCCGCTCGCGCCCAGCGCCTGATGGCGCAGGGTTACTGGCTCGAAAACAACCGCGCGGCATCCGAGAGACACGCGGCCCGCGCCGTTTACTGGTCCCGCGCCGCGAACCGAATGGGAAACGGGGCCGTCGCCGTCCGACTCCCGCTGGCAAACAATCTGATCTTGTGGGCGACCACCGCCGAGTCGCCCGGCGGCGACCTCTCGGGACGGCGGCGACTGGCATCCGCCGTCGCGTTGCTGCAATCGCTCCCCGAAGCGAACACGACGCGCCACCCATCCTACGCCGGCGAAGTCGCGTCGACGTATGCGGAAGCGGCCCGAGCGTCGACGCGTTTGGGGCTTGCCTCGCAGGCCGTCCATTGTTGGCGACAAGCGTTGGCTTGGCGTCCTCCGCCTCCTCAACCGATGGATCCCGCCACCCTGTTCGAGACCTCGCAATGGCTTGCGGACGCTGCGGACGCCGAGCAAGCGAGCGGCAGCGTGTCGCGCGCCGATGAGTTGCGGAGAAAGGCGCTCCAGATGGTCCAACAATTGCTGGCCGAAGACGGAAAGTTCGACTCCCACACGCAGTTGAAGGCTCGGCTGCTTCGTTCGCTCGGTCGATGAGCGCTACCGCTCGCCGTCAGCCTCGAACCCTGTCAGAAACTCCGCCAAGAGCGCACTGGCTGGCTTCGGGTCAGTTGAACCAAACGGCGAATCCGACAAATCGTCCCCGGAAGACCTGCTGGAGTTTCCGCCAGAACTGCGGCTTGGTGATCGGACCTTTGTATGGCGGCAATCGAATCCAAGATTTCGGTCGGGTCGAATGAGCGTGGCTGTTTGTGGCGTGCTTCATCACGCAAGAACTGGTATGGCGATTCCACTCGCGGATACATCAAGTGCCCTGTTCGTTCGAAAAGCTCTTTCCAGTCGTAGGCCAGCGCTATGTCGCCGATCGCCATCAACAGGTGACAGTAACCTCGCAACCAATGGACGTCGCCGCCGTCGAACACGACCCAGTTGAGTTGAAATTCGCCGCGCTGCTGAGGACGCCCGGCTGCTAAGGGGGCGAGGTCGGCCTCACCCACAAACAGGTAGATCGACGTTCCGTTTCCATCGAGGTCGAGACGTGTTGTCCTCAGATTGATCGGCAGCCGGACTCCGGTGGTCCGAGGGTGAGTTTCAGTAGTCGAAGCCCAAACGGGAATCGACTCGCCTCGTCGCCCAGACACACAACCAGGATGATACCATCAACATCACCGGTGACTTCACTGTGTCGGGGCCGGTACCGACGATCTCCAGAGATCCGGGCTGTGCTCTGACAAGCAACGGGGACGGCAACACGAGCAGCGGCCACAACCAGTTCCGCCTTTTTTTCGTCCATCGGCGGAAGAGGGGACGGCACAGTTGACCGTTCAGTGGTAGCGTGAATCCAAAAGAATGACGCGAGTGGGATGGAACCAGTTTCGTACAGGCGCGGTACATCGGAGCCAAGAACAATTGCGGTGTAACGCTCCGCCCGAGCAGCACCTCCGGGAATGCCGGCCTCCATGTAAAGTTTCGCAGCAAAGAGTCTTCGGGGGGCTTCGAGCCGGTCTTGAGAATCCAACCCCGTCCCCGAGCCTTCCGCGGGCTTGATGTTTGGGCTCGGGGCGCTGGTACTGGGCGTTGCCGTCGGCGGGAAGCGGTTGGTTCGCCGGGCTCAACCGATTCGGTAACCAGCAGAGTGCCGGAGCCTGCGACCACCATCAGGCCGCTGCTTGGCCGCAGTCCGGCCGCCCGCCGTCCGGATCATTCCATCCCAAGTGCCAAGCCAACTGGGGGCTCAGCCGATCCGCGACCGCGAACAGGGCGAGGTCTTCCTTGAGCACCGAGATCACATTTTCCAATTGCTCGTGAGCATTCCAGGCGAGGTCGAGGAAAAGCCACTTGCGTCCCGCGAACTCGCAGGCACCGCCACCCACGCCGCCCATGGACTCTTCGCGGATCTGGTAGCCCAACTCGCGGGCCAACTCGAGTGCTTCCTGCAACAACTCCAACGTCTGCATCCTGCCGGGTCCTTCCGTTCGCGTCCCTGCCAAATATCTCCCATCGTCTGCCAGATTATATCGGCTTGGACTCCAGTTGCCCAGGCGAATCCGTCGATACGTCTTGTGGGCTTAAATGCTGTAGAGAGCACAAGTTAAGCCTTCACTGTCGGCGAACGCAGGCAAGTCGACACTGCGGCGGCAAACCACGCAACCTAGCCGAGCTTCACCGAGTCTTCGGGTCGGCCAAACCAGTCAAGGAGGCCTGTTATCTCATGAGCCATTCCGAGCGCGTGCAACAACTGGAACAACAACTGGCGACACTTCAAGAACGGTTGCTGCAGGCCGAACGACTCACGGCGGTCGGCGAACTGGCCGGCACGACCACTCACGAGTTCAACAACATCCTGATGACGATCATGAACTACGCCAAAATGGGCCTGCGGCGCACCGATGAAGCCACACGCACCAAGGCGCTCTCCCGCATCCTGGAAGCCAGTGAACGAGCGGCCAAGATTACGCAGACCATCCTCGGTGCCGTTCGCAACCGCTCGGCCAACTTCGAACCCACCAACCTGTCGCAACTGGTCAGGGACACTCTGGTGCTCTTGGAGCGGGAACTCAGCAAGTACCGAATCGCCGTCGAACTGCAACTGGATGATACGGCTCCCGTCCTGGCCAACGGAAACCAGATCCAACAAGTGCTGCTCAACCTGCTGATCAACGCTCGCCAGGCCATGCCACGCGGTGGGCACCTACGGATCGCCGTGCGTCAGCCGGATGCCGAGACGGTCGAGCTGGTGGTGCGCGATACGGGTACCGGGATTTCTCCCGATGTGCTCCCCAAGATCTTCGATCCCTTTTTCAGCACCAAATCGGGGCCGGACGGAAGCGGGCGGGGCGGTACGGGATTGGGACTGGCCGCCTGCCGCAACATCGTCGAATCGCACCGCGGCCGGATTCGCGTGCAGAGTACGGTGGGGCAGGGGACCGCCTTCTGTATCGGTCTCCCGGTAGCTCCCACGCCCAGCGGGCATCTGTCCGGAACGCCTCATTCGGCCCCGTGTTCCCAGAATACTCATTCGCCGCTTTGAAACCGATGAGTGGGTACCGGCGGGGCAGGGCGGAAGTGGTGGACGGCTCCCAGCGCCAAACGCACTCCCAGCATGGCACCGACCGCATCGAGCCCATCTTCAACGATCGTCTTGAGAAGATCCGGATCACCGGCCACTCGAGCGTTCACTGTCAAATCGGCCCGGTCGACCTGCACCGAGCACGCCAGGGACAGCTCCGCCCCGCGGTCGCTCGATACGATGTTGCTCATGGAAACGTCGCCCTCGGATTCGGCTAGGATCTTGACGTGAGCCGCCTCCATACGGGCGGCTTCCAATCGCTCGGCCAGTTCGCCGGCCAACTGCAAAGTGAGCTGGTCGAGTGAAAACGCGCTGCCGTGAGCGGTGGCGGCGGCGTTGAGCCAGCCCAGTTCGGCCTCGCCCGCCGCATAGCGTTCATAATCCACCTCCATCATCGACCGGTGTGGAGCCGGGCTGGACGCCAGCGCCAAGAGCAACTCGTCGAATCCCTCGCCGGTGCGTGCACTGACAAACAGGATCGGCTTGCCGGAGAACCTCGCTTCCAGCGCCTCCTTCAATTGCTCGCGTGCCTCCCGATCCAATCGATCGACCTTGTTCACCGCCACCACGTCGGCTTCTTCCAATTGCTTGAGAAAGATGTACTCGGCTTGAGGCGAAAAGCCGATCCGAGGTCCGCCAGTCAGGATTCTCTGTCCGTGTTCCGGTTTGAGCAGAACGGCCAGCGGGCCCATTTCGTAGCGGTCGCCGTGCAGGGCTCTTAGCGGTTCGACCACCGTTGCCACCAGATCGGTGCAACTGCCCACCGGCTCGGTCAAGATCACATCGGGCGCGATTTGACGGTCGAGTTGTCCCAGCGTTTCGGCGAGCGCGTCGAATTTGCAACAGAAACACGCGCCGGCCACTTCCCCCACGGAAAATCCCTGGGACCGCAAGAACTGAGTGTCGACCAGCTCGGCAGCCTGGTCGTTGGTCACAATCCCCACCCTCTGGCCGGCCTCGAGGTAATGGCGGGCGAGTCGCGCGATTGTCGTGGTTTTTCCGGCTCCCAAGAAGCCGCCGATCATCGTGATGCGCATGATATGCTGTCGCTCCCTTCCCCCGAGGTCCTCGCTGGCTCCTTTGACAGTGTGAACGATCGCCGCGATAATGGACAAGCCCCATCCGAAGGCTGGAGGCGCGAGGCTGTAGGGATGGTGATGAGAACCGAAACGCAGTGCCCGATGCGCGCAGATGTTACGAAGTACGACGCTACGTGCCGCGATCCATTTTTACTCTTGGCCATCCTCGCATGACTTTGCTCCCCATTCTCGACCAGGCGGCGCTCGATCACGATCGGTTTCTCCGTCGGCTCGATCCGACTCGCGTCGATCCTCGCCCCTTGCCCATGTCGCGGCGCGAGATGAAAGCTCGCGGCTGGGATGAACTCGATGTGGTGCTCGTCACCGGAGACGCTTACGTCGACCATCCCAGCTTCGCCATGGCCTTGCTCGGACGGGTGCTCGAGGCGGCGGGGTACCGCGTGGGCATCGTCAGCCAGCCCGACTGGCAGGACTGCAAGGACTGGCAGCGGCTGGGACGGCCGCGGCTGTTCTTCGGAATCAGTGCCGGCAACATGGACTCGATGATCAATCATTACACGGCCAATCGGAAGGTGCGCAACGACGACGCCTATTCGCCGGGCGGCCGCATCGGGCGCCGGCCCGATCGAGCCACTTTGGCCTACTGCCAGCGGGCCCGCCAGGCTTACAAGGGAGTTCCGGTGATCGCCGGCGGGGTGGAGGCATCGTTGCGTCGGTTGGCCCACTACGACTACTGGAGCGACAAGGTTCGCCGTTCGATCCTGCTCGATGCCAAGGCCGACCTGGTCGTCTTCGGGATGGGAGAACGTGCCGTGGTGGAGATCGCCGAACGGCTGGCCGGCGGCGCGACGGTGAAGGATTTGCGCGACATGCGCGGCGTGGCCTATGCGATGGGCGCCTCCGAGTCGCCGCCGGAAGACGCCTTGGTGCTCCCTTCTTACGAGGACGTCTGCCGGGACAAGCCGGCCTTTGCCGAGGCGACGCGGATCATCCACAACGAAACCAATCCCTACAACGCTCGGCGACTGGTGCAATGGCACGATCGCCAGGCGGTGGTCGCCAACCCGCCCGCCTTCCCGCTGTCTCAAGCGGCGATGGACGCCATTTACGATCTACCCTTCACGCGCAGGCCTCATCCGTCCTACAAGGAACCGATTCCCGCCCATCAGATGATCAAGGACTCGGTCACCATCATGCGAGGCTGTTTCGGGGGCTGCACGTTCTGCTCGATCACCACGCACCAGGGACGGACGATCCAGTCGCGCAGCCAGGAATCGATCCTTCGGGAACTCGAGCAACTGACCGAAGACCCGCAGTTCAAGGGAATCGTCAGCGACATCGGCGGTCCAACGGCCAACATGTATCAAATGAAGTGCACGCGTCCCGAAGTGGAAGCCGTGTGCCGCCGCCAGTCGTGCGTTCACCCGACGATCTGCAAGCTGCTGGGTACCGATCATGGTCCGCTGATCGAGTTGATGAAAAAGGCTCGATCGATCGAAGGCATCCGCAAGGTGTTCGTCGCCAGCGGCATTCGCATGGACCTGGCACGCTTGTCGCCTCGGTACATCCGTGAGCTGGTGCGGCATCACGTCGGTGGCCTGTTGAAAGTGGCTCCCGAACATACCGACGACGACGTGCTCGACAAGATGCGCAAACCGGCCATCGACGATTTTCGCCGGTTCGCCGAAATCTTCCAGCGCGAATCGAGCAAGGCGGGCAAACGCCAATACCTGGTCCCCTATTTCATCGCCAGTCATCCCGGGAGCGACTTGGATGCCATGATCGACCTGGCGGTGTTTCTCAAGCAGAACGGTTACCGCCCCGATCAGGTTCAGGACTTCATTCCGGCACCGCTGGATGTGGCGACGGCCATGTACTACACGGGCATCGATCCGTTCACGAAGAAGCCGGTCCATGTCGCTCGGCACCTGAGAGACCGCAAGTTGCAACGGGCCTTGATGCAGTTTTTCAAACCGGAGAACTACTTCGAAGTGCGCAAGGCATTGCAGCAGGCCGGGCGCACCGACCTGATCGGTGAAGGTTGCGACTGTCTGATTCCCTCCCGGCCGCCTCGCGAAGCGCTGCGCCGGAGGCGTCGGGAAGCTGGGCGGGCCTTGCAAGGCGGCGGGGACTCGAGCCGTCCCGCGAAGGGGAAGAAGAAACGGAAACGGCAGTCGCGCCACGCGCCGGTCCCCGGCTATCGTCCCGGGCGGAAACGGATCGCCAAGTAGCCCGACGTTCGTTGGCGCCGGCGTCGCTTCCGGAAGGCCGTCAGCGGCTCTGTCGTGTCGAGTCGATCGTGGCAAGTTTTTTTCTTTCTTGACACCTGCGGTGCGGTTTTCGTATCTTCCCGCCTCGTCGAGCGGACATCCGTTTGATCCATCCAAGTCACTGACACCACGATCGAGGTGCGCCGCATGATGCGACCACCCGCCGACCGATCCCACTGCGTCCACCTTGTCGTGAGCCGGGATCCGCGCGCGTCCGAAGTGGCGGCTTGCCGCCGTTTCCTCCTCTGGGCGTGCCACCCGGCTTTTTTTCTACTCCTGACCGCTCTGCTACCACTCCAGACCGGCTGCCGCTCCGACAACTACTTGACCGTTCGCAAGGAACGATGGAATCCACTGGCCGATTCCATTGAACTGGTCTCGTCGCACCAAGCGCATCCGTCGCGGCGCACTCGCCAATTGTTGAGGCGTTACGATCTGTTGGCGACGTATGAGAAGGATGCCGAAGAAGCACTCGGCCGCTTGCGCATGGAAATGGAAAGGGAACCGACGGCCGACAAAGCGATCGCGTTTGCCGAATTGGCCTACATCCAGGGCTATCGCAAAGACGCTCTGGGACAGGATAAGCGAGCTTTGAACTGGTACGGCTCCGCAGTGCTGGCCTCCTACCAGTTCCTGTTCGATCCTCGCTACGACCCGCTGCGCAACCCCTACGACCCCCAGTTTCGCAAGGCATGCGACATCTACAACGAGAGTCTGGAATCGTCGCTGCGCATCCTGAATGACGAAGGCCGGCTTGTCGCCGGTACCGAACAACTGCTCGACAACGCCGGTCGCCGATGCCGCCTGCGGATTGTGCCTCGAGGGAAGTGGAAACCCGAGCACTTGGGCAAGTTCGAGTTCGCGTCCGATTATCAGGTGGAGGGATTGCGGAACCACTACACGACCTTCGGGCTGGGAGTGCCGCTGATCGCCGTCCACGCCGAAAGGCACCATGATGATCCGATCGATTCACGCTATCCCAAAGGACTGGCGTTCCCCATCACCGCCTTTCTGCGCATCCATCAGACCCATGACCAGGCTGCCGACGGTGTCGCCGTCGCCGACCTGGAACTGCTCGATCCGCTCGTCTCCACCGATCTGGTGGTCGAGGGACGCCGCGTGCCCATGCAGAGTGACATCACGACGCCACTGGGATACTCGCTGGACAGCCCGTCTCTGAAAGAGTCGAAACGGTTGGCCACGCTGGGGCTGCTGTTTCCCGATGACGTCGAAGCCTATCGGGGAATCTATCTACTCGAACCGTATGATCCCAACAAGATTCCCGTGCTGCTGGTCCACGGACTATGGTCGACCCCGTTGACTTGGATCGACATGTTCAACGATCTGCGAGCCTATCCCGAGATTCGCACGCGGTACCAGTTCTGGTTCTATATGTATCCCACGGCCAAGCCGTTCTGGACGTCCGCCGCGTCGCTCCGCCGGGATCTGGCAGAACTACGAGCCGAAATCGATCCACAGCACGCCAACCGGCATTTGGATGAGATGGTGCTGGTCGGCCACAGCATGGGAGGACTGCTCTCCCGCATGCAGGTGCTCGACAGTGGCGATCGCTTCTGGTCGGCAGTCGCCGAAGGATCTTTCGATGAGCTGAAAGCCGACCCGGAAGTGAAACAGCAGATCGCTCAAGTCGCCTTCTTCCGAGCCAATCCGTCGATTCGCCGAGTCATTACGTTGGGAACTCCGCACCGAGGCAGCCGCCTGGCCAACGATTGGACCGAGTGGCTGGCGAGGACTCTGATTCGGACGCCTCGCGCCATGCTGCTGAAGTCCAAAGTCCTCCGCCAGAACGCCGACCTCATCAAGTCTCCTATTCTGCTGCGGCCGGCCACCAGCATCGATTCGCTGTCACCAGACAATCCGTTCTTCCCCGTACTCGACTCGCTCCGCCCGCCTCCCGTCGTCCATCAACACAACGTGGTCGGGTTGGTGGAAGAGCAGAGCTGGTGGAAGTGGGTCGAGGACGAGCCCGGAGACGGAGTTGTCCCGCTGTGGAGCGCTCGCTTCGATCAAGCCGAATCCGAGATCACCGTCACGGCGGACCACCAAAACGTGCATCGTCACCCACTCGCCATCCTGGAAGTCCGCCGCATTTTGCTGGAGCATTTGGCCGAAGTCGAACGTGAGGGCTACCCCGTCCGTCGAGCCACCCTCACGACGCCACCACCTCGGCTGCCATCGGACCGTCGACTTCCCGCGACCACTCGTCGCTGAGCTCCTCACTCGCGTCGAATTCGTTCTGCTCGATGACCACCGACTCGCCGCGTCGGACTCGGTCCTCCAGAATCCCGCCGACTCGATCCACCCGCCGATTCAATTCGCCTCGAATCACCCGGACATGCGGGGGCGCTTCGATGCCGATCCGTACGGCATTGCCTTTGACGCGAACGATGGTCACGGTGATGTCGTCGCCGATTCGGATCGATTCTTTCAGCTTGCGTGTCAGTACGAGCATGACTACACTCCTTTGCGTTTCGAGAAGAGACTGGCAAGGGATCGCTTGCCGCATCCTGACGGGACGGGAGACCGAGCAAACCGGTCGCCATCCGCCGCAACAAGGTTATGCACGCGGCGTGCCAAAGGAAAGTCACTTATCCGAGCTTGCTGCTCAAGTCGTTGGCAAGTCCTGACTTAGACTCCGTTGCGGCGCTGCGTGCTAGCGGACAGGCGATGGATGGATTTACAAAAGAATGCAAAATGCAAAATGCAAAATGGGGAATGGGGAATGGGGAATGGGGAATCGCGATGGTGTTTGGCTGGATGTGCCACGGAGCTTGCCATCGGTGGTGGGACTCAGCGAGTATCGGATAGATCGCGTTGTTTCCAGCCGACCAGGGGGAGGCCGCCGCACGGATCACATTGTCCCTGTTCGACGACGAACTGACAGCCGCAACGCGGACAATAGCTTCGGCACGTCTCATCAACCGGTGGATCGGGGGCGAGCAGTTGGTGGGGCGTGACTTGGGTCGACTTCAGAAAAGCTTCGACGGCGGCCAAGTTCCGTTCGCGGAACCACCGCTCGGCTTGCTCCGCCGGCCCGGTCCGTTCGCTCCAAACCGAAAGGATCGGATGACGGAGATCCCGCAGCAATCGCCTGGCAAAATCGCGGTAGGTCTTCTCGTCGCACAGACGGTGGGCTACCGCCAAGGGGTGAAACCGGGCGAACAGATCGCGAGCCAATGTGTCGTGGGCGCGAATGGCCGATAACGGGTTCAACAACATAACGGCGATGTGCGTTCGCCGGTCCCCTTTCTGATCGGGGTACAGTTCGCGATAGGCTGTGTGAAAAACGGCCACCGCGAGTGCCATATTGGCGATGATCGCGCCCAAGAGATACGGCCAGCAGCGGATCCAGCCGACGAGCGATACCGCGACGGGACCGCCGATGAAGACTATTGCAAACAGCGTACTGCTCGAGAGACGCACACCGAGGTCGCAAGATGCCAAGGCTTCTTGACGCTGCGCGATGGCATCTCGGTCCAGACGCGCTTGCAGCGTCTCCATGATCGCCTCGACCCGCTCCGATTCCGTCAGAGAAACCAGGGAACGAAGAAATTCGGCGAGGTGGCTTGAGACAGCATTGGAGAACGTCTGGCAGAAGTACCTGCCGTTGATATACACCTTCCGACCATCGGCCGCGATCTCGTCGACTTCGTCGAATCCGATGAACCAGGACGGACCGTCGGGACGCCAAGGCAAATCGACGGCGTGAGAGACGTTCGAGAAGACGCCCTGCGGGGATACCGACACGGGCCAGAGCTGACAAAGAAAAGTCGTTCCCAGCAAGGGTAGCGGCGGTTTGGCCAGTAGCCCCCCGCTGCGATTGCCGAACCATCGCCCCGGGCGTGTCCAGTCCCAGCGCGTGCCGAACCAGGAAACGAACGCGATCACGTGCAGGTTCGTCCATGTGAAACATTCGGTCCCATAGATCAGGACCATCACCAGAAACAGCGACTGCGAATCCGTCATCAGAAGCGCGTCTCGAGAATTGCGAGCAAAGCAGATCCTCTGGTCGGGTGTCATGGAACACTTCGATCCGGAACGACTCGTCCCCACGGCACGGCGGAAAGAGCGCATCGTCGGACCGGCCACTCTTCCGGCCTACCCCTGGCTGACCGACGAAACGGCGCTTCGTCTCTTCCGAATCAGCCGGCCCGGCGGTATTTCGAGGAACGGTTTTCGCCGATCAAGCGGTGCTCTGCTTGCCGCCGCCGAACAGTTTTTTCACTAATGCTCCCGCACCGACAACCGCGACGACGATCAGTTTCCACAACTTCTTGAACAAGCCCGCTTTAGCCGCGACGGCGGCGGCCCCTCCGGTAACCAGCGCGGCCAGCCCGTACTTGGCGACTCGGTCGCCCGCACGGAATTCCGAATACTTCTTGCCCGGCTGAAAAGCGTAGCCGGCCAGCAGTGAGTCGAACTCCGGCAGTGCCGCCGCCAACTTTTCGGGGGAGACGACCAGATTGGCGCTCATCACGCCGGTTCGCCCCAGCAACCGGGTATTGTAGTTCACGATCAACTCGCCTTCGCTGCGTGCGCGGATGGCCCACGTCAGGTTATTCGTCTTCACGTCGTAGGAGGGCGGCCGTTCCCAACCGAGGATTTCCATGGTCGCCCAACCCCGTCTTCGCCGCTCCTCGTTCGCCTGCTCCGTGGCGTCCCGGATCGACTTGAGTATGGCATCCGCATCCAGTTGGTCTCGCTCGTCGTCCTTCACATATCCGATGTCCTGGAATTCGAACACGACGAACCAGTCGGCATCTTCGTCCGTCGGCGTCAACAATCCGACTTCATTGCCCGCCACCGGATTTTCCATCAACTGGAGCAGCTTCTGTGTTCCCGCAGCGCCTGTAAACTGGTATCCGGCGGGGACCCGGATTTCCGCAAGGTCGCCCATCCGCGCCTTGGTCGGTCCGACCTGCCAGTCGATCGGTATTCCGTATTGTTTGGCTTCCGTTTCTTGGGCTCCTGCCGAGTGTGTCGTGGTGCCGCAGGCGAGCGAGACCATCACCAACAGCCCAACCCCGTGCCAAATCGTCCGCCCAACGGCGCACACCGCGTTCGATAACATCGCCTCACGACCTCCCGGTATTCGAAGAAAAGACGCAAGGAAAAACAGCCGTTCCAGAACCCGAAGGCCCTCCCAAAGGCGGAGATTCCCCACAACTTGCCTAGTGCGTTTATGCAAGATCGGATCACCGCCGGTCAAGTATCTGCTCCTTCCATTCTCGAACGGCGCTGTCCCATCCGTCTGATTCCGGGGGCGTAGCTCTTGCGAGAAAAGCCTCTAGAATGGCTGGCGTCGTCGCGGACCGACCAGCAGAGGCGCCGCCAGCCGTCCGAACCTTCCCGCCTTCCCGATTTCCCACCTTCGAATGCGAGTTCTCGGTCATGTCTCAAGGATTGAACCGCTACAGCCGGACGATCACTCAGGCCAAGAGTCAAGGAGCGTCGCAGGCGATGTTGCTGGGTACCGGTTTGTCCGAGGAGGACCTCGACAAGCCGCAAGTCGGTATCGCCAGCGTGTGGTATGAAGGCAACACCTGCAACATGCACCTCAATGAGCTGGCGGCCGAGGTCAAAGGTGCGATGGCCGACCAGGAGCTGGTCGGCATGCGGTTCAACACGATCGGCGTGAGCGACGGCATTTCCATGGGAACGGCCGGAATGAGTTACTCGCTGCCATCGCGGGATCTGATCGCCGATTCGATCGAGACGATCATGGGAGCGCAATGGTACGACGCCCTGATCGCCCTTCCCGGATGCGACAAGAATATGCCGGGTTGTTTGATGGCGATGGGGCGGCTCAATCGGCCGGCGCTGATGATCTACGGCGGGACCATCCGGCCGGGACACTGGAACGATCAGAAGCTCGACATCGTCTCGGCCTTTCAGTGCTACGGCCAGTTCCTCTCGGGCGAGATCGATGACGAGCAGCGCCGCGAGATTATCCGCCGCTCCTGTCCCGGTGCCGGCGCTTGCGGAGGCATGTACACCGCCAACACCATGGCCAGCGCTATCGAGGCACTGGGAATGTCGCTTCCCTACTCGGCTTCGGTGCCGGCCGAGGATCCGCAGAAACGGGCCGAATGCCGCCAGGCGGCAGCCGCCATTCGACTGCTGCTGGAGCGGGACATCAAGCCGAGGGACATCATGACGGCTCGAGCCTTCGAAAACGCCATCACCGTGGTGATGGCGCTCGGCGGTTCCACCAACGCCGTGCTCCACCTGTTGGCGATGGCTCACGCCGTCGATGTGCCGCTCTCCCTAGATGACTTTCAACGGATCAGCGACCGGGTTCCCTACTTGGCCGACCTCAAGCCGAGCGGCCGGTTTGTGCAAGAGGACCTGCATTCGGTCGGAGGCACGCCGGCCGTCTTCAAATACTTACTCGAAAACGGACTGCTCCACGGCGATTGCCTGACGGTCACCGGAAAGACGCTGGCGGAGAACCTGGAAGATTGCCGGCCACTGGCAGACGGTCAGACCATCGTCCGTCCCATCGATCGGCCGCTCAAACCGACCGGCCACATTCAGATTCTGCGAGGCAACCTGGCTCCCGATGGGGCCGTGGCCAAGATCACGGGGAAGGAAGGGGAACGATTTTCCGGCCCGGCACGGGTGTTCGATTCGGAAGAAGCCATGTTGCGAGCCCTCGAGCAGAATCAGATCGAAAAAGGAGACGTGGTGGTAATTCGTTACGAGGGTCCCAAAGGCGGTCCCGGCATGCCCGAAATGCTGACTCCGACCTCGGCCATCGTCGGCGCCGGACTGGGCGGCCACGTGGCGCTGATCACCGATGGTCGTTTTTCCGGCGGATCGCACGGCTTCATTGTGGGCCATCTGGTCCCTGAAGCGCAGGTTGGCGGTCCCATCGCGCTTATCAAGGACGGCGACCGAATCACCATCGACGCTGTCGAGAACCGGATCGACGTGGATTGCACGGAGGAGGAACTGGCCGCCCGTCGTACGGCTTGGACCGCCCCGCCACCCAAGGTGACTCGCGGCGTCCTTTACAAGTACACGCAACTGGTTCGGCCAGCGTCCCAAGGATGCGTCACGGACGGTTAGACTCTCGCTTCGTAACATCCACGCGCCGTGCGGGCATGTTCAATCCTGTAACCCAACCCGCCGCGCCGCTCTCCGGCTTCGGGAGTGTTGCTTGCAGCATGGGGTTTTGTGATGAGTCTTGTGGCAGCCTCTGACACCGGCTTTCCGTTGCCACCACCGCTCCTACAGCCTCCGGTCTCCCGCCTGAAGGCTGCAGCCTTGCGGGCGCCGCCCGCGCTAGGCGATTGACACCGGCATCTCATACGTCGTAAATTAGGTGGTCTGCCCAAACCTTAACGGCCACCGATGATGCTCAAACGCCTAATTACGATTCTGCTGGTCGCCCTATGCGTCGTGCTGGCGCTCTTTCCAGTTCTTGTAGGGGGGTGGCTTCTTTGTCAGGCGGCCGGGGACGAAGGGGGGACGGCCGTATTCCGGTATCTATCGGTGGCCGCCCTTTGCGTGCTGCTCACCGATATCTTGCTATTGGTGGCCGCATTGGCCGCTGCCAGTGTGGGCGCAGGTGGACCACCGGAATCTTCGTCCTAGCCGGCGGCGGTCGCCCGAAGGAGTCGGCGGAAATACTGGTCCGCGCGCCGTCCCTTTGGTAGGGTGGAGGAAGCAGGCCCCTGGCGCTCGTTTGATCTCTTTGCTGGCCCCACGCTCTGATGCCGATCCAATTCCGCTGTTCCGAATGTCAAAAGCGTTTGGTGGCTCCGACGCGCAAGGCGGGGGCGGCGTTGCACTGTCCCAGTTGCCATTCGCTGATTGCGGTTCCCGAGGCGGGCGCGAGCCGACAGGATGGAGCCGAAGGCGACTCGGCGTCGTCTGGGGATATGGCGACCGACGGTGCCGTCGCCGGTGAATCGAGTTGGTCCGTGGCGTCGAGTTCTGCGCGTTCCTCGAGTGTGGCTCCGGATCTGATTGCCTTCCCGGCGACGGAATCTGCTTCGCAAACGCACCATGCGTCTTCGGGCAGCGACTGGATCGGCGTTTCCCGGTTGACCGTGTTCTTGCAGGGGGTACTGCTGGCGGTTACGGCCGTCGTGTTTTTCGTGGCCGGTATGGTGGTGGGTCGCCACAGCAGTGGGCCGTCTGCCGGGGTGCGCCCCGCCGCCCCGGCGCAGTTGACGGGCCGAGTGTTGTACCGCCGTCAGGGGCGGACTCGAGCGGACGAGGGGGCGGTGGTGATGTTGTTGCCCGCCGATTCCCGTCCCGATTCGAAACTGGGTGTGGAGGGACTCCGGCCCGGCGATGCTCCCATCAGCGACCTGCACCCGTCACTCCAGGCGATCCATGCTTGGGGGGGCGACTATGCGCGAGTCGATCGCAATGGCCGTTTTCGACTTCGTGTTCACAAGGGTGGCCCATTTTTTCTGCTGGTTGTGTCGGCTGCCGTGGCGCGTGGCGAGCAGCGTCCCGAACTGGAAGATCTGGCTCAGATTGGCCGTTTCTTTCTTCCTGCCGTAGACTTACTTGCCGACCGAGCGTACCAGTGGCGGCGGCTCGAGGTGGTGGGCGAGCGGGATTTGTCCACTATCGTGATCCGGCCGCCGGATCGGTGAGGCAGCTTGGTGCGGCGGTGTTGGTTCTTTTCTCCGTTCGACTGGTGACCCGATGATACTGAACCTGCGAAATTCGGCTGCCGGCTTGTGGCGAAGGTGGTACGGTTGGATCGCGGCTGCGGCATGGGTCGTGTTGGTTCCGGCGAGTCCCGGTGTACGGGTCTCTGCCGAGACGGTGACACTCAACGACGGCCTGCAATTGACGGGAAAGCTGCGCACGGCCAATTCGGTGGGGGTCGACTTGAGCAAGCCGGTCCAACCCGGCGCTCCATTGGGACGATTGGTTGTGATCGACAACGGCCTCCGCCGCGTCTTCGTAGCACGTCGGCGCATCCGCGCCGGCGGACTGGCTCCGGACGCTCTGATCAACACCGAGGAGATCGTATTGCCCAAGCGGGTCTCCTCTTCGACGCGGACGGTGGGAGCATTGGGAACCATCCTGCGCACGTCTCCCTTCGATGAATTCGGGAATCGCGTTTGCACGGTCTATGCGTCGGACCGGACCATCGACGTGTTGCAGGGGATCACCAAGATCACTCCCGAATATGTCCAGGTCGAAACGTTGACGGGAAAAGCCGGCTTTTACTGGGACATGCGTTTGGCCACCTCGAGTTTTCCTCGAGCCCAACTGACGTCGTGGATGATGCGAGGCATCGACGCCAAGAGCTTTCACGACCGGCAACGGATCATTGCGTTGTACATCCAAGCCGGGCGAAATCAGGATGCTCTGGTCGAACTCCAAAAGATGTTGAAGGATTTCCCCAACGCCCGCGACCTGTCGACGACTCGGCGCCGGTTGTATCAAAGTGTCGCCCAGGAGGTGCTGGATGAAATCGAGCGGCGGCAAAGCGCGGGACAGTTCGCCTTCGCTCACCGGCTGCTCGAGCACTTCCCGCGGGAAGGTGTGGCGGGCGAGATTCTGCTGCGAGTGGAGGACTTGTTGAAGGAGTACGATGCGTTCTTCGCCAGGAAGGAACGGCTCTTGCGGTCGCTCGAGGCCGACCGCGGAAAACTCCAGCCGATCGAGGAAGCGGCGGTCCTGGACCTCGCACTTTCGGAGATCCGCGAGCGAGTCAACATCAACAATATCGATCGCCTGGCCGACTATCTCCGCCTGGCGGACGACGAGCGGCTGTCGGTGGACCAAAAGCTGTCGTTGGCGGTGACAGGTTGGCTATTGGGGAGCGGAGCGAGTCGGCGGAATCTTGCCGAGGCGCTGTCGCTGTTGAAAGTTCGCGACGAAGTGGCTCATTATCTGAGAACCACACGGGATGAAGTGGCCGACCGCGAAGCCATCTTAAGTCGCTTGGAAAAGGAAGAAGGGAGCGCGCCGGAGTTGCTGGCGCCGCTGATTGCCCACTTGCTTCCGCCGCTTCCCACGGAGGTCCCCGAGGAGTCGAAGATCCCGGGTATGTTGTCGATCGAAGTGGACCGCGGCGAGGACCGGCCAGCGCTGCGGTATCTGGTTCAACTTCCTCCGGAATACGATCCCTACCGGCGCTATCCGTGCGTGGTGACGTTGCATCCTGCGGGGGGGTCTCCCGAGGGCCAGCTCAATTGGTGGGCGGGTCCCTACGTGGCCTCGCGGCGGACGCGCATGGGACAGGCCACGCGGCACGGCTACATCGTGGTGGCTCCCGCATGGAACGTGACCGGATCGCCCAACTACGACTATTCGTTCGCCGCTCACGATGCCGTGTTGGCGTCGCTGCGGGACGCTCTTCGCCGCTTTTCCATCGACACCAACCGCGTGTTCCTCAGCGGCCACTCGGCGGGAGGCGACGCGGCCTGGGACATCGGAGCCGCTCATCCGGACCTGTGGGCCGGCGTGATTCCCTTCGTAGCATGGGGGCACAAGTACGTCAGTTACTACCACGACAACGTCCGAGGGATCCCCTTCTATTTCGTGGGTGGTGAGTTGGACAACCACTGGATTCCCAGCCAGGTCGCGCGGCTCGACCGCTATGTCAAGTACACTGATTATCAGGGGATCGTGGTCGAGTACCGGGGACGCGGCCACGAGTCCTTCCCGGAGGAGGCCATTCCGCTGTTCGAGTGGCTCAATCGCCAGCGTCGCGGCGACCCGCCTGTCGAGATTCAGGCTCGGTCGATGCGTCCTTGGGATAACTTCTTCTGGTGGATCGAAGTGTCGGGGATGCGACCGGAAAACGTGACCCTTCCGGAGCTTTGGCCGCCGGAGAAGGTGCGGTCCACCGGGATTACGGCTCACCGTCGCGGCACCAATCGATTCCGGATCAACACCAACACGGAGTCGTACACGCTGTGGTTGTCGCCGAAGGTGGTCGACTTTTCGCAGCGGGTCACCGTGAACGGACGTCGCGTCGAAGTAACACCGTCCCGACGGGTCTTGTTGGAGGACGCGCGCACGCGAGCCGACCGGCAGGAAGTCTTCTGGGCCAAGATCGAAATGGGGCGGAGGTAGTCGCCACCTAGCGCCGCGTCGATTCCAACCCCGACTCGTTGCGCGCATCGGTCGACTGATCCGCCTGCGATACGAATTCGCCCCGTCTGAGCAGACAGCCGGACGCGAACCATCCGTCATCCACGCTGCGGACGTAGGTGCCGGCCGGCCCCAAGTACTTGGCGACGGCGGTGAAGGGAGGCAGCTTGCTGCCGTCGATCTGTTGCTCGCGCGGCTCGTCGCTGTCTTCGGATGCCAGCAGCCGATTGAGCAGTTTGCCCAAGATCGTTTCCGCCTCCGGCATCTTCCCGGTCCGCAGCAACTCGTAAGTCGTGCGGTAGGCCTGGTCGGTGCGGGTGAACATCCGAAACGCGTCGACGTCGGCGCCCAAGCCGCCGAGGGCCTGCTGGACGGCGCTGTAGTCGGCTGCCGCCGCCAGTCCCTGTTCCTGATCCGCCTGCTTTAGGAACATCTTGAGGTAGTCGATGTGGTTGGCGACGATCAGGTGGCCCTTGGCCACGGTAATGGCCGAGTTCTTGGGGACGGTCAGTTTCTTTTCCTGAGCCTTTTTCTTGTCTTCTTCCGTATCGGTGTCATACGGATCGAACACGTCGAGTTCGGGGATTTCCACCGGTGGCTGTTCCGGCACGATCTCCCACACGATGACGTCGCCGATCACGTGTTTGCGTGCATCGGCATCGCTTTCCATCAGGCGGTTGATGGCTTTGCGAACCGGTTCGACGTTTTTCAGCTCCACCATTGCTAGAATCTGCTCGCTTTTGGTCGTGATGGGAAGCTTGGGTTCGCCAATCACGGTGGCTCGAGTTGCCAGGTGCTGCACGATTTCCTTGCGAATATCGACTCGAGGACCGTCCGGGTCGGTCGCCATTCCGCCAATCACTTCTTCGAACAAATCCTGGTCTTCGGCCGAACCGATCAGCTCGTTGACCAGCGTCTTGGAATACTCGAACGCCTCGGTCATCTTCCACGACAGCGAAAGGAACGTTGCGGTAGTGGAAGGAATGAAGGGATGAGGCTGCAAGTTTTCGGTGTTGGGGAAGTCCAGCATCCGAGCGGCCAGGCGGTAACGAGTCGTTTCCGGATCGCCCTCCTTGCGCTGGACCGGCGGCGCGTAGACGAACGTCCGGTGCACGATGTCCTGCTCGCCGTTGGCCAGGAACAGGTGTCCCCCGATCCCCTGGATGGCTTCGCGAAATCCTTGATGGGAGAGGACCTTGACCAGGTCCTGCTTCCGCTCGGAAACCGGGTTCATCGCCCGCATCGTTTCGGCATATCCGAACGGCTCGACGAACCAGCGGATTTCACCTTCCCGGTCTTGCCAGATTCCCTGCTTCATGATCGGCTCAAACGCCGGCACGCCGGCCAGCGTTTCCGAGCGATCCCCGTTGAGTCGCTTCAGGATGGCCGCCATTTCCGCTGCGTGGTCGAGGGCTACCAAGCGATTGTTGTGGAGCGCGTAGTAGACGTCGTGACCTTCCTCGGAGCGATTGGCGTCGGCGACCGAGAGCACCATCACTTCGACTCCGGCCATTCGTTGCGACGACCGAGTGGCGCCCTTCGCTTTCTCGCGCTGCCAGACCTTCTCCAACATGGCCCGGGCCTGCTGGCGATGGTCGGTGATGTCGACCAGCAGCGCCAGCGCATGTTGCTCGAGGTCGCCGTCGGGCTGGATCACCGCCGCACAGACCTCGCCACCGTACACGCCGTCCAGATCGGACCACTGGATGCGCAGACGCCGCCCGGTCTGGCTCAGCTTCTGCTCGAGCTGGCGCTGCAGGTCTTGGATGAACGGCTGCATGGCCGGATCGCGAGTCATCTCGCCCAATTGCGTCTTGCTCCATTTTTCCCTCAGACGGTCGACGTCGGGCAGGGAGATGAAGCCTCGAGTCGTCGGCGGGAGGAGCGACTCGCTGCGCTGTGCCCAGGCGCTCGGCAGCAACATTCCCAACAGCAAGGCGACATGGCAAAACGTCCTGATCCGCACAGCGATTCTCCTGTCAATATCTTCGCTTGTCAATGGAATCCAACCCGCGGAGAGTTGGCCAAAACGGTCTCGTACGACCGCCCGCCGGGCGGCTGACCCCGCTCCTCGAAACGCTCCCATTCTGCGTTGTCGCACGCTGTCGACGTGCATGCTTCGACGACGAGGCGGTCCGATTATACCGGAAAGCCTCGGCCGGGCGAACCCGAATTGGCACCGCGGCGGAACCGCGAGGTGGAGCAGGCCGCGTCACCGCCGGGCGCGACCCCGGCCCCTGCTGGTCGACGCGCCGAGTCGGTGCTAGCGTAGTGGGAGCCCCTCATAGGCGGGCAGCACTGCGCCGGCCAGGCACGTGATATTTGCCCGGCGACTCGAAGGCTTGAGACCGTTGGCCGTGGATCCATTCCAATACGAGAACCTGTTTTACGACCCGTTGCACGGCTATATTCCGTTCGTGTCACAGGGCCGCCAATCGGGGGAGTCCACCGAGCGGCAACTGATTGATTCGCCGTGGGTGCAGCGGCTGCGGCAGATCCACCAATTGCAGACCGCATGGTGGGTGTTTCCTACGGCCGAACACACACGGTTTCAGCATGTACTGGGCGCCATGCACCTGGCTTCCCGTTCGGTAGGGCGTTGGTACCGTTCTCTGAAGCAGTCGGTGGCCGACGTGCCCAGTCTGCCGTACGTCGATCTGTTGATGCGCACGGCAGCGCTGCTGCACGACGTGGGGCATGGACCGTTCGGTCATTTCTTCGACGCGCATTTTCTTTGCCACTATCAATTGACGCACGAGTCTCTGGGGACGCACATCATCGAAGGCCCGCTGGCGGGGTTGCTCGGCGACTTGCGGCAGACGCCGGCGGGTCGCATCGGCGCCGATGAGCGTTTGGAGCCGGGCCAGATCTCGTACTTGATCTGCCGGCCCCGCGATCGCGATACGGGGACCTCGGCACCTCGGTGGCTGCGGCTGCTGCGCAGTCTGTTCTGCGGGATCTATACGGTGGACAACATGGATTTCGTGCTCCGGGACGCCTACATGACGGGCTACAGTCCTCGAGCGTTCGATTTGGAACGGTTGCTCCACTATACCTTTTTCACTCAAGACGGTCTGACGATTCACTCCAGAGGAATGGACGCGCTGATGCGGTTCTTGTCGGCTCGAGCCGAACTGTTTCGTTCGGTCTATTACCATCGCACCGTGCGAGCCATCGATCTGGAGTTGGCCGATCTGTTTGCCGATGGGAGGCAGTACCTGTTTCCCCACAACCCGGTCGAAGCACTCGATGCGTACTGCCGGCTTACCGAGTGGTCTTTGCTGGTCGATGTCGGCCGGTGGTGCCATGCGGACGACGAGCGGAAGCGGGAGTTGGGCGAGCGTTGGCAGCGATTGATGGCTCGAGAAGTTCCCTGGAAAATGGTGTGCCAGCGGACGGTCGTGTTCGCGGCAGGGCAATCCGAGGCGGCCAGCCTGCTCAGTTCGCCACAACTCCTGGAAAGGCAGTTGCGGACGTTCTTGCCGAGGGAACTTGCCGAGTTGCCGCTGCGCGTCGATATTGCCCGCCAGATCCACCGGCCCCATACACGAGGACCGGCGGCCGGCCACAACTTCCTCTACGATGCCGATCGTCGGCGCGTGCGACCGCTGGATGCGCACGAGCTCTACCGTCAACTGCCGATCAGCCACCGGATTTGCCGGGTTTATGCCCACGACGTGGGGGTGGGCGAGCAGATTACGGCCGCGCTCGACCGGATCCTGGGGGATGCCGTGGAAGACGATCTGACCAACATGTAGGCCGAGCCGTTTGTCGGCCGCCCGTTCCCTTGCCACTTCGGATCACTGCGATCGCCGAATCGAAGCAATGAATGACGACCACCTGGACCGCTATTCCAATCCGCTGATCGACCGGTATGCTTCCGACGCGATGGCTGCGATCTGGAGTCCGCGCCGCAAGTTCCAGACCTGGCGCCGGCTATGGGTCGCGTTGGCGGAGGCTCAGTTCGAGTTGGGGCTTCCGATCCGCGCGGAACAGATCGCTCAGTTGCGGGCGCATCAGGACCAGATCGACTTCGAGGCTGCGGCGGCCTACGAACGGAAGTTGCGGCACGACGTGATGGCTCATGTGCATGCTTTCGGTGACCAGTGCCCGGATGCACGAGCCATCATTCACTGGGGTGCCACCAGTTGCTTTGTCACCGACAACACCGACCTGATCTTGATGCGCGATGCGCTGCGACTGATCGAGGGGCGGTTGCTGGCGGTGATCGGGCATCTGGCCGAATTCGCTCGCGAACACCGCAAGTTGCCGTGCCTGGCCTTCACTCACTTCCAGCCGGCTCAGCCGACCACGGTGGGCAAGCGGGCCTGCCTGTGGATCTACGATTGGATATTCGACTGGGAAGCCACCAATCGTCAGCGTCGCGAGTTGCGGGCGCGCAGCACGAAAGGCACCACGGGGACTCAAGCCTCCTTCTTGCAACTGTTCGACGGCGATCATGGGAAAGTGAGAGAGCTGGAGCGGCGGGTGGCGGAAAAGATGGGGTTTGATGCCACCTACGCCGTGACGGGGCAGACTTACCCGCGCAAGGTGGACAGCCGCGTCCTCGAAACTCTTTCCGGGATCGCTCAAAGCGCCCAGAAGTTCGCCACCGACATCCGCCTGCTTGCGCACCGCAAGGAGCTGGAAGAGCCGTTCGAGAAAGACCAGATCGGTTCGTCGGCCATGGCCTATAAACGCAACCCGATGCGCAGCGAGCGGATTTGTGCGCTGGCCCGCCATTTGATCTGCGAGGCCACCAACGCGGCGCACACCGCCGCGCAGCAATGGCTGGAACGAACGCTGGATGACAGTGCCAACCGGCGGCTGGCCATTCCCCAGTCGTTTCTTGCGGCGGACGCCATTTTGATCTTGGCGGCCAACGTGGCGTCCGGGCTGGTCGTCTATCCGCGGGTGATCGACCACTTTTTTCAGCAGGAGCTGCCCTTCATGGCCACCGAATCGATCTTGATGGCGGCGGTGGCGGCCGGTGGAGACCGGCAGGAGTTGCACGAACGCATTCGGCAACACAGCCAACAGGCGGCGGCCGTGGTGAAGCAGCAGGGACGCCCCAACGACTTGCTGGAGCGACTCAAGGCCGACCCGGCCTTTGCTTCGTTGCCTTTGGACGAGCTGATGGAACCGTCTCGTTTTGTGGGGCGGGCGCCGCAGCAAGTCGAGGAATTTCTCGCGGACGTGGTGACGCCGCTGTTGGAGCAAACCGGTGGCGAGTCGCCACCGGAAGCCGACGTGCGCGTCTGACCGCACTTTCTCCAGCTTTCCCGGTCTTCCCTTTTGCTGTGCGGACCGAAACCGCTCTTGGATTGCTGCGACGGTCTTGCTACAAACCGCCGGCACGCTTGTCTCGATTCCTTCACAGCGCCGAGTATGCCATGGATGGCCTCGCTACCGAGTCTCGAATTGCATCTGCCGCGGTCGGGCTGGTTGTCCCTTGTTACAACGAAGCCGGCCGCATGTCGCGCTGGGAGTTCTTGCGTTTTGCGCGGGAGAACCCGTGGCTGCATTACTATTTCGTGGACGACGGCAGTACCGACACGACCTACCGGACGCTCGCACAAATGCGTCAGACCTTGCCACTGTCGATCACCGTGCTGCGTCTGCATCAGAACCGGGGAAAGGCGGAAGCAGTCCGCCATGGTTTGTTGGCGGCGTCGGCCGAACCGCATGAGCTGGTGGGGTTTTGGGATGCCGACTTGGCGGCTCCTCTTTCCGAACTGCCGCAAATGCGAGATGTGTTGATCCGCAATGAGCAGATGCGCCTGGTGGTCGGTGTTCGGCGGCGGATCCTCGGTCGCCGCATCCGCCGCAAGCGGATTCGCGGCTTGCTGGGAGGCGGCTTCTCCTGGGTCGCCTCGCGAGTCCTCCGCATGCCCCGCTGCGACACCCAGTGCGGCGCCAAGTTGTTTCGCAATGACGGTTGCTTGCGAGCCGTATTGCAGCGCCCATTTCAAAGCCGTTGGATCTTCGACGTCGAGTTGCTGGCTCGCTATCGAGCCACGCTGGGGAAAGCACGGCTGCTCGAGTCGATCTACGAGTATCCGCTCGAGGAGTGGTCGGATGTTGCCGGATCGAAGCTGAGGTGGTCCGACTTCGGCCGTGCGGTGTTCGAGCTCCTTCGATTGGCATTGGCCGACCATCGTTGCCCGGTGGTAGATACATCCGAATCCTGCCACGAGGAGGCCGCGTGAGTGCGGCGGCGCCGAGGCGCGGCGGAGCAGTCGATCGCAGGACGAGTTTCATGAGCGAGGGTAGGGCGGTGGTTACCTTGGGTTCGCAAGCACGATCGGTCACGGGAGCGCCTTTCTCTTATCTGCAGGGAGCGATCGTGGCCAGTTTGCTGATCGCGATCATCGGCTACGGTTGGGGCGTCTCGTGGGTGCCGGTCCGTGGCGAAGAAACTCGCTGGGCATTGGGCGCGGAGTGGATGTTGCACAGTGGCGACTGGATCGTGCCGCGTCAGCAGGGCAATGTTTTCCCTGAGCGACCGCCGCTCAACAGTTGGTTGATGGCGGCAATCGGAGTCGTGCGAGGCTGGGTCGACCCGGTTGCCGTTCGAGTTCCATCGATCTTGGCGGTTCTCGGCACGATGCTGCTGGTGTACTGGTACGCCCGCCGATCCACCGACCGGTCGACGGGCTGGATGGCCGCCGTTATCTACGGTTCGTTCGGGCAAGTGTTGCAGCTGGGGCGGCGCGGTGAGTCGGAGGCCGTTTTCACGCTGCTGCTGGCCGCATCGCTGTTGGTGTGGCACCGCTGGTGGGAAGACGGCAAATCGGCTTGGCGGTGCTGGACGGCCGGATTCTCATTGGCCGCGCTGGCGGCTTTGAGCAAGGGGCTGCAGGCCCCCGTCTATTTCATCACCGCGACGATGGTGTATCTCTGGTGGACCGGTCGCTGGTCCGCCGTGTTTTCCCGGGCGTTCCTGGGGGGCGTGATGGCATTCGCTGCGATCGTCGGAGCGTGGTTCGTGCCTTTTGTGTGGATGACCGATTGGCAGTCGGCTCACGACATTTGGCTGGGGCTGGCTCGTGACCGTGTCGGGACCAGCGGGCTGCTTCGGCACATGGCCACTTATCCTTTTGAGACCTTCGGGTGTCTGTTGCCGTGGTCGCCGTTGCTGCTGCAGTTCGCCTATCGATGCGTTCGACAACAGCAGGGGACACGGGATCGGCAGTTGACGTTTCTACTCGTCAGCTTGTTGGTCACCTATCCATCGATGTTGCTGGCCGTAGGGGCTCGCGGCCGCTACTACATGCCCCTTTATCCCCTGGTGGCCTTGTTGATCGCCGAGGGCATTCGGCGCACCATGCGGACTCGGGATGGCTGGTCGCGAGCCGGATTCCTGCTGTGGCAATTCACGGTCTGCGGTGTGATGATTGCGTTGCCCGTGCTGTTGCTGGGGATCGCCGCAGACAGCGTGTCGGCTCGCTGGCATGTCGACTGTCGGCCTCTGCGGCCGGCGTTGTGGCTGCTGCTGGCAGGGGCGTTGGCGACCGCCGGACTGATCGTGGCGGCGGCACGAGGTCGTCTGCGCTGGGAGGTTCCCCCCTGGGCGATCGGTGGATGGCTGATGTTGGCATACGGCCTACTCTGGTATCCCATCGTGGCCCAGCAGCTCGGGGACCTGACCGAAACGCTGGCCGACCAGCGAACCCGCCACCGAATCGAATCGCTGCGCAGCCTGGGGCCGGTCTACCACCGTTTTCTTTACTACTATCGCGAACCTGTCAAGGAAGAGGTTTGGCCTCTGGAGCGTGCTCACGTTCCCGCCGACCTCGACTTCTTCTGTTTCGACGTGTCTCGCAATGACACCAACCAGCGGAAAGCCTGCGGGCGGGGCCGGAGTGGGCGATCGGTTCCCGGCACGCTCCCGTTTCGCTGGATCGAAATCGCCCGGATCAACTGCGACCCGTTGCCGCGTGGTCCCGCCAATCGCACGGTCGTGATCGGCCGCGTTGTGCGAGACGCTCGAGGACGCATCGCTTGGCACGACCGGTTTCCGGCCGTCGACTTGTCTCGCATCCCACCGGTCCGTGTCGCGCGCAAGAGTGACACATCGGCGTCATCATCGGATTAGCGGGTCACCGCTGCGGACATCGAGCCGTCAACGGAATGACTTGCGGCAGCGAATCACTGCACAGCGGAGGGCACGGGACTCGAACCCGCAACCCCTTACGGGGCACCTGTACTCCAAACAGGCCGCTCACCAATTCGCATACCCTCCGGAAAACACCGGCGCGCATTTTAACGCGGCGGGGAGACTCGATCAATCGAGGACTCGAGCCTTGGTGATGAAGTCGATGAAATCGGCGTTGGTGGGGAACTTGGCCAGTTGTTTCGTCAACTGCTCCATCGCGTCGGCCGGGTGCATCTGCGTCAGCGTGCGGCGCAGCATGGTGACGGCGTGGAGCGTGTCCGGGTCGAGCAGCAGTTCTTCGCGGCGCGTGCCGGACTGGCTGATGTCGATGGCCGGCCAGATGCGGCGGTCGGCCAGTCGCCGGTCGAGCACCAACTCCATGTTGCCCGTGCCCTTGAATTCCTGGAAGATCAGGTCGTCCATCCGGCTTCCCGTGTCGACCAGCGCCGTGCCGACGACGGTCAGCGATCCGCCCTCTTCGAAAGCGCGAGCCGTAGCGAACAACTTCTTGGGAATGTCCATCGCCTTGATGTCGACGCCGCCGGTCATGGTTCGTCCCGTGTTGCCGACCCACTTGTTGAAGGCTCGAGCCAGCCGGGTGATCGAATCCATCAGCAGGAAGACGTCTTGGCCCATTTCGGCCAGCCGCTTGCAGCGTTCCACGATCAATTGCGAAAGCCGCACGTGGCTTTCGACATCCTGGTCGAGGCTGCTGGCGACGACTTCCCCGTTGACGTTGCGCTGCATGTCGGTCACTTCCTCGGGACGCTCGTCGATCAGCAGCACGATCAGTTTCACATCGGGGTGGTTGGTGGCCACGCCATGAGCGATATGTTGCAGCAGGATCGTCTTGCCGGAACGGGGCGGCGCCACGATGAGGGCTCGCTGTCCCTTGCCCAGTGGTGTGAGCAGATCCATCACGCGCGTCGTCAGCGGTTCCTGCCCGGTTTCGAGTTTGAGCCATTCACGAGGATTGATCGGTGTCTTCTGGTCGAACGACTTGACGTTCACATATTCGTCGGGCTCCATGCCATCGACGTCGGTGATCTCCTTCAGGCGAGGTCCCTGTTGTTTGCGGGCTTGTTGCACCATGCCCCGGATCATCACCCCGGGCCGCAAACCGTATTTCTCGATCATGGTGCTGGGCACGAACGGATCGGTCCGTTCGCGGGAATAGTTGTTCTCGGGGCTGCGGAGGAAACCGTAGCCGTTGGGATGCATCTCCAGCATTCCCGCGCCCTCTTCCAATGGGGCGTCACTGTTCTCGGCAACCGGTTCTTGAGACTGTCGCGTCGCCACGTGGTTTCCGGAAGAGCGTCGTCGCCTGCGATTGCGACCCTCGCCGCCCCCCGATCGACTCCGGCCTCCGCCACGATATTTCTTTTTCGCCATGGCCCACCAAAAATGCGCTAGCATTACTCCTAATGAAAGAAAACAAACTCCTCGGCGACCGGCTGCTCCGTTTGCCCAAAGGTGGGAAACGGCGCACGGCCGCGGTTCGACTCGGCATGTGAGCCGAAGGTCGCCGGCACGGCATCCGCTCGTGCGGCATCAGCCCCAAAACGACGCAGCCGGATGTTGAATCGACCGCGTCGGTGTGTTCACAGACGGCGCCCCGAGCGCCTTCTCAGTGGCTTGATGGCCCCTCACCTACGGGAATGGGCGGTCTGACTGGCCGCCGAATACTGAATGGGCTTCCTATTCTCCGAACCAGCGCGGGCGGAGCGTTTCCCCTTTGTCGCCGCTGATCGCGACCGCGCTGTGTCTACTACCGTTTCCAAGGTATTTGCCGGGATATCGTCGATACCGACCTTGCAGAAACCGCCATGCCGTGCAGCTTGCCGGACCGCGTCACGTCAGGTGGCTTGGAGCACCACGCCCCACGACCTCTCGCGTGACGAACCCTTGAGCTGACGAAACCGTCCCACGATGGGAGAGCACAGGTGACGGCCCGTTTACGACTTACTCACTACGTTGCTGTGAAGCGAAGAACGCCGTCGATTCCCCTTCGAAGCTGGCCGAGGCGGCCGCGTCTTCCCATGAGGGGCTTCAGAATCCAAACTCGAGCCTATTCTCCTTGGGAACAGATCTCGAAGTTCCCTGATCTCGACTATCGGAATCATAATCATCTGATCGAGCCTGTCAAGCGACATATACAGTCAAACGGTGGCAATTGGGGTGGTTTTTCGGAAATAGGCCGTTCTCCACCGGTTGGTCCGGCCGAAACCAGCCGTCAAATCAGGGAGATTTTGTGCAACCGTCAGACTCCGACAACCGATGAGTGAGTGGAGGAAACGGCGGTGTTGCCGCCGTGGACTTGGTTTTCGGGGTTTATCACGCACAGGGGAATCGGATCATGGTGCGGCGGCACGTTTGGTTGGGCATTGTCTGTGGCTGGCTCTGTTGGGGCATGGGGGCACCGGCTGTGGCGAGGATTCCCTGGGAGACCGATTTGGCGGCGGCCCTGCAGAAGGCCGGCCAGAGTCAACGGCTGGTGCTGCTCCATTTCTGGGACGATAACTGCCTTCCCTGTGCCAAAATGGAGCAAAACGTCTTCCGCAATTCGGAAGTCGGCCGCGTCCTCTCGCTCCACTATGTCCCGGTCAAGATCCATGTCAGGCAGCATCCCGAACTCAAGGAAAAATACGGCATTCGAGCCTGGCCCACCGACGTGGTTCTTTCGCCCAGTGGCCGAGAGCTCTACCGGGGAATTCCGCGTCCCGATCCCAGGCACTTCCTTGCCACGCTGAGCAACGTGGCGGTTCACGCACGCACCCAACGGCCGGTCCAGCGGAGCGACGCTCACTCGAACTGGGATCCTCCCAAAGCGGCTCCGCAAGCGGTTCGTAATTCGAAGTTCTCCCCGCCGGGAGGTTCGGCGACGGCGGCCGGTGGCACCGCTCAAGTCGTGCAGAATCGATTCGCCGGCCCGCCTGCCGGTTCCCCTTCCCCTGCCGATCATGCCCATCGCGGCCAAGCGGGCCACCAAATGGCGCCCACGGCCGGCCCTTATGCTCAGCAACTGGTCGATCCGCGAGGCCGACCGTCCGGAGTACCCGGTCCAGCGACGGGGCCGGTGCCGCCCACTTCGCGCAGCCATTCCCCGTCAAACGGTACCGCCACAGCGACTCCCCCGTCAGCGACCGGAGCCTCGCGGTTCTCGACCAATCGGCCGCCCGTCCCCACGGTCAACCGTTTCGCAGCTCCCGCCAGCAGCCGCGACTTTACCGCTCCGCCCGCCGCCGGCTCCGGTCCGGTCGGTCCGCCGCCACCCTCGGGCCCGGCCACTGCCGCTCAAAGCCCACCTGACAGCCAGCTTCCCGGCCGCGTTTTCGACCCCTTGGCGGCTCAAGGGACCCAGCCGTCAGCTCCGACTCGTTCCCAGATACCGCCTGCATCGTCGCGACCGTCGACACGGCCGCAACCGCCGACGCCGCCGCGAGGGACCGCCGGTCATCCGCCGATCGGACTGGACGGCTATTGTCCGGTCACGCTGGTGAACCGTGAGCAATGGAAGAAGGGAGACGCACAATACGGGGCCATTCATCGCGGCCGCACCTACTTGTTCGTCAGCCGGGCGGCGCAGCAGGCGTTCCTGTCCAATCCGGATCGCTATGCTCCCATGCTGTCCGAACTCGACGTGGTGCAACTGATCGACCACGGGCGCCACGTGGTCGGCCATCGGCGGCACGGAGTCTTTCACCGGAACCGGATCTACGTATTCGCCGACGAAATGTCGCTCGCCAAGTTCTTCGAGAATCCGGACCGCTATCACCAAAAGGCGGTCGAATTGCTCAGCCGCAGTCGCTGATCACCTTCCAGTCTTCGGGCAATTTCCAGTCGAGCGCTACCAGCAGAAATGCCAGCATATCGGCGGCTTGAGCGATCCGCTTGCTGACCGGGGTTCCCGCCCCGTGGCCGGCTCGCGTCTCGATGCGGATCAGCACGGGAGCCTTGCCGGCCTGAGCATACTGCAGTGCGGCGGCGAACTTGAAGCTGTGTCCGGGCACAACGCGGTCGTCGTGATCGGCTGTGGTGACCATCGTTGCCGGATAACGGGTTCCCTTCTTGAGGTTATGGAGGGGCGAGTACTTCAGCAACGTCTTGAATTGTCGGGGATCATCGGATGAGCCGTATTCGGAAGTCCAGGCCCAGCCGATCGTAAAGCGGTGGAAGCGGAGCATGTCCATCACGCCGACGGCCGGCAATGCGGCGCCGAATAGTTCCGGTCGCTGCGTCATCACGGCTCCCACCAGCAGGCCGCCGTTGCTGCCACCGCGGATCGCCAGCCGGCGCGACGAAGTGACTCGGTTCTCGATCAGCCACTCGGCGGCCGCAATGAAGTCGTCAAACACGTTCTGTTTCTTATCGAGCATTCCCGCTTCATGCCATTCGCGGCCGTACTCCGCGCCCCCGCGCAGATTGGCCACCGCATACACGCCGCCCATCTCCATCCACACCAGATTGGCCACGCTGAAGGAGGGCGTGATGGAAATGTTGAACCCGCCGTAGCCATACAGAATCGTGGGGTTTTCGCCGTTCCACTCCAGTCCCTTGCGGTAGGTGAGGAACATGGGAACTCGCGTTCCGTCTTTGCTGCGGTAGAACACTTGCTTCGTTTCAAATCGCGATGGATCGAATTCGACTTTCGGCCGCCGGAATACTTCGCTCTGATTGCCGGCGATGTCGAACCGGTAGATGGTGGTGGGAGTGGTAAAGCCGGTGAACGCGTAAAACGTTTCCGTCTCCTTCTTCCTGCCGGTGAATCCGCCCACCGAACCGATTCCGGGAAGACGCAGCTCACCGAGCGGTTTTCCTGCGGGTGACACCATGCGCACCAGCGCGTGGGCGTCTTTGAGAAAGCTGGCGAAAAAGCGCCCGCCGACATAGGCCACCCCCTCGAGCGTCTCGGCGGCTTGCGGAATCACGTCGCGCCAGTCCTTCGGATCGGGGCGGCGCACGTCGATGGCGACGAGTCGGCGCCGGGGAGCGTCCCGGTCGGTCATCACGTAGAAGATCGGGCCGTCATTTCCGATGAACGTATACTCGGCATCGAAGCCTGCCAGCAGTTCGATGGTCTCGCCGACCTTTTCGCCTTCGAGTGGCTGATAGAAAAGCTGGTTCTTCGGGTCGGTTCCCCGCCATACGGCGATGATCAGGTAGTCGCCGTCTTCGGTGACGTGGCCTCCGAATCCCCACTCTTTGTGGTCGCGGCGCTGATAGACCAGCCGGTCGGCCGACTGGGGCGTACCGATCCGGTGAAAGTAAAGCTTCTGATAGTAGTTCACTCCCGTCAGTTCTTCGCCCGCCTTCGGTTCATCGTAGCGACTGTAATAGAACCCGCTGCTGTCGGGCAGCCAGGAGACGCTGGAGAACTTCACCCACTTGAGGTGGTCTTTCCGCAGCTTGCCCGTATCGACGTCGAGCACTTTCCACTCGCGCCAATCCGATCCGGCACCGGCCAGCCCCAGAGCCACCAGTTTGCCGTCTTCGCTGGGAACCCAAGCGGCCAGTGCCACCGTTCCGTCTTCCGAGAGCGTATTGGGGTCCAGCAGCAGTCGCGGTTCGCCCTGCAAGCCTTCCGAAACGTACAGCACCGACTGGTTTTGCAGGCCGTTGTTGTGCGTGTAGAAATAGCGGCCGCCTCGTTTGCGAGCCAGCCCGTAACGTTCGTAGTTCCACAGTTGTGTCAGTCTCTTGCGGATCGCTTCCCGTTCCGGGATCGACTCGAGCACACCAAAGGTCAGCTTGTTCTGCGCTTGCACCCATTGCCGCGTCTCGGCGCTGTCGACAGCTTCCAGCCAACGATAGGGATCGGGAACTTTGGTGCCGTGGTAGATATCGACGTGGTCACTCCGCCGCGACGGCGGATACCGGACCGGCGGAAACCGCCGGGCGGCCGCCGAGCCGTTTCGGGGCGACGGTCCGTCATCGGCCGCCGGCAATGCCGACGTCAGATACGCCAGCGCGAGCAGGCTGCAGGCCCATCCCATCCGATTTCGATCGATTCTCATCGCCCTACGCTCCTGGATTGGTTGGTGACCGGTTTCGCATCGGAAACAAAACGCGCTGCCGCAGCCCGCAGCCCCAAAGATGGGCCGTCGAGCGGCGGGGCTTGCTGCCGGCTTGCGGAAATGCCCGACGTGCGGGATTTCATCGTGCGGCACCGACGCGTCCAGTGTAGCACCGCCGCGCCCCGCGGCCAGACGACCTGAGTAGACAGATCGGCCGACCGTTGGCTATCATGAACGTCACACGGCACCCGAC
Organism: Pirellulaceae bacterium; assembly: GCA_026989685.1. Lineage (GTDB taxonomy): Bacteria > Planctomycetota > Planctomycetia > Pirellulales > Pirellulaceae > S141-3. The sequence goes on along the minus strand of JALSIV010000358.1, from coordinate 3,407 downwards.
GGTCCCACCGGACTGGATGAGGGACCGTTGTGCCGTCGTCTCCCATTGCCATCGATTCCGTCGGGGCAGCCGATCTGGAGTGCCCGATCCCGCGCCGCGAGCCGTTGATGGTGGTCTGCTGCGCCGTCGTCGCCGGGGTCCTCGCTTTTGAGCTCCGCTGGGGCGGAGTCGTGGTCTGGATGCTGGGCACGGTCGCCGGCTTGGCGGCCTGGCAGGGGCTTCGCCCAAGCCGCATGGCGGCGGTCGCGCTGTGGGGTGCCGTTGCCTGTTTCGCGGCCTTTCGCACGCACGAGTATTCGAGTACCTTCCCGCCGAACCACGTGAAGTTCCTGCTGGGCGAACAGTCGGTTCCCGCCGTGCTTGAAGGACGTCTGCGAGGGGCCGTCACGTATCGCCGGTCGCCGCCGACTGCCCCTTGGCACCCTCGACCGGGGCGAACCACGGCTCGGTTCCTGCTGGAGACGAGCCGAGTCCGCCGAGGGCGCCGCTGGGATCCGGTGCAGGGAGCAGTGCGGGTCGTCGTCGACATCCCCGCCGGGCGGCCGCGGCTCCCGGCTCGGATCGCCGGCAGTTCGATAAGAGTGTGGGGCCGGCTGAGCGGCCTTCGGCACGCTCGCAATCCGGGTGGGTACTCCTCGCGGGTCTACTGGAGAGCCTACCGAGTCACCGCCCGTTTGGATGTCGAGTCGCCGGAGTCGTTGGTGGTATTGGAGAGCGGGCGGCGAACGGGCATGGCGGCGCGTTACTGGCTCGAGCGACTGAGAGAGCATGCCAGGCGGGCGGTGGAGGACTGGGTTCCCCTCGAGCAGCAGGGCTTGGCGGCTGCCATCGTGCTGGGGGACCGCGGGGGGATCGACGAGCGCGAGCTACGGTCGTTTCGTGACACGGGGACCGCTCATCTATTGGCCGTGTCGGGAATGCACGTGGCCATCGCCCTTTGCGGATGGTGGTGGTTGCTGCGAATGGTTCCCGGATGCGAGCGGCATGCGTGGTGGAGTACGCTGTGGGTCGCTGCCGGCTATGCGTGGTTCACTGGGGGGCAGCCGCCGGTATGGCGGGCCACCTTGTGGATCGGTGGCTGGTTGATCGCCGTACGTCTGGGGCGGGCGGTGGCCCATCGCCAGTTGCTGGCGGCCGTAGCTTTGGCGATGTGGGTCGTGCGGCCTTTGAGTTGGACGCAAAGCGGCGTGCAACTTTCATTGGCAGCCGTCGGCGCGCTGATGTGGTGGAGTCAGGTGAGCCGTCCGCCGACACTCTCGCCGCTGGACCGACTGGTCCGGGATTCGGCTCCCCGCTGGCGGCGTCTGGCAAGCTGGATCGCGGTGCGTGCCCGATACAACGTCGGCGTCTCCCTGGCCGTGACCTCGGCGCTGCTTCCGTTGGTGTGGCAGACGTTTCAGGCCATTCCGCTCGCCGGTGTCCTGCTGACGCCCGTCTTGGCGATTGCCATGTCCGTGGCACTCTGGGCGGGTTTGGCGACCGTTGCCTTCGCCGCGCTTCCAGGAGCGGTCGGGGCGGGATGGGCAGGCGCGGTTTGTGGAGTCGCCCTGGAGTTCGGTCAGTGGCTCAACTCGGCCGCTTCCCCCCTACTGCCGGCGGTTCGCTGGGCGCCGCCGCCCCGCTGGTACTGCATGAGCTATTACGTCTTGTTCTTGGGCATGTGGTGTGCGCAGGGCCGGAACTTTCGCATGCGGCGAGGGCTGGCCTGCACGGCCGGATATCTCTTGGCGGCCCGGTTGTGGTTCGGCGGACCGGCGGCGGCCGAGCTGGAATGCGTGGTTTTCTCGGTGGGCCATGGTAGCTGCGTCTGGGTGCACACGCCCGACGGCCGGAATTGGCTGTGCGATGCGGGAACGATGGGAGATGCTCACCTGACCGGCAGGGAAATCGCTCGCTCACTGAGGACCCTGGGGGTGACGCGGCTCGACGGAGTCTATCTTTCTCATGCCGACGCCGACCATTTCAACCTGGTTCCCTATCTGGCCTCGGAATTGCCGGTGTCGGAGGTGTTGCTGACTCCCATCATGCTGCGCCGCGTTTCGCGCCGATTTCCGCAGTTCTTCGAGGAGCTGGCCGAGCGGGGGATCGAGTGGGGATTGGTGAGGCGAGGGGACCGGTTTGCTTTTTCGAAACTGTCGATCGAGGTGTGGCACCCCGGCCCCGTTCCGTCTCATTGGTCGGACAACGAATCGAGCCTGGTGTTGGGGCTCGAGTATGCCGGGAGGCAGCTCGTCTTTCCCGGCGACCTTGAGCAGCGGGGAGAGCGGGAAGTCTGGTCGGTGCTGCAGCGGCAGGTTCGCTCGCCGCTGCTTGTGCTGGTCGCTCCGCACCACGGCAGTCGGCACAGCCACCCCGAGTTCTGGTCGAGCCGATTCGAGCCGCGACACGTAATTGTCAGTGGCTCGGCGCGAACGGCACGCGCGACGATCGAGCGGTGGAGGCACGCTCCGTCATCGCAGGTTTGGCACACGTCGGCGGGAGCGGTGCGGATTCGTTGCCTGCGGGGACACTGGACGGTACAGCAGTGGAACGGAGACGGCTGGAGCAGGAATTCAGTCGGCTGCCATGATGCGGCGGAGGGCCTGACGCAGTAGCACTCGAGCTCGGTGCAGTCGGCTGCGCACCGTGCCCACTTCGATCTGAAGGATCTCGGCGATCGTACGGTAGTCGAGCTGTTCGATTTCCCGCAGTACCAATACGGCCCGAAACGGAGCGTCCAACGACGCAAGGGCTCGCTGGACCTGAGCAATCGTCTCTTTGCGTTCCAGTTCTTGTCCGGCGTCGTCGTCGGCTGCTATTGCGGTGCCCGGATCGCCGAGCAGTTCCCGCTCCCGCTGCTGACGCTTGCGGCGATTGAGGGCCCGATTGAAGGCGATCCGGTAAATCCACGTGTAAAATGAGGAACGGCGAGAAAACGAGCGGAGCTGGGTGAGGGCCTGCACGAAGGCGTCTTGAACGACGTCGCGAGCATCCTCCTCGTTGTGCAGCACGTGAACCATGCTGGTGTAGAGCCGGTCCTGGTACCGGCGCACGAGCGTTCCGAAGGCGTCGCCGTCGCCCTGCAAGGTGCGGTCGATCAATTCCCCCTCGTCGTTCAAACGGCCACCACCTTCGCTGACTCGCCGACGGTTGTCCCTAGAGGCACAATGAGAAGCCCGCTGCTATCTTGGAACGGGGGGCAGACCTTGTCAAATGGGGTGGCCCATGGGCGAGGGATTCCGCGTGCTGAGGCCTTTTTCTGGCTCGGCTGTCGGGTTTCGGCACGGTACTGCTCCAGAGCTTGCCGTTTTCTCGTTTGGCCGACCGTGTGCTGGCTCACGCTCCCTCCGTCGGCGGTTCGAGCAAGGGGGAAGGGTCGCTGCTGGGAGGACTGTCGAACCGGTTCGAACGGTAAACGTGCACGGCCC